>CAZAOQ010000222.1:0-3765 GCA_964486795.1 uncultured Rhodocyclaceae bacterium
AATCACACGTCGAAATGGATGCGGCCTGGGCGCTCTACGAAGCCTGGCTGAAGATCCAGACCGGCCACGCGAATACTGCGCTGGTGTATGGCTTCGGCAAGTGCTCGCAGGGCGACCTGCCCGACGTGCTTTCGCTGCAGCTCGACCCTTATTACACACAACCACTCTGGCCGGACAGCATCAGCCTTGCCGCGCTGCAGGCCCGCGCATTGCTCGACGACGGCAAGATCAGCGAAGCCGACATGGCGCGCGTCGTGCAGAACAGCCGCCGCAATGCCAAGAGCAAGGCAGGCACGCAGCTTAAGGGCGACTACACGATCGAACAACTGCTGGCCGAGCCGATGCTCGTTTCGCCGTTGCGCAAGCACGATTGCCCGCCGGTCACCGATGGCGCCTCGGCAGTGATTCTCGCCACGCGCGAAGTCGCCGAGAAATTCCACAAGCGCAACGCCTACATCACCGGCATCGACCATCGCATCGAAGCGCATCAGCTCGGCTCACGCGATCTGCTCGACTCGATGTCCACCCGGATTGCCGGCGAAGCCGCCGGTGTGACCAAGGGCAAGGTCGACGTCGCCGAACTGCACGCACCGTTCAGTCATCAGGAGCTGCTGCTCAAGCAGGCCTTGGGTCTCGATGCCAGCACGGTCATCAACCCGTCCGGCGGCGCGCTGGCCGGCAACATCATGATGTCGGCCGGCCTCAGTAACTTCGGCGAGGTCGCCATGCGCATCATCAAGGGCGAGGCCAATCGCGGCGTGGCGCATGCCACCAGCGGTCCGTGCCTGCAGCAAAATCTGGTCGCTGTGTTGGAGGGCAAATAACATGGGTAACGCATGTGCAGTCGTGGGCATCGGCCAGTCCGAACGCTACAAGTCCAAGATCAAAAAATCCATGGCCGGTCTGGTCCGTGAAGCGGCGCAGAACGCACTGAACGACGCGGGCTGCACCTGGGCCGACATCGATGCCGTCATCATCGGCAAGGCACCCGACTTCTTCGAAGGCGTGGTGATGCCGGAGCTATATTTGGCCGATGCGCTGGGCTGCGTCGGCAAGCCGATGATGCGCGTCCACACCGCGGGCTCGGTCGGCGGTTCAACCGCCATCGTCGCCGCCAGCCACATCCAGAGCGGCGTCTTCAAGCGTGTGCTCACAGTGGCCTATGAAAAGCAGTCCGAGTCGAATGCCATGTGGGCATTGTCGACACGCCAGCCCTTCTCACCGCACCTCAACGCGGGTGCCGGCGGCTTCTTCGCCCCGATCATCCGCGAATACAAGCGGCGCACCGGTGCGCCCGAGGACATCGGCTGCAAGGTAGCATTCAAGGATCGCACCCACGCCCTGAAGAATCCGCATGCTCACATGCATGAGGACAAGGACAGCCTGACCGTCGAGAACTACATGGACTCGATGATGCTATGGGACCCGATCCGCTACGCTGAAGTCTGCCCATCCTCCGACGGCGCCTGTGCGATGGTCTTGTGCAGCGAAGACCTCGCCAAAAAGTCGCCGAACAAGCCCGCCTGGGTGCTCGGCACCGCCATGAAGTCCGAGCCGACCATGTATCCCTGGCGCGAGGAAGTCAATCCGCAAGCCGGTATCGACTGTGCCAAAGAAGTCTACGCGCAGGCCGGCATCATCAATCCGCGCAAGGATCTGGACATGGCCGAAGTCTATGTGCCGTTCTCCTGGTACGAGCCGATGTGGCTGGAAAACCTCGGCTTCGCCGATGTCGGCGAAGGCTGGAAGCTCACTGAATCGGGTGCGACATCACTCGACCGTGGCGGCGACATTCCGTGGAATGTTTCGGGCGGTGTGCTCTCGTCGAACCCAATCGGTGCCTCCGGCATGATCCGCTTCGCCGAAGCAGCATTGCAAGTGCGCGGCATGGCCGGCGAGCGGCAGGTGCCCGGTTGCAAGAAGGCACTCGGCCACGCCTACGGCGGCGGCGCACAGTTCTTCTCGATGTGGGTCGTTGGCAGCGAGCAGCGTTGACCGGGGCGATCGTACCCCAGCTCATTCAGCTCGTAGCCGCTGGAATCACAACCGCAGAACCGTAGGTCGGATTAGCGCAGCGTAACCCGACGTTTCCTTGCGATGACATCGGGTTACGCCCCGAAGGAAGTCCTCTTGGGGGACGCTGCGCTAACCCAACCTACAAAAAACGTCCTCCCCATTCAAAGAGCCGACCATGACCGTGACGACGCCACCCGCTCCACAATTCGACACCCGCCACTCCAATGAGTACTACACCTTCGCCGGCAAGGACGTGCCCTGGCTGATGAAGCTATGGGCCGATCAGACCCCCGACAAAATGTTCCTCATCTGGGAACCCAAGGAAGGTGAAGGCCAGTCCTGGACCTACCAGCAATTTTGGGAAGCCGCCAACCAGGTCGCCTGCGGCCTGCTCGCCAAGGGCGTCAAGAAAGCCGACAAGCTGCTGATCCACGCCGAGAACTGCCCGGAGATGATGATCGCCTGGTACGCCTCTGCCATCGTCGGTGCGGTCGCCGTCACCACCAACACACGCTGCATCGGTGATGAACTGAGTTACTTCGCCGAGCACTCCGGTGCCGTCGGCTGCATCACCCAACCCAAGTTCGCCAAAGAGCTTGCCGCCAATGCCAAAAACATCGGCTGGTTCATCGTCACCGAAGACAACTCCGGCGAAGCGCCAAGCGCAGAAGAAGCAGCACACGGCTTCCCGCTCTTCGCCACCCTGCGCCAGCACGGTAACCTGGCGCCGATGCGCCCGGCCGAGCCCATGCTGCCGGTCGGCATCCAGTACACCTCCGGCACCACCTCGCGTCCCAAAGCCGTCGTGCATACCCACGCCAATGCGTTGTGGGGTGGTCGCAGCGGCGCACAGAACCTGCTGATGGACAGCAATGACGTCTACCTCGTGTTCCTGCCCTGCTTCCACGTCAACGCGCAGAGCTGGAGCTTCTGGACCATGATGTGGACCGGCGGCACCATCGTCCTGCAACCCAAGTTTTCCTCGAGCAAGTTCTGGGACCTCTCGCTCAAGCACAAAGTCACGCGGGCCTCGATGATCCCCTTCTGCTTCAAGGCCATCGCCACCCAACCCGTACCCGAGCACTTCTACAAAACCTGGTCGACCGGCGTCAAGATGCATATGGTGGAGATGCGCTGGAACGTCAAGACCTTCGCCACCTGGGGCATGACCGAGACGGTCACCCACGCAACGCGTTCCGATCTGTTGCAAGACTCACCCGACATGAACATCGGTGTGCCTGCACCGGGCTATGACTTCGCCATCATGGACCCGGCCACCGGCCAATACTGCGCGCCCGGCATCAACGGCGACCTGTGGGTCCGCGGGACACGGGGCGTGCAAATGTTCTACGAGTACTACAAAAACCCGGAAGCGATGGCCAGCGCCTTCACCGCCGACGGCTGGTTTAAAACCGGCGATACCGCGCGCCTCGGCGAGGACGGCTACTTCTACTTCGCCGATCGCGACAAGGACATCCTCAAGGTCGGTGGCGAAAACGTCTCCGCCCGCCAGGTCGAAGAATTCATCCACGGCCTACTCGGCCTGGGCGTCCTCGACGAACTCGCCATCGTCGCGCAGAAACACGCCATGCTCGACGAAGTTCCCGTCGTCTTCGCCATCAAGAGCCAATGGACCATGCTCAGTGAAGACGAGATCAGCCAGCAGATCATGGACGGCTGCGCCAAAGACCTCGCCGACTTCAAGCGTCCGCGCAAAGTGTACTTCGTCGAAGAAATGCCCCGCGCCGC
>CAZAOQ010000223.1:0-3742 GCA_964486795.1 uncultured Rhodocyclaceae bacterium
GGCTCCATCATCCTCGGCCGCCTGCTGGACAATCTTGCCCAGAAAAACCTCAATGACCACGTCAAGTCGATGCATCTCTACGCTCCGGCGTGCAGCATCGACTTCGCCAACCGCCACTATGCACCGCATGCCGAAATCATGAGTCGTCTGCACCTCGACATCCTCGGCGACCAGGTCGAGCAGGATGACAACGTCGCCTACATCTATCAAAAATCCCTGCTCTACTTTGTTTCCAATGCACTGGAAAGCGATCCGCGCGTCCCCATCCTCGGCCTCGAAAACAGCTTCGATCCACACTACGCGGGGTGGGACGGTGCATCGACCACGGCGGAAAGCCTCGTCAACTGGCGCACCGCCGCAGATAACGCCCGCTTGCACGAGCGTCTCAACATTCGTCGCGAGGAAAAAATCATCACGCGGCGCGGTGGTGGCGGCCGCAGCGAAAAGACCGAGAAGGCATCGCACGGCGGTTTTGACAACAATGTCGAGATCATCGGGCAATCGCTGGAACGCATCACCGGCACACCATTGACGCTGCCCGTCGATGATCTCGTCGGTTTCTAATAGCCACTATGCGGAGAGCAAGGCAGCATGCGGCTCTCCGTGGTGTGCTGCCCGGAGAACAAGCATTGGCGCGCCTCTCCGAATAGCGGCCCAGCACAAAACACGACATCACGCTCAGATACCGCCGCTGAGACTATCATCGGCCTTTAAGAAACTCGCCCCGATCCCGATCCCTTCCACAAAGGAACCAACATGAATCGAAAAATGCAACAGACGCTTTCTCTCACCTGCGCCGCGAGCTTGCTGTTCATGCTCGGCGTGACCGATGTCGCCGCCAAGACCAAGGCCAAGACCAAAACCACTGCCGTCGCCACGGCACCCTACGACATCCAGTACAACGCAGACAAAAAAGCCGCCAGCGAACGCTACAGCGACGACAAGAAACTCTGCGACGAGGAAAAATCGTCGAGCACGCGCATGCAATGCAAGCGTGACGCCAATAGCGAATACAAAAAGGCGCTGACCACCGCCAAGACCCGCTACGACAGCGCGAAGAAGGCGGCCGCCACGGCAGCTAAAGCACCCACCGCAGCCGCAAGCCCTGCGACCGCACCTGCTGCCTCAAACGCCGCAATCTGCAACGAATGCGGCAAGGTGATTGCCGTAAAGACCGGCGAAAAACAGGGGACGGGTGGCCCGCTTGGTGTGATCGCTGGTGGCGTCGCAGGTGCAGTCCTTGGCCATCAGGTCGGTGGCGGCGCGGGCAAGGATCTCGCCACCATCGCCGGTGCTGCGGGTGGTGCCTACGCAGGTCACAAGATCGAGGAAAAGATGAAGGCAACCCGCTACTGGGCTGTCAGCGTACGTTTCGAGAACGGCGAGGAGCGCAGCTTCGAATTCGCGCAGGAGCCAGGTTTCGCCGTCGGCGATGCGGTCAAGACAGCAGACAAGAGCATCGTTCCCCGCTGAAAATACGCTGCAACTGCGGGTCGCCCGGCAGCTCGCCGGACGACCCGCAGGTCTTTTCACGATACGATTTCGACGTGAAAGCGCACGATTGCAAAATCCACACCGCGCTCAATCAGCGAATGTGGTTTTAGGTTCAGCATACGGCCTTCAACGAAGACCCGCATGACAATATTGGACTCGTAGGCGCTGCTCGCCAGAACGCCGTCCACAGTAATCGACTCGACCAACAACGCATCGATACCCGCATCCGGCTGAGATTGCGGCAGCGGCGGCAGATCGAGCAGCACCAATTCCGTATTCAGGCCACCGCTGTCGGCAACGACAGCCTGCGGCGACTTGCCGATGGTCTGGATACCCACTGCGCCACGTCCGTCACCACGATTAAAACGGCGGATCATGCCGACCAGCCAATTATCGCCGCCTGCTGGCTGGATACCGATCAGGGCACCGATGCGAATCCACTCATTGACACCGAGCGGTACCTGAGCCCCCATGCCACCGACACTGACGTCATCGACAATCCATGCTTCCTCTTCGGAGCCATCGGCAAAAAAACTCTTGCCATTCGCCAGCCGGTCGTGAATCGTCGCGAAGCCGTGAATGACGGATAAGCGCGACTTGACCTGGTGACGCTGATGGCTGCGCATGGGTGGCTTCGGCTGCCAGTTGAGCGCGAGATGGTCGAGCACTGGCAGTACGATGGCTGGCGTGTACTGTCCACCGAGCTGCAAATCAACCGGAACCTTGCCGCTCCTCACAATGACATCGCGGATTGCGGCAAGCTTGTCGAGTGCTGCACCCGGGCGCAGGAAGCGCAAGGTCGGCGTCATCTCCGGGATCCGCGCAAGCCGCGTCGGCGGCAGCGGCTTGCTGGCATCAATCCAATACACGTTGGCGGCATTCACCTCGCTGGTGAACACCAGCTGCGGCACCAGATAGGCGACCAGTCGCTCGGCGATCTCGACTTCGAGCGGCAACAATTTATTCACGGACGAGGAATGAAGCATCAGCGTCTGCAAGTACTCCTGCTCGACGGTGCTTTCCTTGCCGTTCGGATAGACCAGCAGCGGCTTGCGCTCAATCTTCGCGGCGAGCGCCGCCAGATAGACGCGCCCGGCACCCAGCCAGAAGCGGACTTCCGCCGGACCATAGCGGAACTGCGCCCACTTGATTCCTGCCGCATAGGCGAGAATCATGCGCACATAAAGCAGCGGCAATAAAGGCTCGAGTGACTTGAGGCGCTTGTCGCCGGGTGGATGCCGGTCCAGGCAATATTCGTAGGCGGCGACGAGTTGCGTCCAGTAACTGTAGTTACAGTTCCACAAGCGATATTCCTCGCTGCGACTCAGGCGCGGCGCGGTCAGATAATCGCGCCCCAAACGCCGCGCATGGGCCAGCGTGGCCTCGTCGAGACGCAGAACCAATTCCAGGCACTGTTCGGTTTTCAGGTCTTCGGCATGAGCCAGTGATTCCAGCCATGCCTTGGTTTCTTCGAGCGCTGCGACAGCGTCCATGCCAGCCAGTGCATCCAGTACCCGTCTCAGTTCCTTGCCATCGGCGAGGGGGTGAGCAGACTTGGAGGAGAACAGGGCCATGAGCGTGGCTTCCTAATAAACGTTGAACGTTGGTTCAATACACGACGAAGAGATACGTATGCAAGGTGAGGATAAACGAAAGTTATGCACTTGTGCGAGCCACACGCTACGATTTGCGCGCTGCGTAAATCAGTCGGCGGCCCACTGCGCCAGCAGCGCCACCCCCCAGGCAACACCAAAACCGGTCAGATCGCTGGCCACGGCGCCGAGGCCACCGCTGCAACTCGCCGACGAAAGATCCACATGCAGCCAGGGGGATTCGTGCGTGAAACGCTTGAGAAAGCGCGCCGCGAGTATGTGATCGGCATCCCCTTCGAGCGTGCATTGCTTGATGTCAGCCACCTTGCTATCGAGCGCCGCCTCGTAGTCCTTGTCCATCGGAAACACGCAGATGCGCTCGCCAGACTGACGCCCCGCACCGACCGCCAGCGCCGCCAGTGCGTCGCTGCTGGCGAAGACACCGGCATAGCGGTTGCCGAGTGCGGCGATCATGCTGCCGGTCAGCGTGGCGAAGTCGATGACCAGATCCGGCTTGCCGCGTGCCTCACGCGAGCTCGCGCGAACTTCGCCCTTCGCTGTCTTTTCCTGGCGCGTCGCCATGTTCAACGTGTCGGCCAGCACCAGCCGCCCCTCGGCATCCGTATGAATGATCTCGATATGCGTGCCATCGAGTG
>CAZAOQ010000224.1:0-3733 GCA_964486795.1 uncultured Rhodocyclaceae bacterium
ATTCGTGGAACAGGGTGATGGCCTCGTCATGGGTGAAACAGGCGGGTCGTTTCTTGCCATCCTTTTCGCCCACCGGCGGCGAGAAATTGCAGTTGAGGTAGGCCACCGGCGTCTGGATGCCGGCGGCGAGGCGGCGGCGGGTGATGGCTTCGTCCATCCAGGCGCCGCCGCGCTTTTCGTCGCGGGCGTAGAGGTCGAGGTAGAACTGGCCGATAAGTTTTCCGTCGCGCTCGATGCGGAAGAAGCGCACATCGGGGTGCCAGGCCGCTGCCTGGTCGGGCGCCAGCGTGACACCGAACAGCGATTCGATGACGCGGAAGAGGCCGGCGATCACCTGCGGTTCCGGCAGGTATTGCTTCACCTCTTCGTCCGAGAAGGCGTAACGCGCTTGCTTGAGCTTTTCGGAAGCCCAGGCGAGGTCCCAGCTTTCAAGTTGCGCCATGCCGAGTTCCCGGGCGGCGAATTCGCGCAGTTCGGCGATGTCTTTCTCGGCGAAGGGACGCGCCTTGGCGGCAATTTCGCGGAGGAAGTCGGCGACCTGCTGCGGGGTATCGGCCATCTTCGGCACCAGCGAGACTTCGGCGTAGTTCTGGTAGCCGAGCATGCGCGCGGCTTCGTTGCGCAGCTTGAGGATTTTTTCGATCAGCGGCGTGTTGTCGAGTTCGGCCGTGCCATGCTCGGAGGCGCGCGTGGCGTAGGCGCGGTACATGCGGGCGCGCAGCGTGCGGTCGGCGGCGTACTGCATCACCGGGCCGAATGAGGGGGCGTGCAGGGTGAATTTCCAGCCGGGTTTGCCTTCCTTTTTCGCGGCTTCCTGTGCGGCCTCGCAGACGTCGGCGGGGAGGCCGGCGAGGGCGGCTTCATCGCTCACGTATTCACCGTAAGCGTTGGTGGCATCGAGCAGGTTTTCGGAAAACTTTGCTTCCAGTGCGGCGAGTTCTTCCTGGATGGCCTGGAAGCGCGGCTTGTCGGCTTCCGGCAGATCGGCACCAGAAAGGCTGAAGTCGCGGATGTCGTTGTCGATGATGCGCTTCTGCGTGTCGTCGAGTTGCGTGTATTCGGTGCTGGCACGCAGCGCCTTGAGCTTGGCGAACAGGGCCTCGTTCTGGCCGAGTTCGGAATAGAAGCGCGTGACTTCAGGCAGCAGCGCGTTGTAGGCCTCGCGCCAGGGCGGAATGTCATTGACCGAATGCAGGTGACTGACAATGCCCCAGGCGCGGCTGAGCCGTTCGCCGGCATCGGTCAGCGGGGCGACGAAGCCGGCCCAGGTGGCGGGGGTTGCAGGCTGCGTCAGTCCTGCGACGACGCGCCGGTTCTCGGCGAGTAGTTCATTGATCGCCGGGGCGACGTGCGCCGGCTGGACGGTGTCGAAACGCGGCAGCGTGGAAAAGTCGAGCAGTGGATTCATGTCGGGTCTCGAAAAGGTTGACGTCCGAAGCCGCGTGGGCTGTCCTTGTTAGATGCGGGTCATGGGCCCGAATGCAAGAGGGGAATGGCGACCATTCCCCTCTTTTGATCGTGCAGCAGCGTTGCGTTGCGTGGTGTCTTGGCCGCTGCGGCGATGGTTACGACTGGCCTGTCAGGCGGACCAGCGCTTCGCGGTACTTGGCGGTGGTATTGGTGAGGATCTCCTCGGGCAGTTTCGGCCCGGGTGCCTGCTTGTTCCAGTCGAGTGTCTCGAGGTAGTCACGCACGAACTGTTTGTCGAAGCTCGGCGGGCTGATGCCGACCTTGTACTGGTCGGCGGGCCAGAAGCGCGAGGAGTCGGGCGTCAGCACCTCGTCGATCAGGTAGAGGCGGCCGCTGGCATCGAGGCCGAATTCGAACTTGGTGTCGGCGATGATGATGCCGCGCACGCGCGCATGGGCGGCGGCTTCGCGATACAGGCGCAGCGAGATGTTGCGGACCTGCGATGCGAGTTCCATGCCGATCATCTTCTCGACGGTGGCATAGTCGATGTTCTCGTCATGCTCGCCAATCTCGGCCTTGGTCGCCGGCGTGAAGATCGGTTGCGGCAACTGTTCGGCCAGTTGGAGGCCGGCCGGCTGCGGAATGCCGCAGACAGCACCGGTGGCTTGATAGTCCTTCCAGCCCGAGCCGATCAGGTAGCCGCGCACTACGGCTTCGATGGGCAGCGGCTTGAGGCGCTTGACGACGAGGCTGCGGCCGCGCACCTGGGCGCGTTCTTCTTCGCCCTTGACGACGCTTTCCGGGTCGATGCCGGTGAGCTGGTTGGGAACGATGTGGGAGAGCTTGCCGAACCAGAAATTGGCGACCGAGGTCAGCACTTCGCCCTTGCCCGGAATTGGATCAGGCAGGATGACGTCGAACGCCGACAGGCGGTCGCTGGTGACGATCAGCAGCAGCTCGTCACTGACGGCGTAGATGTCGCGCACCTTGCCGCGACCAAGCAGGGGCAGGCTGGTGATATTCGATTCGAAAAGAGCTTGGGTCATGGCGGAATGGGAAGCAGGAAAGCAGGGAAGGAGGAAGCGCGGTGCCGGTGATGGTGCTGGTGTTGCAGAGCGCTGTTGGGCCGCCGTCAGGAAAGACGAAAATTATAGCGCCGAGTTACTCGCGCACAAACGGTTTGCGCTTGTCGTCTTTGTCCTCGCGATAGGGGTAGCGCACGTGACCGTAACGGATCGCCAGCACAGATAGTGTGAGCAGCAGGATGGCGACGGAAACCGCGAGCATGCGCAGTTCGGTCATTTCCTTGAGGTCGAGGATCATGTAGCGCGCCAGTGCGACCATGGCGATATAGAGCGGGAAGCGTACCGGCAGTTTTCCTGAACGGAAGTAGTGACTGATCATGGTCAGCACTTCGAGGTAGAGGAACATCATCAGCAGGTCCGATAGATGGACTTTGCGCAGTGCGACCATGATCATGACTTCGTCATACATGGCGATGCTGGTGGCGCAGGCGATGATCAGCAGGCCGATATATTCGACGCCACCGAGCCCGTGGCTTAGGACCCTACGAATGCCATCGAATGCGCGGGAGCGAGTATCCATGGGAGTCTCTTCAAGAGAAGGGGGGGGCAGCTCCACAGATGCGGAGCTGCCGGGGTGAGGCGACGCTGGATGTACTTGCTTGGTGCTTACTTGACGATCTGATTCAGTTCGCCGCTCTTGTAGCGGTCGGCCATCTTTTCCAGCGAAATCGGTTTGATCTGCGAGGCACGGCCGTTACAGCCGAAGGCTTCGTAGCGCGCGAGACAGATCTTCTTGGCGGCTTCACGGGCCGGCTTGAGGTAGTCGCGCGGGTCAAACTTGGTCGGGTTTTCCACGAAGTAGCGGCGGATCGCGCCGGTCATTGCCAGACGGATGTCAGTGTCGATATTGATCTTGCGCACGCCGTGCTTGATGCCACGGACGATTTCCTCGACGGGCACGCCGTAGGTTTCTTTCATGTCGCCGCCGAACTCGCGGATCTCGGCCAGCAGTTCTTGTGGCACTGATGAAGAGCCGTGCATGACGAGGTGCGTGTTCGGAATCCGCGCGTGGATCTCGGCGATGCGGTCGATGGCGAGCGTGTCGCCGGTCGGCTTCTTGGTGAATTTGTAGGCGCCGTGCGAGGTGCCAATGGCGATAGCGAGCGCGTCGCAGTTGGTCTGCTTGACGAAGTCGGCGGCCTGATTGGCGTCGGTGAGCAGTTGCTCGCGGGTCATCAGGCCTTCGGCGCCGTGGCCGTCTTCCTTGTCGCCCTTCATGGTTTCGAGCGAGCCGAGCA
>CAZAOQ010000225.1:0-3718 GCA_964486795.1 uncultured Rhodocyclaceae bacterium
CGGCAGCGTCGACAGGCGCAGCTCAACCTCCAGCCCTTCCGGTGTGCGCGTCTTGATGCGACCATCCTGAGGACGACGTTTCTCAACAACATCCATGCGACCAAGAATCTTGATGCGACTGGTCATCGCGGTGAGCACCTGCATCGGAATCTGGTACACCTGATGCAGCACGCCGTCGATGCGGAAGCGCACGATGCCGATCTCGCGACGCGGCTCGATGTGGATGTCGCTGGCGCGCTGATCGAAGGCGTATTGCCAGAGCCAGTCGACGATATGCACGATATGCTGGTCGTTGGCATCAAGCGTGCGGTTGCTCTTGCCGAGCTCGACCAGTTGCTCGAAATTGGAGATACCCGAGCCCGCCGCACCGTCGCCCGCCATCACCGCCTTCTTGACCGACATGGCGAGGGTGTAGAACTCGACCTGATAGCGTGCAATGTCGACGGGATTGGCGATCACCCGGCGAATCTCCTTGCGCAGGATGGGCTTCAGCTCGGCCTCCCAGACACGCTGGTAAGGCTCGGCCGTGGCGATGACGACTTCGTTAAGACGCACGTCCACCGGCAGCACGCGGAAGCGCGTGGCGTAGGCGCTCGACATGATCTCGGTCACCGCCGCAAAATTAATCTTGAGCGGATCGATGTGGAAATAGTCGAGGCCGCACGAGCGCGCCAGCCATTGTGTCAGCGTCTCGAGATCAAGCGTGCGGGTCACACCCTCGGGCGTAGCGGGCGCTTTCCACTTCTGCTCGGCGATGGCGATCAGCGGATGCCCATCACCCCGGAAATAGCGACGCTCCTGCTTGAACTGCTCGCCCTGGGCGGCTTCCAGCAGACCATCCGTAACGAGCGCGTCGATCACCTCAATCAACGTCAGGCGATGCTCCTCTGCCGCCCCGGGCTTGGCGGCAACGACATCCTTTTCCATGCGATGAACCCCAGGCAAATCAGACGGGGCACTATAACCGACCGGCGTATCGCGCATCAATGCAGACGTGATGACGATGCGCGCTATGATGTGAAGCCCTGCACTGCGGAGACCGAATCATGCATCGTCCAGCCCTGCTGCTCAGCATCGCCCTGTTCACATTACCGGCGGCCACCTACGCTCAGAGCGCCCCCGTCGACTGTAGCCAGGCACGCGATCCGGTGCGCTGCATGGCGCGCCAGCAAGCAAAAGTGGACTGCAAGGATCAGCAAGGCCGCGCACGCCAGCAATGCCAGCGCAAGCGCCTGCCCGCACCCGATTGCAGCCGGGCCGAAGACCAGGAGCGCTGCGAAATGCGCCAGCAGGCGCGTGTGGTCTGTCAGGACAAAACCGGCAAGGAATTGCGTGCCTGCCTGAATGAGCATGGCATGCATTGAGGGAAGCATTAGATAGGCGCACAACATGTAGGTCGGGTTAGCGTAGCGTCCCTCAAGGGATTTCCTGCGGTCATAACCCGACCTACGCTTCTCAGCCCCGCATCTCCAACATCAGCTGATTGATGCGACGCACGAAGCCAGCGGGGTCGTCGAGCTGACCACCTTCGGCGAGCAGCGCCTGGTCGAACAGCACCGCAGCCCAGTCATCAAAGTGTTTTTCTTCGTACTTGAGACGCTGCACAACGGCATGCTTGGGGTTGATTTCGAGCACCGGCTTTGCATCCGGCGCTTGCTGGCCCGCTGCCTTGAGCATGCGCGCGAGGTTGCCGCCGATGTCATGCGCGTCGGCGACCAGACAGGCCGGGCTTTCGGTCAGGCGATGGGTGATGCGGACTTCCTTGACGCGCTCGCCGAGTGCTTGGGCAATCCGGTCAGTGAATTCCTTGAACTCGCCGGCTTCCTTTTCCTGTTCCTGCTTCTCGGCCTCATCTTCCAGCGTGCCCAGGTCGAGGCCACCGCGCGCCACCGACACCAGTTGCTTGCCATCGAATTCCGCCAGGTTGCCGACCACCCACTCGTCGACACGCTCGGAGAGGAGCAGCACTTCGATGCCCTTCTTACGGAACACTTCGAGATGCGGGCTATTGCGCGCGGCATTGAAGGCATCAGCGGTGACGTAGTAAATCTTGTCCTGGCCTTCCTTCATGCGGCCGATGTAGTCCTTAAGCGAGACAATTTCCTCGGCGGTATCCGCATGTGTCGTGGCGAAACGCAGCAGACCGGCAACGCGTTCCTTGCTGGCGAAGTCCTCGCCGACACCTTCCTTGAGCACGCGGCCGAACTGACCCCAGAAGACCGCAAATTTTTCCGGATGATTCTCGGCGAGGTCTTCCAGCATCGCCAGGATGCGCTTGGTGCTGCCGGAGCGGATCGCCTCGATGTCCTTGCTTTCCTGAAGGATCTCGCGCGAGACATTGAGCGGCAGGTCGTTGCTGTCAATAACGCCGCGCACGAAGCGCAGGTAGGTCGGCAGCAGCTGCTCGGCATCGTCCATGATGAAGACGCGACGCACGTAAAGTTTGACGCCATGACGTGAGTTGCGATCGAACAGGTCGAACGGGGCGTGCGCCGGAATGTAGAGCAGCTGGGTGTATTCGGAGCGACCTTCGACGCGGGCGTGGCCCCAGGTCAATGGGTCGTCGTAATCATGGCTAATGTGCTTGTAGAACTCGCGGTATTCCGCATCTTCGATGGAGCTCTTGGAACGTGCCCAGAGCGCGCTGGCCTGGTTGACGGTCTCGTCCTCATCGCTGATCTTCTGTGCCTGAGCCTCTTCGTCCCAGGCTTCTTTCTTCATGACGATGGGCTGAAGGATGTGGTCGGAGTACTTGCGCACCAGCGCACGCAGGCGGTGGCCGGAGAGCAGGCTATCGGCGCCCTCACAGGCATCATCACGCAAGTGCAGGGTGATCTCACTGCCATGCGAGGCCTTTTCGACGATCTCGATGGTGAACTGGCCACTGCCTTCGTCGGCCATATCGCATTCCCAGCGAATGCCCTGGTCGGTCTTCTCGCCAGCGCGGCGGCTGTACACAGTGACCTTGTCGGCGACGATGAAAGATGAGTAGAAACCGACGCCGAACTGGCCGATCAAGTTGGCGTCTTTCTTCTGGTCACCGGAGAGCTTCGAGAAGAATTCGCGCGTACCCGACTTGGCGATGGTGCCAAGATTCTGGATGGCGTCGTCGCGGTTCATGCCGATGCCGTTGTCGGCAATGGTCAGCGTGTGCGCTTCCGCATCGTAGGAAATACGAATCTTCAGGTCGGTATCGTCTTCCAGAAGCCCGGCATTGTGCAGCGCTTCGAAGCGCAGCTTGTCGCAGGCGTCAGACGCATTGGAAATCAGCTCGCGCAAAAAGATTTCGCGATTGCTGTACAGCGAGTGAATCATCAGCTGTAGCAGCTGTTTGACTTCGGCTTGAAAGCCAAGCGTCTCGCGCTCGGTATTTGCGTTCACAGACATCGTAACCTCCTGAAAAAAATCACAACCGCCGAGATGGGGACGCCGCAGGGAATTTCAAGAGGCCCTGACGACAGACGGGCTATTTATCTGTCGACCGAAATATCGACCTGCGCCAAGATCAAGCATTGGCGCGCCTTTCAGCCATGGCACGCCCAGAATCAAGCATTGATGCGCCTTTCCGGGCAATGCCTTGAAGCGAGGGCCTTAGTGCACAGGCTCACCGCCACGCTGCAGGTGCGTCTTGCGTATCAGCAGTAGACGATGGTATCGATTTCGATCTCACGGATGCCAGCCGGACTCTGGAAGCGCACCACATCGCCCTCGTGCGCTT
>CAZAOQ010000226.1:0-3708 GCA_964486795.1 uncultured Rhodocyclaceae bacterium
GCTAGAGCGCGCCCTGCACCCTATACCCGACCGCCATGAAACTCGACATCGACATCCGCAAGACCCTGCATTCGGGGGCGCGCCAATTCCATCTCGACGTCCAGCTGCGCTCCAACAGCCAGCGCGTCGTCATCCTCGGCCCGTCGGGCGCCGGCAAGAGCCTCACGCTCAAGGCCATCGCCGGATTGCTGCGTCCTGACAGCGGCACGATCCGCCTCGACGACACCACCCTGTTCGACAGCGCGCGTCGCATCGACCTGAGCCCGCAGGCACGTAAGGTTGGTTACCTGTTTCAGGACTACGCGCTGTTTCCGCACCTCACCGTGCGTCAGAACATCGCCTCCGCGCTGATCGGCGGCTGGCGCAATCCGCCGCGTGATTTCAAGCATGAGCAGGTCGAATACTGGCTTGATGCGCTGCACCTGGGCCATCTGTCTCATCAGCTTCCCGAAGAGCTTTCCGGTGGCCAGAAGCAGCGTACGGCGCTGGCACGGGCACTGGTTGCCGAACCCCGTGTGCTGTTGCTCGATGAGCCTTTTGCGGCGCTCGATTACGCGCTGCGTGTGCGTATGCGCAAGGAGCTTGCGGAACTCCAGCAGCGCCTCGACGTACCGATGATTCTCATCACCCACGACCCCGAAGATGCAGACATCTTTGGTGACCATGTGCTCTATCTGCATGAAGGCATGATTGTTGAACAGATGCCCGACGCGGAAGTTGCGGGAGATGACCTATGAATTTTTTTACCAACCGCTATATCCGATTGGCTATTACGAAGAAAGGAAATTGCACCATGCCGCCGCTCCAACCCTCGGGCTATCCCAAAACCCGGAAGACCCTGCTTGCAACGCTCATCCTGTCCATGTGCAGTGCGCCGACCGCCTGGGCCCAAGCCGCCAATGACGGCGCCGCTCTGTTTGCCATGGGTACCGTCGTCGTGACATCGACGCGCACGCCGACCGGTGCCATCGGCGAAGATCAAGTCGCATCTGTGGTGACGCAGAAAGAAATCCAGCAGTTCAATCGTGAAAATATTGCAGACGCATTGAATCTGCTTTCCGGCATCACACTTACTCACAGCCAGAAAAACGAGCGCAGGGTTTCCATCCGTGGCTTTGAAACAAGCAAGGCCGGACTGTTCATCGATGGCATTCCGGTTTACATCCCCTTCGATGGAGCGGTCGATATGAGCCGCTTCACCACCGCCGATCTGGCCGCCATCCAGGTCGCCAAGGGCTTCACCTCGGTGGGCTATGGCCCCAACACGATGGCGGGTGCGATCAATCTGGTGACGCGCAAGCCGACGCGGGCTTTCGAAGGTGACGTTACGCTGGGCATCGGCGATGGCAAGGAGCGTCAGGCGCAGGTCAATGTCGGCAGCAATCAGGGCCTGTGGTACGTACAAGGTGGCCTCTCCCAGCAGGAGAGCGACTATTTCCGCATGTCATCTGATTTCACCGCCAATCGTTTTGAAGACGGCGGCCATCGCAATAACTCGTTTAGCAAGGACCAGAAGGCATCCCTCAAGGTTGGCCTGACGCCGAACGCGACGGACGAATACGCACTGAGCTACCTGAGTCAGCATGGTGAAAAAGGCCAGCCCCCGTCGACCATCTCGAATGCGCAATTCTGGAAGTGGCCTTACTGGGACAAGGAAAGTCTCTATCTAATTACGCGCACCGCGCTCGGCACGAAGGAAACGTTGAAGTTCAAGCTGTATCACGATACCTTCGACAATGCGATCGACATGTACAGGGATGCAAGCTTCACGACACTTTCGGGTGGTGCTAACACCGGAGCGAGCATTTACAACGACAAGACCGATGGCGGCTCGATCGAACTCGAATCGACGCGCTTCAAGGATCAGACCCTGCGCCTGTTCGCCTTCTACAAGAAGGATAGTCACAACAAGAACGACTATTCGGGCAAACCGGCCAAGTTCGACCGGATGGAAGACACGCTGATGTCCTACGCGCTGGAAGACAACATCCAGATTCGCAATGACCTGATGCTTTCGCTCGGTGTCAGCCATCATGAGCTGAAGCCGGATCAGATCTACAAGTCGGATGTCACTCCGGCGCTGACGCTGCCGGGCAAGAAGACCGCCAATGATATGCAGGCGGGCTTGTTCTACGACCTGTCAGCGGCGGCACGTCTGTACACGACGGTATCGAAGAAAACACGTCTGCCGTCATTGGGCGACCGCTACAACTCGGCATTTGGTCGCTACGTCGAAAATCCCAATCTCCAGCCGGAGAAGTCCATCAACTATGAGGTCGGCTATCAGGGCAGCCCTTGGCAGGCGACGAAAGCGGAAGCGGCGTTGTTCTACAGCAACGTTAAGGACAAGATCCAGAGCTGGTATCCGAATCCCAACCTGCCCTGCACTGCCGGAAGCAACGTCTGCCAGACCCGCAACGTCGGCGAGGTGCGCTATGCCGGCATCGAGCTGGGCCTGCGCAGCAGCGTCCTGGCGCAGCTTGAACTGGGTGGCAACTTCACGCTGACCAACCTGAAGAATGTCAGCAACCCGACCACCCGGCTGACTGATGTGCCACGGCGCAAGGCCACGCTGCACGCGCTCTATCGCCCCATAGGCAGCGTCGATCTGATCGCCTTCGTCGAGAACAACAGCTCGCGCTGGGTCTCGGACACCGTTGAGCTGGGCGCCTACACAACGCTGAACCTGAAGGCCGCCTATCGACCGATGCGACCGATGAATGACCTGACGGTTGAAGTCGGCGTGAACAATGCCAACGACAAGAACTACGCACTCGCCAACGGCTACCCGCAGCCCGGCCGCATGTGGTTTGCCAACGGCAGTTACAAATTCTGAACCATACCCTTTCAAGGAGTCATCCATGAATCTCAAACACCCCCCCTTGCAACTCTCCGCCCTCCTCGCCGCACTCGTCATGTTCAGCGGCACTGCCAGCGCGGCTCCCTCGGCTGCCGACGTCGCCGTACTCGCCCAGAAGAGTGGCTGTCTTGCCTGCCACCAGGGTGCTGCCAAGAGCAACGGGCCGGCTTATAAGGAAGTTGCTGCCAAATATGCCGGCAACAAGGATGCTGAAAGCATCCTTGTCAAGCACATCCTCAATGGCACCGGACCGAATGGTCTCGGCTGGATGAAGTCCGGCAATGCCAGCCTGCCGTTCATGCCGGCCAATCAGGTGACGCCTGACAATGCACACCAGTTGGCACGCTGGGTCCTGGCAACCACAGGCGAGATTACCGATGTCGCACGGCTCTTCGTCACCGAGAAAATCACCATTTCCGGCGCCGTGAAGAACCACCTGACGCTCGACCCGGCCGGCCTGAGCCAGTTTCCGTCGCAACAGGTCGGTGAAGTGCCGCTCGTCTGCCAGAGTGGTGCCGACAAGGGCAAACTGAAAAATTTCAAGGGTGTGCGCCTCACCGACATTCTTGAAAAAGCCGAAATCCTCACTCTCGGCCACAACGACGTGAAGAAGATGGCCATCATTGCCACCGCCAGCGACGGTTACAAGGTCGTCTTCTCCTGGAGCGAAATCTTCAATTCGCCGGTTGGCGAAGGCGTCATGGTGTTCTTCGAGAAGAACGGCTTGCCCCTCGCTGACGACGAAGGTCGCATTGCCCTGGTGTCGTCGAAAGACACGCGCACCGGCCCGCGCCACGTGAAATGGCTGCAGGACATCGAAGTCAGGAAGATCGTCGATTGAGCCACTG
>CAZAOQ010000227.1:0-3690 GCA_964486795.1 uncultured Rhodocyclaceae bacterium
TGGATATACCTGGAGCGTGCCGTAATCCAGGTCAGCCATGTGGGTGCACACCTGGTTCAGGAAATGGCGATCGTGCGAAATGATGATCATCGAGCTGTCACGCTGGTTGAGCGTATCTTCAAGCCAGCGGATGGTATTAATGTCGAGGTTATTGGTTGGTTCGTCGAGCAGCAGGATGTCCGGATTGGCGAACAGCGCCTGGGCCAGTAACACGCGTAGCTTCCAGCCCGGCGCCACATTTCTCATCGGGCCGAAGTGCTGCTCGGTCGGAATGCCGGCGCCATGCAGCAGCTCACCGGCGCGCGACTCGGCGGTGTAGCCGTCGTATTCGGCAAACTTCGACTCCAGCTCGGCGGCATGCAGAAAGTCTTCTTCCGTCGCTTCAGGGTTCGCGTAGATGGCATCCTTTTCCCGCATGCAGTCCCACATCTCCTTGTGGCCCTGCAGCACTACATCAAGCACACGCTGTTCTTCGTATGCAAACTGGTCCTGCTTGAGGAAGGCCATGCGCTCATGGGTGTCGAGCGCAACGTTACCACCGCTCGGCTCAAGCATGTCGGCGAGGATTCTCATGAACGTCGTCTTACCCGAACCGTTGGCGCCGATCAGGCCGTAGCGATTACCCTCGCCGAACTTGACGGAAATATTTTCAAAAAGGGGCTTGGCCCCGAACTGGATGGTAATGTTGGAAGCGATGAGCACGGCGTGAATCCTGTTCGATGAGCAACCCTTCCAGCAAGCATGGAGCGGAGCGGTCGCGTCGGGTGGTTTAAGCAGATGGACGGAGAAGCAAAGCAGGCTATCGCCGGAACCAGTGCAAGATAGCCGACCATTTTACCGTCTTTGACCGGGCTTCGCCCGCTGCCACAGCAAACCAAGACAACACCACGTGCTTGGAGTGAGGAATACTTCACCCATTCCTTTGAGGAATCGCATGCTATGTGTTCAATATCCCTCGTTTCCCCCGGCTTTTCCACTAGGTACATCCGGGATTTTGGGTGAGAATTTATACTCACCAATCATTTATGAGCGCTCATCACTGCCGTGACCGAGATCGAACAACCCGCCGCCCAACGCCTGCTGCGCGAATGTCGTGACCTTCTGGAACACGACCTTGGTGAGTGGATGGACGAGCTCGGCCCGGCACTGGACGAGGCCTTGTTCGGTCTAGCTAATACATCGCACGACGACGCCAAACGCTCCGAATACCTGCGTCTGCGCAACGAGGTTCAAGCGAGCTGGAGCAAGCTGTCAGAGGCCTTCAAGGAACGCCTCGCCAAGGATCTGCAGCATGTCAAGGTCGTCGAAAACCATGCTCACCACGATGCTCGGCCGGCCGGCTTGCAACTCGAACTCGTCGACGACAAGGAACTGACGGAGCGCATCGTCGCGCGCGAGTTCGTGGCACGCGTTGCTGAATTCTGCAGCGAGGAGATGTACGCACTGGATCGGCGCGTGGCGCTGCTCGTCGGCAAGGACGAGATGAGTACGCGCGGCAATCGCTTCGGCCCCAAGATGGTCTGCGAGGCCGTGCGCGCAGGCTGTGAAGCGATGCTTACAGACATCGACAGCCGCACATTGCTTCTGCGCCAGATGGAACGACAACTACAGGCCGAACTGCCGGCACTCTACCGTGCCATCAACGAAATCCTCATCGAGGCTGGCATCCTCCCCGAACTCAAGCGGACCTATCGCCGTAGCGCAACGAACGGCACGTCTATCACCACCGAGGCGACCGGCGTCGAGAACATCCTCAATACCCTCCAACGCCTCGCGCAGGCACGCATCCCCAGCGTAGCCGGCACTGCAATGGGCCACATGTCGCCTGGGGTCGGGATCGGTGTCGGTGGCACCGGCGGGAGCGGAATGCCGCTAGGTTTGCCCGGCGGCCAGCTTCTGCCACCTGGAGCAATCGCCGTCAGTGCCGAATTCTTCAAGTCGTTGCAGGCTCTGCAGACCCTGCCGGCGGCCACCCCCGGCGTATTGACCAATGTGGTCCGCATGGCACGCGAGAGCGATGCCGCACGACAGGCACCGCCGCTCGACGCGATCACGATGGACATCGTCGCTACCCTTTTCGATCTGATCTTCGACGACGACAAAGTAGCGGAGGCAGTCAAAGGCATGATCAGCCGCCTGCAGATTCCCGTGCTCAAGGTGGCGATGATCGATCCCCAGTTCTTTGCCGATCGCAGTCATCCGGCACGGCGCTTTCTCGACAGCATTTCCGGCATCGCCATTCGCTGGGGTAGCGTAGTCAAAGAAGGCGATCCGTTTTACGTCAAGCTATCCGGCCTCGTCGAGCACGTCCAGAACACCTTCGACCAGGATGTGGCCGTGTTTGGCACAGCGCTCACCGAACTGGCGACCTTCGTCACCGAGCACGAGGTGAAGGAAGCGGAAACCAGCCGCGTCGTCGTCGAAGCCATGCAGCGCAAGGAAAGCGAGGCACAGTTGCTCGTCGAGCGGCAGCAGGCCGCTGGCTTGGCGACCGACGCAGCACTCACGCCGCTCCTCGAAACAAAGTTACCCTTGCCGATCGAACAATTTCTGCGCGGACAATGGCGGGCCGTGTTGCAGAAGATCGCTACGGGCAGTGGTCCACAGAGCGTCCAGTTCCAGACTGCGGTGCGAATTTCCGAAGAACTCGTCTGGAGCGTAACACCGATGAAACAAGCCGAGGATCGGCAGCGTCTCGCCGCCCTGCTGCCCAAGCTACTGCCCGCACTTCATCAGGGACTCGATCACCTTGGCATTAGCACCGATGCACACCAGCCGCTGTTCGATGCACTGATGCTGCTGCATTCGGCGGCTCTGCGCGCCGACAAGCGCGCACTGCGTAAAGCACCCGGCCTCGAAGAGCCACCGTCGCAAGAGACAGCACCGCGAACGGCTTTTGCTGCTGAGACACTTCATGTCACGCATCTCATCGAAAACGGCATCCAGATCGAGGAGGTCTCTCTCGTCGAGCACGAGGTGCCAGAAGGGGTCAGTGTACAGAGCAGCGCCTGGATGCGCCGCGTCAAACATCTCGTGCGGGGCGACTGGGTCGAGTTCATCGACAACGGCCAGGCGCGGCGTGAACGCCTGACCTGGCTCAGTCCGCGCCGTACCGTGTATATCTTCAGCAACCACGCCACCAACTGCGCCATCTCGATCACCCCCGAAGCACTCGCGCATCGCCTGCAGAACGAAACAGCGCGCCTCGTTGAACACGAAGCGCCGATGTTCGAGCGCGCGCTCGACGGCGCCATCAAGGTGCTGGAAAAGGCGGCGTAGCAGCCTGTCACGTAAACTCCAAGTATCCATCCAGCTAACAATGGAAACAAGCCGTGAGATGACTTGTTTGTTGGAGCCGCACACAGATGCAGCCGTTTGCGGGGATGACGGCCGTTGGTCAATGCGCGTTTGACTGTATCACTGCAGTCGGCCTGATCATCCAACCTGTTCTGGTTGAGCCTTTCCACACGGCTCGGGATGGGCCTATCGACAGTCCAGATCTACGCCACATGTACTTCGACAGGCTCTCGATACCGATGGCCAAGCTCTGCTCGCAGGCCAAGTCTGATTCAACGCTTGCGATTGCACTGCGATCTTCAGTGGTTTTCGACCGTTGGTGGCTGCCAGCCTGTTAGGGAAACACTGAACAAGGTACAAGCGTCGTGAACGATTTCTTTGTCATAATGTCAG
>CAZAOQ010000228.1:0-3613 GCA_964486795.1 uncultured Rhodocyclaceae bacterium
ACTCGGGCCGATTCTGACGCCTTTTCTGCTGGCCGGCATCCTCGCCTACATCTGCGCGCCGCTGGTCGAAGTCCTCGTCCGTCGCGGCATGCCGCGTGCTGCCGGCGTGCTGCTGGTGATGCTTTTCGCCACCGGCATCCTCGTCACCCTGGTGCTGATCCTTTTGCCGCTGGTGCGAGAAGAGGCCCGCTTGCTAATTGACCGCCTGCCCGATGTCGTCGCACTCTGGAACGAGCAAGCAGTACCCTGGTTCAGGCACAACTTCGGCATCCAGCTGAATATGCAGCTCGATCCGGCATCGCTGAAAAAACTGATCTCTGAAAATCGGGATAGTGCCCGAGGCATCCTCCAGTCACTGCTGCAATCGCTGAAGATCGGCGGCATGGCTCTGCTGGGCCTGCTCACCACGCTGATGCTCGCACCCGTGGTGATGTTCTATCTACTGCTCGACTGGCACAGTCTACTCGCGCGACTCGATAAGCTCGTACCGCGACCCTGGCATGCCAAGGCCCGCCAGATCGCGGGGGAAGTCGATGCAGTGCTCGCTGAATTCCTGCGTGGCCAGATTTCCGTCATGCTGATTCTCGCCGTGTATTACAGCATTGGCCTATGGCTGGCGGGCGTGAACTTTGCGTTACCCACCGGACTGCTGACCGGTCTGCTGATCTTTATCCCCTATGTTGGCTACGCACTCGGTCTCAGCCTCGCCGTACTTGTCGCAGTCTTGCAATTTAATGGCCTCGGCCCGCTGATCGGGGTTGCCGTCGTATATGGCTTCGGTCAAATACTGGAAAGTTTCGCACTGACTCCCTGGCTGGTCGGCCAGCGCATTGGTCTCCATCCACTTGCCGTCATCCTCGCCCTGCTTGCCTTCGGCCAATTGTTCGGCTTCTTCGGCATCCTTTTGGCATTACCGGTTTCAGCGGCGCTGCTCGTTGCCTTGCGCGAAATCAGTATCAGCTACCTCAACAGCCGTTTCTATCGTGGTGATGAGGCACAACCATGAGCGTTCACGTGCAACAACAGATGCTGCTCGACATTGGCCCCGAGCAGACACCACCAACGCTGGAGAACTTCGTCACCGGAGCCAACAGGGAACTGATGGCGCGCCTTCGCGCGCTCGGCGATCCCAGCATATTCGACCAGGTCTACCTTTGGGGCCCGCCCGGATGCGGCCGCAGCCATCTGCTACAAGGCGCCCAAACCACCGCCACTGCGCAGGGGCGCGAGGTCTGCTTCGTACACGGCAATGAACTCGGTGAGGAACTTGCAACTCATCCCGGTAGCCTGATCATCATCGACGATGTCGACGCTCTCGGCGAAGCGGCGCAGATCACGCTATTCCGCACCTTCAATGCCGCACGCCTCGTCGGCCTCGCCTTACTGCTGGCCGGCAAGGAGCCGCCCCTGCATCTCAAGCTTCGGGAAGACTTGCGCACACGCATTGGTGCAGCACTGATTTACGAAGTACAAGCACTCGACGATAGCGAAAAGACCAAGGCACTGCGCCAACACGCAAAATCGCGCGGCATGCACATCGACGACACGGTGATCGCATGGTTACTGCATCATGGCCGCCGCGACCTGCCATCGCTACTGGCGACGCTCAATGCCGTCGACCGCGCCTCACTCGAACTGAAGCGCCCCGTCACGCTGCCGCTACTGCGCGAAGTTCTGCAAGCATCGCGCGAATTACAAGCGCGCCCCGACGACCTGGATACCCTCTCCCCCGCCAAACCTCCCCACGCAAGCGACCCCAAACATGAATCTGGCCCTGTTTGACCTCGATAACACCCTGCTCGCCACTGATAGTGATTTTGAATGGGCGCAGTTCCTCATCGACCAGGGTGTACTCGACCGCGAGGTACAGGAAGCAAAGAACATCGAATTCTACGAGCAGTACAAGGCCGGCACACTCGACATTCACGCCTTTCTCGATTTCCAGCTGCAGCCTCTGGCACGCCACGACCGCCAGCAGCTTGATGCCTGGCATGAGGAATTCATGACGCAGCGCATCCGTCCGCGCATCACGGCACAAGCCCGTTCTCTGGTCGAGAAGCATCGCGCCGCCGGCGATCTGATGGCTATCGTCACCGCCACCAACAGCTTTGTCACAGGCCCGCTCGCACGTGAATTTGGCATTCCACATCTGATTGCCACCATCCCGGCTCAAGATTGTCGCAGTGGCCAATACACCGGCCAGCCCAGCGGCCTGCCCTCCTTCCGCGAAGGCAAGATCCACCGCGTTGAAGCCTGGCTTGAATCACTCGGTGCCTGGTGGGGCAGCTTCCCGCGCAGTTGGTTCTACAGCGACTCACACAACGACCTGCCGCTGATGTCTCTGGTCAGCGATCCGGTGGCCGTCGATCCCGACGATATCCTGCTCAGTCACGCGCAGACCAAGCGCTGGCCCATCATCAGCCTGCGTTAAACACATCGACCGCAGCCACCTGGAACAAGCGAGTGGCCATGCTGCTCATTCTCTTCATACGCAAACAGGGTCTTGATTTCCGGTATCATTACCCCCTTTCTTGGTCCCCTCATGGACCGACACATCCCCACCATCGCACATGATCCGTAAGCTGCTGCACCGCGCCGTAAAGGTGTTTCGACGCCCTCCAAAAAACACTGCCACACCGGCTAACGCCCCGGCGGTGATTCCACAGAACCGTCACGGCATCCGCCGCGATGCGATTTCCCCGGGCGCCCTGCGCACCTGCGACGTACTGCAGAAGGCTGGCTTCAAGACTTACGTTGTCGGTGGCGCGGTCCGCGACCTGATCGCTGGCATCAAACCCAAGGATTACGACATCGCTACGGACGCGACGCCGAATGAAGTGCGCGACCTGTTTCGTCGCTCGCGCATCATCGGCCGACGCTTCCAGATCGTCCACGTCATGCAGGGTGGCGAAACACTCGAAGTCTCCACCTTCCGCGCCGCACACGATGCCGATACGCAGAAGGACGAACACGGCCGCGTGCTGCGCGACAACGTCTGGGGTAACCAGGCGGACGACGCGGCACGGCGCGACTTCACGATGAACGCCCTGTACTACGATCCATCGAACGAGACCGTGGTTGACTATCACCATGGTGTCGCCGACATCCAGCAAAAGACGCTACGCATCATCGGCGAACCGCGCGCCCGCTATCGTGAAGACCCGATGCGCATGCTGCGCGCCGTGCGCCTCTCGGCCAAACTGGGGCTGACCATCGACCCGGCCGCGCGCTCGCCGATCCGCGAGATGGCTTCGTTGATGGAAAATGTTCGACGAAATGCTCAAGCTGCTGTTTTCCGGCCATGCCATCGAATGCGTCAAGCGCCTGCGTGACGAAGGTTTGCATCACGGCCTGCTGCCGCTGCTCGACGTCATCCTCGAACAACCGATGGGCGAAAAATTCGTCTCTCTCGCCCTCGAGAGTACCGATGAGCGCGTGCGCCAGGGCAAGCCAACCTCACCCGGCTTCCTCTTCGCCACGCTGCTCTGGCATGAAGTGCTGGTTGACTGGGACAAACGCAAGAGTCGCGGAGAAGTCTCGATTCCCGCACTCTACCGCGCAATGGACGGCGTGCTCGAACAACAAGCCGACAAAATTGCCATCACCCGCCGTA
>CAZAOQ010000229.1:0-3566 GCA_964486795.1 uncultured Rhodocyclaceae bacterium
GAAATCAGGCGTAGGTGCGAGCCTACCGTGGGTTCGAATCCCACCCTCTCCGCCAGCACACAAAAACCCGTTGATTATTCAGCGGGTTTTTCTTTGTATCACTGTGTTCTTTACTACCACCTGACCCTCAAGACAGGAAATGCCATCAAGGGAAAAAGGATCTCCCTGGCAACCCATCCTGCTGCAACACTTGCTGAGACTTACTTCTTCAGTAATCGCCTCATCAATAGCGTCGGAAAATCCTGCCTATGCCCCGCGATGACATAGACAAAAATGTCTCCATCGGCGCGTCTGTAAACCAGCTTGTGAAGCGATGTAAAAGCATTCTGGTATTCAAAAATACCAACCGTCGTTAGCACCTTGACTGAAGTGCCGGTGTAAATTCCGGAATCAATTTTTGCCAGCTTTTCAAAAATTTCATCCTCGGCTTTTAACCACTCGACCTCCCCCCACTTGTCGAGCATGTACTCCTGAAGTGAAGCAAGTCATCCTGCGCATCGGGAAGAATGATGACAGTCATTATTTGCGGCTTTGGCGAGCCGCCAGAAGTTGTGCCCGAGACGCATCAACGGAAATCCCTTTACCTTGCAGCCGGTCTTTCTCGCCCAATGCGATAATTTTCAGGGCCGCGATGAGTTCTTCTTTTTCCTGGAATTGCTTGACACCTTCAATCACCATGCTGGCTTCGCCATTCTGGGTGATTACGAACGGGTTGCCATTCAACTCCAGATCCTCGGAAATCTGGGCCGCATGACTTTTCAAGTATGAAATGGACTTGATGTTGGCAATGGATTGCATAGCAGCCTACTTTATATGAATAAAACTGAATTTAGAGTCGTATTTGGTTATCGTCAAGAATCCCTTCAGGAGAGGGCGCCAATATGGCATCCACTCACACGCGCTTGCACCCACTTTTGACGACTTGACCAAACCCGCCCGGGAAAACACAAAACAACCATGACCCCACCGCAGGCCAACAATCCGCTCCACGGCATCACCCTGGAAAGTCTGCTCACCAAGCTGGTGGAGCGACTCGGCTGGCCGGCGCTGGGACAGAAAATCGACATCCGCTGTTTCACCCACGAACCCAGCATCGCTTCGAGCCTGAAGTTCCTGCGACGCACACCCTGGGCGCGGGAACGCGTGGAAGCACTCTACGTCGAGCTGATGCGGCGCGATCAGACTAAGGAAAGAAAGGACGAAACACCATGACAGCCCAGACGACCCACATGAACTACGAAGCCTACCTCGATGAAGTCACCACGCTGATCACCGAAAAGTACGACATCGCGGACGAGGACGCGATCAAGATGGTCATGCGCGCCCAGGCCGACGACTTTTTCAGCGGGCATGACGACGATCCGAAAATCTGCACCTTGGACCGCGCCCACGCGGACGCCAAAATCGTCGTCAAGAAATACCTGTGAGCAACATGAGTCACCTGATTACCCGCTCTAAACTCGATGAGGTGGCGGGTAGCACCGCCTTCCAGCGCGGAGAGGAATACTTTTCCATCGGTGCAGTCGACCGGCTGCGCGTCACCGACGGCAAGATTACTGCCAGAGTCGAAGGCAGCGAAACTTATCGGGTGGAGCTGTGGAGTGACCATGGAGACCTGTGCTACGACTGTACCTGCCCACGCGCCGCAGACGGCTATTTCTGCAAACACTGTGTGGCGGTGGGACTCGCTTGGCTCACTGATCACGCATCGGATGAAGAGCCCAAGGCGAAATCTGGTAAGTCAAAAAGCAAGACCAAGCGACGCGATCCCTGGCAAGATATCAAGGATTTTCTGGGTACACAGTCACAGGAAGCCTTGGTCGAGTTACTGTTGGATGTCGCCCAGCGCGATGACCGGCTCTACCAATCGTTGCTGCTCAAGGCCACTCGTCTGCTTGACGGTGGTGACGTAGCCACAGCATTTCGGTGCGCAATTGATGATGCATCAAGCATCCATGGCTATATGGACTGGCGCGACGTCGGCAGCTTCGCAGACAATATTGACCAGATCGTCGATTCGCTGGCAGAGCTGCTTAAACACGACACAGCAGCCTTGCTGGTCGACCTTGCCGAATATGCCATTGAGCGCGTCGAGCATGCGCTGGAGCAAGTTGACGACTCAAATGGCGAGACTGGCGGCGTCGTCTGCCGCCTTGGTGAAATGCACCTCAAGGCCTGCACAATGGCCAAGCCGGACCCTGCTGCGCTGGCCGAACGCCTGTTCCGTTTTGAAACGACGCTCCCCTTTGGCTTGTGCAGTTTTGATGCTGTGACGTACAGCGACGCTCTCGGCAAGAAGGGCCTGCAACGTTATCGAGAACTGGCCGAAGCGGAGTGGCGCAAGATCAAGCCACGATCCGACGATAAAAGCTACGATGGCCATCGAGCCACCATCACCCGCATCATGGAACGCCTGGCCGAAGCCCGTGGTGATATTGACGAACTGGTCGCGATCAGGTCCAAGGATCTTTCATCCAGCTACCGCTACCTCGGTATCGCCGAAACCCTCGTCAAGGCAAAGCGGGCAGTTGAGGCGCTGGAATGGGCCGAACGTGGCCTCAAGGCATTCCCGGATCACCCGCACAACGACCTGCGTGATTTCTTGGTCGCGATCTACGTCAAGCGCAAACGTAATGATGAAGCAATGCAACTGACCTGGATTCAGTTCGAGGAACGTCCTAGCCTGGAAGCCTTCAAGAAACTGCACGATGTCGCGGCGAAACTTGGCCTCTGGCCAACACAGCGTGATCGAGCGCTGACACACCTTGCCGACATTACGACTCGCGAAGCCGCAGCGACCAGCCGCTGGAAACCCCAGCCTTCGACGCCGAACTATTCCTTAAGGGTATCGATCGCCTTGTGGGAGAACGACTTTGATGCTGCGTGGACGACCATTCACCAAGGAATTTGCGACCGCAATCTGCTAGTCACGCTGGCTGGCAAGTTGGAATTGACGCGACCGGAAGATGCCATCAGCCTTTACCGCCGCGTTATTCCGATGATCGTGGACGAAACCAAGAACTCTGCCTACGAAGAGGGGATCAAGCTGATCCGTAAAGTGGGCGGATTGATGACAACACAGAATCAATCGCTGCAATTCTGTGACTACCTCGCTGAACTACGCCTGCAATTCAAACCCAAGCGCAATTTCATCAAGCTGCTGGATGAGGTCGTGCGAAGCGCCTCAAAATGATCGTGCCTACGCAAAGGCCCACGAAGATCTGTAATTGAAAGCCAACACACCCCCCTCAAACTTGAGCCAACTACGGCACGCGGGCGATAATGCGGCTTTTCCGGTGCTAGGTCTCGACACGGCCTTCAAGCGGCGAAAAATCAGGGCAAGGAACAGGATAAAAACACTTAGTAATTGTTGGTATCAAATTAGAAGAAATAAAAGGATAGCCGCGACATGCTGCTGATGATCGAAAAGCCGCATCGGCATCCGGCGATGTCCGCAATTCACCGATACCCGAGTTAAAGCCCAGTAACCACGGCAATCTAGCATCCGTCGATAACCGGCATTGTCCATTGCCATCCGGTGAAATAGCGGGTATCGTAGCGGGTAT
>CAZAOQ010000230.1:0-812 GCA_964486795.1 uncultured Rhodocyclaceae bacterium
ACCCAAATCCGTCGCTTTTACGACGAGCTGGTCGGTTGGCAAGAACGCATCGGGATGGACGAAACGCGATTCAAGGACTTCGAGGCGTTTATTCACATGCTCAATGCCAAGGCCGCTTACGCACAAGGTCGTGACCTGGTCACGAAGGAATTCGTCGACTGGCTGCGCGACTGTATCAAACAGGTGGATGGGCCACGCAGCTTGAACCATTTCCGTCTGCACTTCGAAGCCATGCTCGGATTCCTTAAGGCAATCCGGGGATGATGATGTCAAAGCAGGGACGCACTCAATTGCTAGCCGCCTGAAAAAGGAACTCAATATGCAACTTACCCGAATCAAGAAAATTACCGGCACCATCGTTCTCAAGTCCGGTTTGCACATCGGCGCTGGCGATAGTGAAATGCGCATCGGTGGCACCGACAGTCCTGTGGTCAAGGACCCTTTCTCCGGCCAGCCCTATATTCCCGGTTCGTCGCTGAAGGGCAAATTACGCAGCATGCTCGAATGGCGCCATGGGCTGGTAACCATTGCTGAAGGTCGCCCCTATTCCTTCCGTCATCTCGCGCGGGATGAAGGCAATGCTGCTGGCCGCGATCTCATCAAACTGTTCGGTGGCGCACCTGACAAAGAAGGGGATAAGCTTGTCGAAGCCATTGGCCCGACGCGTCTGGCCTTCTGGGATTGCCCGCTTGATGTGAAGTGGAAGCAAACAGTGGCCGATGTGCGAAATCTGTTGACGACTGAAGTCAAGTCCGAGAACTCCATCAATCGGATCGCTGGCGTTGCAGAGCATCCGCGGTTCATTGAACGTG
>CAZAOQ010000230.1:822-3549 GCA_964486795.1 uncultured Rhodocyclaceae bacterium
GCATTGACGCTCAAGGTACTTGATGGAGAAGAGCTGTTGCCAATGGTGCTGCTTGGCATGAGGTTGCTTGAGCTTGATAGTCTCGGCGGTTCCGGTTCACGCGGCTATGGCAAGCTCGCCTTTGAAGGGCTTGAACTCGACGGCACCTGTCTGATGGCGCAGTTTGCCGCCATTGAACCCTTTGGCAAGGCGGCATGAGGCGATGACACCGCTGCTCGTTACGCTCCGCTTGCGTTCGCCGCTTGGTACCCCGCTGGCGGGCGACACCCTGTTCGGGCAACTCTGTCATATCGCCCGTGAGATGTTCGGCGAGGCCGAGCTTGATCGCCTGCTTCGCGACTATACGGCCGGCGCGCCGTGGCTCGTGATTTCAGATGGATTCCCCGGTGGCTACCTGCCGCGCCCAACCGTTCCGGCCGCAATGGGTGTTGTATGTGACAGCCCGGCATTGCGCAAGGAAGCTAAGGGCAAACGCTGGGTTCCGCACGCCAGCGTCGGTATGCCGCTGCGCGCTCTGCTTGATACTGCGCGCAGCGATAGTGCTGTTTATGGCAATGACGGCATACCCGTATCGGCGGCTGCTTCTCACAACACAATCAACCGTATGACGGGCACCACAGGTACTGGGGAATTTGCACCCTATACCCAGCCGCAGATTTTTCACCAATCCGGCCAGTTGATCGACCTGTGGTGTCTGCTCGACGAAACCCGGCTTGCGCGGAATATTCTGCAGCAACTATTTGAACACCTCGGCAGCGTCGGCTATGGGCGCGATGCCAGCATCGGGCTTGGCAAGTTCGATGTTGACGCCGTGCAGGAGACCAACTTGTTCAAGCAAAACAATCCTCGCGCCAACGCCTGGTGGACGCTCGCACCTTGCGCCCCTCAAGCGCAAGGCTTTGACGAGACACGCAGCTATTGGCGCGTTCTGACACGGTTTGGTCGTCACGGCGGCACGCTGGCGCTGGGTAGCAATCCCTTCAAACGACCACTTCTGCTGGCGGCGACCGGCGCCGTCTTTGCGTCGCCCGGCACCAACCCTGAGCGGCTTTTTATTGGCAAGGGGCTTGGCGGCGTATCGTCGATGCAGCAAGCCGCAGTGCATCAAGGCTATGCACCGGTGATCGGCGTGCAGATCGAGGACACCCCATGAGCATGGCTATTCCCCGCCCGCTGAAGCTGGCCATCACCACCTTATCACCCGTGCATATTGGTTGTGACGAAGTTTTCGAGCCAACCAATTTCGTCATCGAGAATGGGCTGTTGCATCGGCTTGATCCCGCCGATATTGCGGCCACGCTCGATAGCAAGGAAAAAAGCCAGTTGATGCGCCTGGCGGGTGAAAAAGATCCGATCGGGCCCATCCAGCAGTTCTTCAAGGCACGCCGGACGCGCCTGGCCGCCGTTGCCAGCGGCTATACCGATATCGCCGCCGGCATCGCGCGTGAGTACGAAGAAAAGGCTGGCCAGCCACAGCAGCGCGGTGGCGGAGGCAACCCCGTGTACAACCTGTTTCCGATGGCGCGCACTGCCTACAACCCGCTCGATGGCAAGCCGTATCTACCGGGCAGTTCCCTCAAGGGAAGCATGCGAACCGCATGGCTCAGTCATCTGAATAAGGGTCAGCCACCGCAAGAGCAGGGGAAACGTGCATCTGCCATGCTGCAAGAGCGGCTGCTCGGCTATCAGGCCGGACAATTCAACAATGATCCGTTCCGCAATGTCGCAGTGGTAGATGCTCATCCGCAAGAGGATCGCCCGGCGCCGCCGACGCGTATCGTCTATGCAGTGAGCAAGAAAAAGCGGCCCAGCGAGCGTGGATCGCCGGAACTTAAAGTGTTTCTCGAAACTGTCCGCGAAGCGATGCCCGAGGCTTTCGCTGGTGAGCTGCGGCTGACTGGAAAGATTGCCTGGTCATCGCTGTGTGATGCTTGCAACGCTTTCTATCGACCGCAACTTGAAGCTGAACTTGATCACCCGCAGTTCCAACCCCTGCTCGATCCCGCATGGCGCACGCTTATTTCGACCCTGCTCACCGATGAATTGAGTGAGTTGATGGCGGCACGGCAAGGTTTCCTGCTCAGAGTGGGGCGGCACTCCGGTGCCGAGTCCGTCACCCTGGACGGGGTGCGATCCATCAAGATTTTAGGTGCCAAGGGGGAACCGCCCAGCTATCGCCCAGCCACCACCGAGAAGCGTTTTGTCAGCGCCACGCGAGGCGCCAGTGCAGGGTTGCTTCCCTTCGGCTGGGTATGGATCGGCAGTTGCGATGATGCGCACCAGCATCTGGCGATTGCCCTGCACGACAAGATAGCCCGCTATTCCTTGCCGATACGCGAGGCACAGGCAGATCAGCTGGCAGCATTTGAGACCAGGATGGAAAAGCGGGGCGAGATGCAGCGCGAAGCGTTGGCACGCCAGGCTGAGGCCATTGCTGCCGAGCAGGCAGCCGCAGCAGCACAGGCAAAGCGCGAGACCGAGCGGGCAAGCATGAGTGCGAACCGTCTGCAGATTGAAAACCTTAAAGAGTTTTTTACAGAGCGTGCCGATCAGCTAGGCAAGAACCAGGAAGCGTTGAACGGCAACATCCATAGCCGTGCTCGCCTGCTCGCCAGCGCAGCATTGGAAGGCGCGGACTGGACGGCAGAGGAAAAGGCAGTATTGGCAGCTCTCATCGGCGACTGGCTCCCCAGGCTGGTGGCGCGGATGGACAAAGATCAAATGAAA
>CAZAOQ010000231.1:0-3513 GCA_964486795.1 uncultured Rhodocyclaceae bacterium
AGTTCAATCAATTTATGTCCGAGGTGATAACGCGCAGGCGTGTAAATCATTGATTTACCAATCGGTCACGTTAATTGGCTTGAAATCCTCGGCTCAATCTTGTCGAGTCTTCTTTACGAAGACTGAACACTTTGAATTCTCTTCGATTGCCTCCGAGCGATAGCTCGGCGCCCACGCGGATGGCCTAAGGCCAATTATTTTTTAATTATTTTCAGCGTTTCCTGCGAATCACAGGAGGGCGAGCTACCTTTCATGCAATAGCCCTGCATTGACAGTTTTCACGTCATCCGACCTACATGACATGCGCTAAAATTTCTGCCATGAATATTCTCTTCGCGCATCAAAACTTTCCCGGTCAATATCTGCACCTCGCACGCCACCTCGGCGCCATTCCCGGCAATCAGGTCGTCTTCATCACGCAGCGCAGGGATGCGAATCTGCCGGGGGTACGCAACATCGCTTACAAACCGTCGCGCAGGGCGACGCCGAAGGTACATCACTATCTGCGAGCAACCGAAGCTTACGTGCTGAACGCACAGACGGTGGCGCGGGTGGCGCTAAAACTGAAGCGTTCGGGGTTCGTGCCCGATGTGATGGTGGGGCACAACGCCTGGGGCGAAATCTGGTATTTGAAGGATGTATTTCCGCAGACGCCGCTACTGGGCTACTTCGAGTTTTTCTATCGCTTTGACGGGGCGGATGTCGGCTTTGCCCCCGGTTTGGTGTTGAGCGCAGATACAGCTCCACGCATTCGCACCAAAAATCTCGGCAATCTGCTCGGACTGGATGCGGTGGATGCCGGGCACTGCCCGACACAGTGGCAGAAGAGTACCTACCCCGAACGCTACCATTCGATGCTGCGTGTAATTCACGAAGGGGTTGATACCGATGTGGTGAAGCCCGCCGCCGAGGTGCGCCTAGATCTACCGGAACTCGGCATCAATCTCGCTGCAGGTGACGAGGTGGTGACCTATGTGGCACGCAACCTGGAGCCGTATCGTGGCTTTCCGAGTTTCATACGTAGCTTGCCGGCGATTCTGGCGCGCAGGCCGAACGCCCATGTGCTGATCGTCGGCGGCGATTCGGTGAGCTACGGTGCAGCGCTACCGGACGGACAGACCTACCGGCAGCAGTTGCTCACCGAGCTTGGCGATGCGCTCGATATGAGCCGTGTGCATTTCCTTGGCAAGGTGCCCTACCCGTTGTTTCTCAAGGTGTTGCAGATATCTCGAGTGCATGTCTATCTGACCTATCCGTTTGTGCTTTCCTGGTCAATGCTCGAAGCGATGTCTGCCGGGTGTCTGGTGGTCGCCTCGTCCACGGCACCGGTCACGGAAGTGATTCGCGATGGTGAGAATGGATTATTGGTGGATTTTTTCAAGCAGGAGGAAATCGCCGAACGCGTGGTGGCGGCGCTTGAGTCGCCTTCAGCGTTCGCGTCGCTGCGCGAGCAAGCTCGACGCACGATCGTGGAGAACTACGATCTGAAGACAATCTGCCTGCCGCAGCAGATGGTAATGGTCAAAGAATTAGCTTGAGGGCAGTGGTCACTGAAAACTACTGGGGATCCTTAATTTTCCGCTGGCGCAACCAGACTCACACGCCTGAAAGGTGCGCCAACACATGATTTCGAGCTGTACTCGATTTTTTGGGAAGGCAAACTTTCAGGAAAGGCTTAGTGGAAGCCCGCTATGTCGGACTTTTTTACATCTTTAGATATAGAACGAGTTCAAGCCCGCGGCCCAATGCATCAGGGTTTTATAAGCAATTGTACGAACGAGATAAAATATCACATCCGATGTCTTGGCATAGTATGTGCTTAAGCCAAGAAGCTTGGCGAGAGGAGCCTCTTCATATGTTCCGACCCTGCACAATGTTCAAAACAACCCATAAGAGATGAACCCATGTTGATTAGAAAAATCAGTGCTGTAGTGTTGTTCCTGGTAAGCAGCATTTCAAGTGCCACCGTGGTTACCAAAGCCCCTGATTTGGGAGACTACTGGCAGCCCCTGTCTTCTACCGGCACCTACGTATATGCCAACAGCTTTGTCGCGCAAGACACTGGCGCGGTTTCTTCCCTCGGCCTCTGGCTGAATGGCGGACCGACTGATTTGACTTTTCTTGTGCTCGGCTCCAAAAACGGCGATGTCGCTCAGGGGCCGGATATTGCCAGTGTCTTGGCTTCCACAGCCACTATTACTGGTCAGTCATTGCAAGCCCTGACTTATGTGGATGCCGCCACGATTAGTTCAGCAACCCTCAACACAGGTGCGACTTACTGGTTTGCGGCTTCGGCAATCGGACTGACTGGACAGACCGCCTACAATGTCGGTGGCCACACTCAAAACACCGGAAGCATTGCCGACAACGGCACATTCTGGTTCTCGAATGCATCCGATGGCTTGAGCTTCGATGGACAAGGCTTAACCCCTGAAATGGCCTTTACCGTGACAACGAATGGGGCACCCTCATCCAATGGCGTGCCTGAGCCTGCCTCCCTGGCGCTGCTCGGCCTCGGCCTCGCAGGTCTGGCGACGATGCGCCGCCGCAAGACGACCTGATTGCGTCTCGCACCAACAAAAAGCCGGCGCGATGCGTCGGCTTTTTGTTGCGCGAAATAGTGAAACCATCACTTCAAGGCAATGGGTTGCACAGGTAATGACAAGGTAATTGAACTAGAGCAATCGCAGCATCGATGACAGGGCATTAGGCTGGTACTATCTGTCTGTTCCCACTCAAGTAAAGCTATTTCCGCATGCAAGGTGAAGTCAAAGAGATCCCCCGGTACGCCATCGTGGCGGCCGTTCAACTGCCCAGTGTCAGCGACCTCGAATTCGAGTCTTCGCTGACCGAGCTGCGCGAACTGGCGAAAACACTGGGGTTCACAGTGGTACACACATTCACGCAAAAGCGTGCCGGCTTCGATACGACGGCCTATCTGGGCGTCGGCAAGCGGGAGGAAATCCACCAGTTCGTCGAAGACCACATCGCATCTACCGATGTGTATGCGACGGCGCCCGCCTGCGAGATTGAAGCACTCTTCGTTGACCACGAAATCTCGCCAGCGCAGGCGCGCAACCTGGAGACGCAAGTCGGTTGCGAGGTGATGGACCGCACCATGGTCATCCTCGAAATCTTCCATCGCAATGCGCGTTCACGCGCCGCACGCGCCCAGGTGGAGATCGCGCGTCTCGGCTACATGGCACCGCGCCTGCGCGAGGCGGCGAAACTCGCCGGGCCACAGGGGCGGCAGCGCAGCGGCACCGGCGGACGCGGCGCCGGTGAATCACACACCGAACTGGATCGCCGCAAGATCCGCGACCGCATCGCCGAACTTCAGTTAGAGATTGCCGCGATGGAAGTCGAGCGCAAGACGCAACGTGCGCGGCGGCAAGACCGCCAGGGACTGTCCTGCGTGTCGCTGGTCGGCTATACCAATGCCGGCAAGTCCACCCTGATGCGTGCCCTCACCGGCAGCGAGGTACTGGTCGCCAACAAGCTCTTCGCCACGCT
>CAZAOQ010000232.1:0-3499 GCA_964486795.1 uncultured Rhodocyclaceae bacterium
CCGACCGCTGGATCGTCAGCCGCCTGCAGCGCGCCGAAGCCGAGATCGCCACACACTTCGCCGAATACCGCTTCGACCTCGCCGCGCGCACGGTGTATGAATTCGTTTGGGACGAATACTGCGACTGGTATCTCGAACTCGCCAAGGTGCAGTTGCAAACGGGTAACGAAACGCAACAAATCGCCACGCGCCGCACCCTGGTGCGCGTGCTCGAAACCATGCTGCGTCTGGCCCATCCGCTGATCCCCTTCATCACCGAAGAGCTATGGCAATCGGTCAAACCGCTGGCCGGGGTAAGCGGCGATTCCATCATGTTGCAGGGCTACCCGGAGAGTGTGCCGGCGAAGATCGACACGGCTGCGGAAGCACGCATCCAGCAACTCAAGGATATGGTCAATGCCTGCCGCAGCCTGCGCGGCGAGATGAACCTATCACCGGCACAAAAGGTGCCGCTGCTGATTAGTGGCGACACGGCAGTCGTCAACGATTTTGCGCCCTACCTGCAGGCGCTGGCGCGCATGGAAAGTGTCACCGCCGCCGGTACGGAGTTACCGGCGGGTGACGCACCGGTGCAGATCGTCGGCGAGTTCCGCATGATGCTGAAGATCGAAATCGACGTCGCCGCCGAGCGTGTGCGCCTGGCCAAGGAAATCACCCGCATCGAAGGCGAGATCACCAAGGCCGAGAACAAATTGTCGACACCGAGCTTCGTCGAGCGTGCCCCGGAAACCGTCGTTGCCCAGGAGCGCGCGCGCCTCGCCGACTTCGTCGCGCTGCTCGATAAACTGCGCGGGCAACTGGAGCGACTATCGTAAGGTAAGCTCACGGCGCTTGCCGCACCTCGCCACACCTATCTGCGGGAATGGCAGCAAGCGCCGCGACATGCTGAATGTTTGATCCACCAGGAGAACCCGGTGAACCTTATGACACATCGAACCGCAGAATACTCAGCACACTGCAGGCACCGGGCAAGTGGCTTCACGCTGCTCGAACTGCTCGTGGTCATCGTCATCATCGGCCTGCTTGCTTCCTATGTCGGGCCGAAGTATTTCGCCCAGCTCGGCAAGTCTGAAATTACCGTAGCGAAGTCGCAGATCATTGCTTTCGAGAAGGCACTCGACAACTTCCGTATCGACAACGGCCGTTACCCGAGCAGCGCGGAAGGCCTTGCGGCGCTGCAGGTCCGGCCGGCGGACGCAACGAAATGGAATGGCCCGTACCTTAAAAAAGACATCCCGCTTGACCCCTGGGGCCATACCTACCTCTATCGCAACCCGGGCAGCAAGAGCGAGTTTGAAATCCTGTCGCTGGGCAAGGATGGCAAGCCCGGCGGTGACGGCGAAAATGCCGACATCGTCGACGCCGGCAACTGAACCCGTCTGGCATGCGCTACCACCTTCGCGCGCTCTCACCCGACCACCGGATGATCGAACTAACGATTGAGGCAACCGACGCGGGTGACGCACGTGGCCAGGTCGAGGCTCGCGGTCTCTTTGTGGCATCCATCGACGCCACACCGGCAGGCACCATCCTGCCGGTGTGGCGAGGCGATTCTGCCCGCTCGGCAAGCAGGCTATCGCTCACACTCTTCAGCCAGGAACTGCTGGCCCTGCTCGAAGCCGGGCTCAGCATCGTCGAGAGCCTCGAAGCCCTGCTCGAAAAAGAAGGCAACGTGGCGACATGCAGCGTGCTCACCGGCTTGCTCGCCGCCCTGCGCGAAGGCAAACGCTTCTCGGCTGCACTCGCCGAACAGCCAGGGCTGTTCACGCCGCTCTATATCGGCATGATGCGCGCCGCCGAAGGCACCAGCGACCTGCCCCGTTCGCTGGCACGCTTCATCGAATACCGGCAGCGCGTCGAACTCCTGCGCGGCAAGATCGTCAGCGCCTCTATTTATCCGGCCATCCTGTTTTGCGTCGGTGGCGGCGTCACGCTCTTCCTGATCGGCTTCGTCGTGCCGCGCTTTGCCAGCGTCTACCGGGATGCCGGACGCGATCTGCCGTGGCTTTCGCAGCGGCTGCTCGACTGGGGCCAGTTCGCCTCAGCGCATGCCAGTGTCCTGCTCGGCGGCGGCGTGCTGCTGCTCGTTCTGATTGTCTTCACCCTGCACACAATGCGCGCCAACGGCGGGCTGATGCGGCTCGTCGCGCGCCTGCCCGGCATCGGTGAGCGCATGCGGCTATACGAACTATCGCGTCTGTATTTGACGCTGGGCATGCTGCTCGAAGGCGGCATCCCCATCGTCACCGCACTCGAGACCGTGCGCGACGCGGTCGGCTTCGACACACGCCGCTCGCTCCACGCCGTGCAGGGTTTGATCCAGGCCGGCACGCCGTTATCGACGGCATTCGAGACTCATGGGCTGACCACACCCGTCTCCCTGCGCATGCTGCGCGTGGGCGAACGCTCCGGCGAACTCGGCCGTATGCTCAGCCAATCGGCCGCCTTCCATGACGGCGAAATCACCCGCTGGGTTGACCGTTTCAGCCGCACCTTCGAACCGCTACTGATGGCAGCAATTGGCCTCGTCGTCGGCACCATCGTCGTACTGTTGTATCTGCCGATCTTCGATCTCGCCGGGAGCCTGTCATGAGCACGGTGCCGCAGGCGGCCGCCCTCGATGATGCGCTGGTGAACCGCGCGCGGCTTCAGGCGCAACAGAGCGGGCGGCCCCTGCTTAGCGAGCTGGAAATTATTGCTGGCCTGGAACCACGTGGGCTCGTCCAGGCGCTCGCCGCCCGCTTCGCCATGCCCGTCGTTGAAACAGCCGACATGCTCTTGATGACACCGGCGTTCGACCTGCTGCCACTCTCCAGAGCCTTGCAGCGCCACTGTGTGCTGCTGCGCGACCGCGAAGGCAAACTGCGCGGCATCGTCTCCGACCCTTATGACGGCGACCTGCAGAGCGGGCTTGAGGCTGCGGCACGGCAGGCACTGACACTGCATCTGGCGCTGCCAGCCGACATCCATGCCTATCTTGTGCGCCAGGAGGAATCCGCCCGCGCCGTTGATGGGCTGGCCACCATGAAGCAGGAAGGTCCGAGCACTGGCCGCACCGCCACCGTGCTGTCATTCGCCTCGGTCAGCGAAGCCGTGAGCCCGGCCATCAAGCTCGTCGACTCGACGCTCTACGACGCCCTCAAGGCTGGTGCCTCCGACATCCACCTCGAAAGCACGCCACAGGGGCTGGCGATCAAGTACCGCATCGACGGCGTGCTCGACGCGATCGCCACACTGGATAACCGCGCGCTTGCCGAGCAAGTGATCTCACGTCTCAAGGTGCTCGCCGAGCTCGACATCGCCGAGCGACGCGTGCCGCAAGACGGCAGCTTCCGCGTCACCATGGGTGGGGCCGAGCTGCGCCAACAACGTGAAATCGACTTGCGCGTCTCGATCATGCCCAGCATCCACGGCGAGGATGCCGTCATCCGCATCCTCGACAAGTACGCCATGGTCGAGGCCCACGGCGCACTGACGCTTGAAGCGCTCGGCTTCGATG
>CAZAOQ010000233.1:0-3499 GCA_964486795.1 uncultured Rhodocyclaceae bacterium
GCGTCTGGCCGCTGCACGGCCTGTGCGGCGCCTGGGGCGGCATCGCCGCCGGCATTTTCGGCCTGAAGGCTTTCGGCGGCCTCGGCGGTGTGAGCCTCGTGTCGCAACTGATCGGCACCGGACTGGGCATCGCCATCGCACTGGCCGGCGGCTTGGTGATCTACGGCGCCCTCAAGAAGATCGTCGGCATCCGTCTCGATCCCGAGGACGAATTCAATGGCGCCGACCTCTCGATCCACCGAATCACCACATCGCCGGAGCACGCGACATTGCGTTAAGCAGCGGCCCGCACCCCTAAAGTCTAAGAACTTTTCTTTATCTGAAAAGTGACGCCAATTTTACGTCACCGCTGGCTGACGAAACTTCAGGGACAGTAAGCCGTCTTCTCATGTGCTTTGGCATTGACCTGCCCCCTGCCAACGCCAGTATCTGAGTGCAAATTGTAATTGCAGCTGATAGGCGAACATCCCATCAGAACATCGCTAGCCATTACAATAATTTGCAAAGTTCTCGCGTGACCCAGCCCAATGTCGCTTCGCAGCAAATATGCATCGAACATCCGTTCACTTTCCCTGTTCCTTGCGATCACGGTTCTTGCCATACCCATAAGCCACGCCGCGAACCCACAGTCCTATACCGTGACCATCACGTCCATTGGGAAAGGCCGGCTCGAAACTGCGCTTAAAGACAGTTCTCAGCTTGAATCGCTGCTGCCTAGCGGGCCGATCACACCTTTTGCGCTCATCGGCCGGGCACAACAGGACATCGGCCGGCTCGAAACAGTGCTGCAAGGCTTGGGGTACTACCAGGGAAAGATCACCATCACGGTGGATGCGCGAGCGCTGGATGACCCCGATTTGCCGGCCGCTATGGAGGCACTGCCAAAAGAAACGAGTTCCGCCGTCAACATCGCGGTCGTTCCGGGTCCGCTATATCACCTTCGCCAAGTCAAGGTCGAAGGCGATATCTTCGAGGATGCCAACGTAAAGCTTGACGTGACCTCGGGTGATCCTGCAATCGCCGCAAATGTAATAGCAGCCCAGGAGCATCTGCTCACCGCACTCCACGAGGATGGATACGCACTGGCCAAGGTCGCCCTGCCCGTGGCCTATGAAGACGCTGATGCACGTGTTCTGGACGTGACCTACGAGGTTCATACAGGTCCGCAAGTCAATATCGGCGAAATTGTCATCACCGGCCTGCGCAAGGTGAATGAGCGCTTTGTCAGGGATCGGCTGCACATTCGCACCGGCGAGCGATACAGCCCAAGTCAGATCGAGAAGGCGCGGCAAGACTTGCTCTCTTTGGGCGTTTTCTCGGGCATCAGCGTTCGCGCCGCTGATCAACTCGATGCGCTCGGCCGCATCTCGGTCATTTTTGATGTGCAGGAGCGCTTGCCCCATGCCGTGGGATTCACCGTAGAGTATTCCACCGATCTTGGAAGCAGTGCCAAATCAACGTGGTCTCACCGCAATCTTTTTGGCAACGCTGAGCAGCTCAACTTATCTGCCGGGGTGAGCGGCCTGGGCGGCAGTGGCACCACAGGATTGGGCTACGCTGTCACCGGCCAATATATCAAGCCCGAGTTTCTACAGCGTGATCAGACGCTCGAATATAGCGTCGGGTTCATCAAACAAAAGCTCGACGCTTACGATCAGGATGCAGCCACTGCAAGCGTTTCGCTGAACCGAAAATTCTCCGATCTCTGGAGCGGCAACGTGGGAATTTCAACCGCACGGGGACGCATCATTCAAGAAATGGTGACGCGCGATTACACGTCGATCGGTATCCCCATCGGCGCAACGTACAACAGCACAGGTCTAGTGAACCCGCTTGAGGATCCTCTGCACGGCGTTCGCACTTCATTGACGGTGACGCCAACCGTCTCGTTCAGCGCCGACAGCGCCACCTTTTTTATCGTTCAATTCAACTATGCTCAATACATCGATTTAGCATCCCTCGGATGGACCGCGCCGGGGAATAGCGTCATCGCGTTTCGCTCGTTGCTGGCTACCGCGCAGGGTGCGTCTCTCTATTCATTGCCGCCCGATCAGCGCTTTTACGGTGGCGGTAGCGGAACGGTGCGCGGCTTTCGCTACCAGTCGATTGGTCCCCAATTTCCTGACGGCAAGCCGATTGGCGGTACTTCCATCGACACCGGAACGATCGAGGTGCGTCAGCGTCTCTTCGGTAATTTCGGCGCTGTCGCATTTGTCGATGCCGGACAGGTTGGCGCCAGCGGCACACCGTTTCACGGCGCGATGCGCGTTGGTACGGGGATCGGCATGCGCTACTACACCCCCATCGGGCCGATCCGGCTCGACCTGGCAGTGCCATTGCACAAGCAAGCCGGTGACGACGCCTTCGAAATCTACATCGGGCTGGGGCAGGCATTCTGATGTCAAGGGTAGGGAAAATACGAAAGATGCTGACCTGGGCGATCGTCCTTCTGATCGTCCTGCCGTTATTGGTGATGGCATTCGTCATAGCCTCCGCCAATATGAGTTGGGGCCAGCGCCTTATTGAACAAACGCTTGAACAGGTGTCTGGTGGACAAGTTTTATTGACGGGCCTCTCGGGACATTTTCCGGATGATTTGCATGTGGCACATGTCGAGGTTCACGATGAAAAAGGCCCATGGATCAGCGTGGATGACATCATGCTTCAATGGTCGCCAGCGCGACTGTTCAACCGGGGTCTGAAGATCAGTTTGTTACAAGCGGGCCGCGTGCAGCTCCTTCGTTTGCCGCCTCTGCCCACTTTGCCGAAAAGCAGCGATGAGCCTTTCAAGCTGCCTTTGCGAATCGATGTCGATCGCCTCGTGGTGAACAAAATGGATTTCAGTGCGCAGCTTGCCGGTGGAGATGGGGCAGCTTCGGTCACGATCCAGGGTGACGCGCACCTTGCTGCACTGGAAGATGGCGAGTTGTCCTTGAGCGTAAGACGCACGGATGCGCCAGGCACATATGAATTCAACGGGCACATCGACTCATCGGCACTGAAGGCGGAACTGATCGTTGACGAACCCACGCGTGGATTGCTCTCCGGGCTAGTGAACCTGCCAGACTTGGGGGCACTGTCGATGAAGATGAATATCGAAGGGCCTCGCAACGCAGAAGCGATACGCTTCACTCTCGCAGCGGGCCCTCTACGCGCTTCGGGTGAGGGCCAAGTCGATCTGGTCGGTCGGAACGTAGACCTCGATCTTACGGCCAGCGCTCCCGCGATGGCACCGCGGCAAGATCTCCGCTGGCAAAGCATTTCATTGCAAGCGCAGATTCGCGGACCGTTCAACCAGCCCGATGCCAAGGGGCACCTGGAGATCGAGGATCTGCTTGCTGGCGGCGGCCATCTGCATCGCTTGCGTGCCGATATCCAAGGCGACGCAGGGAAACTCGGTCTTCACGCCGTACTGGATCGGTTGCGGGTTCCGGGAGCAAAGCAGGATCTGCTGAAATTTGCGCCGGTGGACCTGCGCGCGGATGTGCGACTCGACGAC
>CAZAOQ010000234.1:0-3489 GCA_964486795.1 uncultured Rhodocyclaceae bacterium
CGCCCGCTAGCCCTGGATTCCCGCTTTCGCGGGAATGACGGGAACGGATTGCGCGGTCTTCGAGATATCTGCGGATGCTCATTGCTAATCAGGTTTCTTGTTGGGTGTCGTGTTGGTTGTCGGAACCACGCAGCGAATCAAGTCCGATGCATGATTACAGGCTGTCTGGGGCAAGGCCTACCTTCGAACATTGCTGGAGTATGAGACTTGACCTCGAGGATAATAGCGATTGACCAAAGACAGCAACGAATTCGACCACTACGTCTAACACGCGCCTGACACGCGCCGGCCCTCAATCTGTTTAAAAATATTGGCGTGCCATCTGGCAATGCCGACATAGACCTATTTGCAATGCGACCAGACCCATCATCCATGGCAAAGAACCAAGATACCGTCTTCTCCGGCCACACGCCGATGATGCAGCAATACCTGCATCTCAAGGCCCAGCATCCCGACATGCTGATGTTCTACCGCATGGGCGACTTCTACGAGCTGTTCTTCAGCGATGCGGAGAAGGCAGCGCGCTTGCTTGATATCACTTTAACGAAGCGTGGCCAGTCGGCCGGGCAGCCGATTCCGATGGCGGGCATTCCCTACCATGCGGTTGAGGGTTATCTGGCGCGCTTAGTGAAGCTCGGCGAATCGGTGGCGATCTGCGAGCAAATTGGTGATCCGGCGACCTCCAAGGGACCGGTGGAACGTGCGGTGGCGCGCATCGTCACGCCCGGCACACTGACCGACGCCGCACTGCTCGACGACAAGCGCGACTGCCTGCTGCTGGCCGTGACCCTGGAACGCCAGCGTGCCGGGCTGGCCTGGCTGAATCTGGCGAATGGCGACTTGCGCACGCTGGAATGTGCCGCTGATGCGCTGCCGGCGCAGTTCGAGCGCCTGCGACCGGCCGAGGTGCTGGTGCCCGACGGCCTGCGTACAGAATTACCGGACACCCGCGGCGCTGCCGTGCGCCGACTGCCCGACTGGCATTTCGATGCGGCAGCGGCAACGCGCCTGTTGGCAGACCACTTCGGCACGCGTGACCTCGCTGCCTTTTTGCCTGAGAACAGCGAGACGGCCGACAATTTCACGCTGGGCCTTGGCGCCACCGGCGCGCTGTTCCAGTATGCCCACGCCACGCAGCGCCAGGCGCTGGCGCATGTCAGTGGTCTCATCGTGGAAACGGTCGGCGAATATCTGCGGCTCGACGCGGCGACCCGGCGCAATCTGGAGATCAGCGAGACGCTGCGCGGCGAACCTGCTCCAACGCTGCTTTCATTGCTCGACAGTTGCGCCACCAGCATGGGCTCGCGCTGGCTGCGCCATTGCCTGCACCATCCGCTGGCCGACCAGCGGCAGGCGGCCGAGCGCCAGTGCGCCGTCGCCGAACTACTCGATACCCACACAGGGATTTCGGCAGGCGAGCGTCTGCACGGCGGCCTGCGCCAGGTGGCTGACATCGAGCGCATCACCGCACGCATCGCACTCAAGAGTGCGCGGCCACGCGATCTCTCGGCCCTGCGCGACAGCCTGGCCGCACTACCCGAGCTGCGCGGCACACTCGATACAGCCCAAGCGCCGCTGCTGATCGAGATCGGTGCCCATCTCGCCACACCGCACGCGGTGCTCGACATGCTGCAGCACGCGATTCGTGCCGAGCCTTCTGTGGTACTGCGCGAGGGCGGCGTCATCAACGACGGCTTCGATGCGCAACTCGACGAACTGCGCGGCCTGCAGAACAACTGCGGCGAGTTTCTGCTCGAACTCGAAGCACGCGAACGGGCGCGTAGTGGCATCACCAGTCTCAAGGTCGAATTCAACAAGGTGCATGGCTTCTATATTGAGGTGAGCCACGCCAACACCGAAAAGGTGCCGGACGACTACCGCCGCCGCCAGACGCTGAAGAACGCCGAGCGTTACATTACGCCGGAGTTGAAGGCGTTCGAAGACAAGGCGCTCTCCGCCAACGAGCGTGCCCTGGCGCTGGAGAAGCAGCTCTACGATGTGCTGCTCGACGCACTGGCCGGGCACATCCATGCCCTGCAGCGCATCGCCCGCGCCATCGCGCTGGCCGATGGCCTCGCTGCCTTTGCCGACGCGGCGCGTCGGCTTGATTACTGCCAGCCTGCATTCCAGACCACACCAGGTATCCATATCGAAGGCGGCCGCCATCCGGTTGTCGAATCGCAGGTGAACGACTTCATTGCCAATGACGCGCAACTGGCAGCGACGCGGCGCATGCTGCTGGTCACCGGCCCGAACATGGGTGGCAAATCGACTTATATGCGCCAGGTGGCGCTGATCGTGCTGCTGGCTCACTGCGGTAGTTTCGTACCAGCACAGGCCGCACGGATCGGCCCGGTCGACGCGATCTTCACACGCATCGGCGCTTCCGACGACCTTGCCTCGGGCCGCTCCACCTTCATGGTCGAGATGACCGAGGCGGCAGCGATTTTGCACGGTGCCACGGAGAAGTCGCTGGTGTTGATGGACGAGATCGGTCGCGGCACCTCCACTTTCGACGGCATGGCGCTGGCATTTTCTATCGCCCGCCACCTGATCGAGAAGAACCGCGCCTTCAGCCTGTTCTCGACGCATTACTTCGAGCTGACGCGTCTGGCGCAAGACTATCCGGAGTGCGCCAATGTGCACCTCGATGCCGTCGAGCATGGCCAGCGCATCGTTTTTCTGCACGCCGTCGAGGACGGCCCGGCCAGCCAGAGTTACGGCATCCAGGTGGCCGCGCTGGCCGGCATCCCCGGTAGTGTGATCCGCGACGCCAAGCGTCGCCTGGCCGCCCTGGAAAACCAGGAACTCGGCCAGCGTGCCGACAAGCACCAGCCCGATCTGTTCGCCACCGCACTCCCCGTCGCCGAACCCGAGCCACACCCGGCACTGGAAAGTTTGCGTGAGCTGGACCCGGATGCGCTATCGCCGAGGGAAGCACTGGAGCGGCTGTATCAACTGAAGAAGCTGGTGGGGTCGTGAGGTGGTAGCGTGATGGTGATGGTGTGAAGTCACCCATTCATGCACATTAGTACATAAGCACATCTGCACATAAGCACATAAGCACATAAGCACTCAGACACATCAGCCGTCATGCTGCTAGAATTTCCCGCATTCCCGGCCCGGCATTTTTCCTTGAAAGGAAGCGATCATGGCACTCATGGATTTCATCAAGAAACAATTTATCGATGTCATCGAATGGCAAGAAGCCAGCGACGGTGTGCTGGCCATGCGCTATGCGATGGCAGACAACGAAATCCAGTATGGCGCCCAGCTCACCGTGCGCGAGTCTCAGCTCGCCCTGTTCGTCAATGAAGGCACCTGTGCCGACGTTTTCCCAGCTGGTCTGCACAAGCTGGAGACACGCACGCTGCCGGTGCTGACCAACCTGAAGAACTGGGACAAGCTGTTTGCCTCGCCCTTCAAGTCCGACATCTATTTCTTCAGCACCCGCCTGCAGCTCGACCGCAAGTGGGGCACGCCGCAGCC
>CAZAOQ010000235.1:0-3461 GCA_964486795.1 uncultured Rhodocyclaceae bacterium
GTAGAGAAGGGCCGCATCGCCTATCCGGTGCATGAAATCACCATCGCCGGCAATCTGCGCGACATGTTCAAGGGCATCGTCGCCATCGGTAACGACGTGATGGTGCGTGGCTCGAAGCAGGTTGGCTCCATTCTCGTCGAGCGCATGACGGTGGCCGGCAGCTGAAGCTGGCATTGATGCCGGTATTGATGTTATTGAGGAATATTTGATGTCCAGCCATCGATTGAATTCGCTCGAAATCACCGAGCAGCAAGACAGTGCTGTTTTGTCGAAGAGCCAGAAGACGTTTAACCGGCTGATTCAGCAGCTCGGCAAGAAGCGGGAGCAGCTCGCTGCCTGGGAAAACACCATTCCTGCTTACGAGAGGCTATACGCTGCTGAGCTGGCGCCTTTATACGAACGTACCGATGCCTTGCGCTTCGAGGCGATCAAGGCGCTTGATCAGATCATTGACCGGAAGGGCCTGACGAAGACGGATCGCCGCAGCATTTCCGCGTTTATTGTCGAGCTGGCGGGTGCATTATTGTCGGATTGCAATACGCCGGAGTTGCAGGTCATTTTCAACAGGCATAGCGATATCGATTTTGATGAGATCGAAGCCGAGCGGCGTGATGAAATGAAATTCATGCTCGAAAGCATGTTGGGCGTGGAATTCGATGATGATGCCGATCTGACTTCTCCTGACGATATTCTGAAATACGCTCAGGCCAGTCTCCAGGAAAAACAGGCACAGCTCGCCACGGCTGAAGAGACACAGGCGCAGGTACCGCGCAAGAAGACCGCCAAACAGCTGGCCAAGGAAGAGCAGCAACAGCTCGACGAGAAACAGGTCAGTCTGTCCATCCGTGAGATCTACCGCAAGCTGGCCAGTGAGCTGCATCCCGACCGGGAGCCCGATCCGCAGGAGCGCGAGCGGAAGAACGCCCTGATGCAACGCGTCAATCACGCTTATGAGCGGAAGAATCTGCTGCAGCTTCTGGAGCTGCAACTGGAACTTGAACACATCGACCAGAGCGGACTGAACAATATCGGCGAAGAAAGGTTGAAGCACTACAACAAGATTCTGAAAGAGCAGCTTCTCGATCTCGACAGAACGATCATGGAGGTCGAAGGTGATTTCCGCATGCGCTTCGGTTTGTCCCCTGTTCAAAGCATCGCGCCCGATCGCCTCATCAAGCGGCTGACGAGCGACATTGCCGCCGTGAAGTGCGACATCCAGAGCCTGACACAGGAGCTGAAGATTTTCGGGGATGTGCCTTTGCTCAAGTCCTGGCTGAAGGATATGAAGCGCAACGCCAGGCGGGCGAACTTCGATGATGACCTTTTCTACTTCTGACGATTGCGCCGGTCAGTGCAAGCATCCGCTATCTGATTTATGAAGCGCTTCCAAGCCATCGAACTTGAAGACTATCCCTGGTTTCCCGGCCAGTGGCGCAACTTCATGACGGACTTCTTCCATTTCCAGATGAAGACGTTTGATCTGTACCGGCCGGCCTCCGGGCTGTTGGCGGAAGTCTTGCGCCGCACCGGGCAGCAGCGCATCGTCGATCTCTGCTCGGGCGGCTCTGGGCCGCTGGCACTGGTGCAAAAGCAGCTGCGCGAGCAGCATGGACTGGCCGTGCCGGTGCGGCTGACCGACAAATATCCCAACTTGCCGGCCTTCGCCAAGATCACCGAAGAGGCGCGTGCGCTGGGTGGCGAGATCGAATACTCGGCCGAATCCGTCGATGCCACGGCCGTGTCAGACGATCTGACCGGTCTGCGCACGATGTTCTCCTGCTTCCATCATTTTCCGCCGCAGCTTGCGCTGCGCATCCTCGGTGATTGCGTGGAGAAGGGCGCACCGATCGCCATCTTCGAACTTTCCAACCGAAGCTTTGCCGCTTACCTCCAGGTATTGCTCGGCGGGCCGCTGTCGATTCCTTTTCTGACCCCCTTCTTCCGGCCATTTTCATGGGGGCGTCTGTTCTGGACCTATGTCATCCCGGTGATTCCGTTTTGTATCGTTTGGGATGGCGTGGGCTCGAATCTGCGCGCCTACGCGCCGGACGAAATGCGTGCGCTGGTGGCGCAGGTGCCGGGACAAGCGCGTTTCGAGTGGCAGACGGGCATGGCGGACGGCGGTGCGCCGGGGGTGAAGGTGACCTATTTGATCGGTGTGCCGAAGGCGGGCTGAAAAAGCGCATCGGCCTGGAATCAAGTATCCATGCGGTTCTTGCGGCATGATGGTCCAAGGTCAAGCATTGGCGCGCTTCTCCGGGCATCGCCTATTTGGAAATTGCCTTCAGACGGGGCCAAACTCCCGGCCGGGGCATCGGCAATGCTAAAATTCAGGTTTTCCTTCGCCGTGGGCCCGACACCATCATGTTCTCCAGACAAAACACTCTAGCCAAGACTGATCCCGAACTGTGGCAGGCGATCGAAGGTGAAAACCGTCGTCAGGAAGACCACATCGAGCTGATCGCTTCCGAGAATTACGTGTCTTATGCCGTGCTCGAAGCGCAGGGCTCGCAGCTCACCAACAAATACGCCGAAGGCTATCCGGGCAAGCGTTACTACGGTGGCTGCGAATACGTCGATGTGGCCGAGCAGCTGGCGATCGACCGTCTGAAGAAATTGTTCGGTGCCGACGCTGCCAACGTCCAGGCCAACTCTGGCTCGCAGGCTAACCAGGCGGTGTTGATGGCCTTCGCCAAGCCGGGCGACACAATCATGGGCATGAGTCTGGCCGAAGGCGGCCACCTCACTCACGGCATGCCGCTGAATATGTCGGGCAAATGGTTCAACGTCGTCGCCTATGGCCTCAACGAGAAAGAAGAGATCGACTATCCGAAGATGGAAGCGCTGGCACGTGAACACAAGCCGCGCATCATCATCGCCGGCGCTTCGGCCTATTCGCTGCGGATCGACTTCGAGCGTTTCGCCAAGATCGCCAAAGAAATCGGCGCGATCTTCTGGGTGGATATGGCGCATTACGCCGGCCTGATCGCTGCGGGTTTCTACCCGAACCCGGTGCCGCACGCTGATGTGGTGACGTCGACGACCCACAAGACACTGCGTGGCCCGCGCGGCGGCATCATCCTGATGAAGGCCGAGCATGAGAAAGCCCTCAACTCGGCGATTTTCCCCGGCCTGCAGGGCGGCCCGCTGATGCACGTGATCGCCGGCAAGGCGGTGGCCTTCAAGGAAGCCGCGACGCCCGAGTTCCGCAACTATCAGGAACAGGTCATCGCCAATGCCCAGGTCATGGTGCGCGTGCTGATTGCGCGGGGCCTGCGCATCGTCTCGGGTCGTACCGAGTCGCACGTCTTTTTGGTCGACTTGCGTGCCAAGAACATCACCGGCAAGGAAGCCGAGGCGGCACTCGGTCAGGCTCACATCACGGTCAACAAGAACGCCATTCCCAACGATCCGCAGAAGCCTTTTGTCACCTCCGGCATCCGCATCGGCTCGCCGGCCAT
>CAZAOQ010000236.1:0-3452 GCA_964486795.1 uncultured Rhodocyclaceae bacterium
GTCGGTCAGCCCGGGCTGGATGTCTATTGAGTAATCATGGGGGCAATGCTTGATCTGCTGATGTTTGGGTGACGCCCCGCGGGCTAACCCAAACATCCCCCGCTCCACGCACCTCGCTCCTCGTATCCTGCACCTAGCGCCCACCCCCATGGACAACACATTGCCTATCGAGGATCTCAAGCCAGAGACCCTCAACTTCCTCGCATGGAGCGCACTGTGGAGCTCGCTGACGCAAGATGATCTGCGCCAGGCGGCCTGGGAGGCACTGGAACTACCCGGCTGCTTCGATGATGTGCGCACTGCGTACTGGAGCACCTTTCATGCAGGCATCCCGCAGCCACCCATCCCCGCACTGATCCACGCGATGCTCGGCCTCGACGGCGCCGGCGTGCGGGAGGACTGGATGCGTGCGGCTAACTATCTCGACCTGACCTGGTCACACGCCCTGCTCCCGCCGGATCAGCTCGGCCCGGCCTGCGAAATTTTCGCCATGGCGATCGAGCGCGAGGAGCCCGTGATCGTCGACACCCTGGCACAACGTTACCTCTTGGCCTGGCTTGAACTGGCACAAAACCAGCTCAACGCTAAGGAAGAACCGATGCTGGCCAAACTGCTCGCCCACTTCCAACAAGATGTAAACGAAGCCGTCCGCCTGAGTGTGTCGATAGACTAAGCACAGCTCTGAAATAAGGGCGTGGCGGCAGGCTGCTGCAAAGCCGAGAGGCTCTGCGACGGCACGACATGCAGCCTTTTGCAAAATGGAGTACGATGCACCCCAATAAATTAACACGGGTGTAGAAATACTCCTGCGAGCTGCCCCAACAGTACCGACATTGCGTGGCGTTGCGCGACATTCGCCTGGTGTTCCATCGAATCGTCGAGTTCTTGCTTCTTCGCCCCCCTCGCATTCCCGCCTGTCACTGCAGACCGCGACGACTCTGTGCCGTCTGGTCCGCGTGGGTCAATACCCGCAGCAGTCTTCATTGCCCGACAATAATCCAGATTAATAAGGGGTGGAGACAACATGGACAGCACACGACTTTCTGGCGTGATCTCGACGAGCCGACGCAAATTTCTGATCATGGCAAGTGCAAGCAGCGCGGCGGCTGCAGTGGGGCTCGTCGGCTGCGATGGTGTGCCACTGTTCCACTTCAAAGGCAAACCCGGTACCGCCATAAACCTTGGTCCGCGCACGACACCCAAACTCGGCAACTGGCAGGATCTCTACCGCCAGCGCTGGACCTGGGACAAGATTGTGAAGGGATCGCATGGCTGGGCAAACTGCCGCTCGGCTTGCGAATGGGATCTCTACGTCAAGGACGGCATCGTCGTACGTGAGGAACAGAGCGCCACCTACGAAGCTTCCGAGCCCGGCGTCCCCGACTTCAACCCGCGTGGCTGTCAGAAGGGTGCCTGCTATACCGAAGTCATGTATGGCCCCTCGCGAACCACGGTACCACTGAAGCGCGTCGGCCCGCGCGGCGGCGGCAAGTGGGAGAAGATTTCCTGGGAACAAGCCATCAAGGAAATCGCCGCAAAAACGGTCGATGCCGTCATCGAATACGGCACCGACACCGTCTTTCAGGACCTCGGCCCGAACTTCGATTTCGGCCCGAGCACAGCCGGTCGCTTCAAGTTCATGTATCACGCCGGCAGCATCTTCTCCGACATGTGGGGCGAGATCGGCGACCTCAACTTCGGTGCGACCATGGCGCTCGGCGCAGCGCAAATCGGCGGCTCGTCCGATGAATGGTTCCTCTCCGACTTCCTCGTTGTCTGGATGATGAATCCTTCAGTCACTCAGATTCCGGATGCCCACTTCCTCTATGAAGCGCGCTACAACGGCACGGAACTGGTGGTCATCGATCCGCAGTATTCGGCCACCGCCATCCACGCCGACCAGTGGCTGCCCATCGAGACCGGCACCGACGCCGCGCTGGGTCTGGCCGTGGCCCGCCATCTGCTGGAAACCAATGCCATCGATCTGCCCTTCATCCGCGAGCAGACCGACCTGCCGATGCTGGTACGCCTGGATACTGGGCGTTTTCTGCGCGAAGAAGATCTCAAGGTCGGTGGCAGCCCCGACCAGCTCTATATGTGGCATCCGCAGAAGAATGCTCCGGTCCCGGCGCCCGGCTGCAGCGGCAACATCACGCGCAAGCTCACGCTCGATTTTGAGCCACCCATCGACGGCCAATGGCAGATCAAGCTGCACGATGGCCAGGAAGTCACCGTAGTACCCGCCGGCGCCATGCTCAGGGAGCATCTCGGCCCTTGGACCTTCGAGCACACCGCCGAAGTGACTCACCTGCATGTCGACCAGATCAAGAAATTCGCCGAAAGCTGGGCCCAATGCCAGCGCCCGATGGTGCTCTCCTCGTGGGGCTCGAACCGCTTTGTTCACTCCGATCTCATGAACCGCGCCAAGATCCTCTGCCTGATGCTCAAGGGCGCGCTCGGCAAGAAGGGTACGGGCTACCAGGCCACCGGTATCGTCGACATGGAAGGCTTCAACAACGCCATGCGCATGGAGAAGGAGGGTGTCTCCGGCCGCCTCGGCGCGCTGCTGGGCATCATGCCGCCCGGCGAGCTGTTCAACTCGGTGCTCGACATCGTCATGAAGCGCAAGACCGAGGGCGACGTGGCTCTCGAAGCCGAGATGAAGTATCTGAAGGAACATCTGTGCAGCAGCGATGTGGTGGAAACCAACTTCAAGGCACCCGGTTACCGCGCCGCGCTGGTCAAAGAACAGGAAGGCATGCAGCCGCGCTCGCTGGAGGCCTACTATCAGGAGGCGCGCGAGAAAAACTGGTCACAGGGGCTGCCGCGCAAGGCACCGGTCAAGGTCTATTTCAGCGGTGGCTCGAACATGATGCGACGGAACAATATTCCGCAGTATCTGAAGGCAAACATCTGGGACGACATGGTCTGCGTCGTCGACATCAATCCGAAGTACTCCTTCACCGGCACACAGTCTGACTACATCCTGCCCGCTGCGGGCTGGTACGAGAAGGCGGGCATCAAATACACGATGTCCTACATTCCCTATCTGCACTACTGCGACGTCGCCGTGCCGCCACTCGCCGAATCAAAAGGCGAATGGGAAATTTTCTGGCTGCTGACGCAGGAAATGGAGCGTTACGCCAAGGAGAAAAACCTGCCGGTGCTCGACGGCTGCGGCCGCGGCCCCAACGACTTTAAGACGCTGCACCAGCGCTACACCAACCAAGGCGCACTGGGCCAGAACGATGATGAACGCGTCATGAAAGAGATTCTCCACGGCGATGCCACCGAAGGCATGACCATCGAGGGCCTCAAGAAGACGGGCATCGCCAAGTTCACCTCGGCCGGCAAGCCGGTCGCCGCAGACGCCATCAACAACCCGGACTGGAAGGGCGAAGGCGTACTCACCACGCTGACACGTTTCACGGTGCACAAGGAACCCTGGCCCA
>CAZAOQ010000237.1:0-1696 GCA_964486795.1 uncultured Rhodocyclaceae bacterium
TCTCCGAGGTGTTCGAAGGCAGCCTGATGATCGCCGCCGAAACGCTCGTCCAGCTCGGCGTGCCGATGGAACGCGCCATTGGCCATGCGCGTGAGGCGCGCGCCGGGCGCTATGCTTCGCTGCGAGGCTTTTTTAAAAACCATAATTGATCCTGATTAGCAATGAGCGTCAGCAGATGTCTCGCAGATCGCGCTATCCGCTCCTGTCATTCCCGCGAAGGCGGGAATCCAGGGCTAGCGGGCGTCGCGGGTGTGGACTGGATTCTCGCCTTCGCGGGAATGACAAGCGTCGGCTGACGATTCTTTCTAATCACGAAATTGATTGGACTGAAGTGCTGCACGTGATTCCGCGGCCGCGCTGTTGGGCAATCACCGTAGGTCGGGTTCTTCCGTGTTGGGCAGCTCCGGAATGTGGGCCGAGCCATATGGCGAATCGGTAAGCGACAATCGGTCAGCGACAATTGACGTAGCTCTTTCTCTCCCCGCGCTAGAATCTTCGGCTGATCTGCCCGCCGCTCCCATTCACCGTTTACTGTTCCCGTTGCCAGACCCATGCGCCGTCGTCCCTCATCCGCAGAACCCGGCCCGCCGCTAGCCGAGACCCATCCCTGGCAGACCATCCGCGCGCTGCTGCCGTATCTGCTCGAATGGAAATGGCGGGTAGCGCTGGCGATGAGCTGCCTGATCGCCGCGAAGCTCGTCAATGTGGCGGTGCCGCTGATCTTCAAGGACATCATCGACACCTTCGCGCTGCCCACCGACCGGGCGATTCTGCTTGCGCCGCTGGGCCTCGTCGCGGCCTATGGCGCCTTACGTTTCTCGACTTCTTTATTCACCGAGTTACGCGAACTCGTTTTCGCGCGCGTCACGCAGCGCGCGGTACGCACCATCGCACTGCAAGTCTTCGAGCATCTGCATGCGCTCTCACTGCGCTTTCACCTTGAGCGGCAGACCGGTGGCCTGACGCGCGACATCGAGCGCGGCACACGCGCCATCGGTTCGCTGATCAGCTACACGCTGTATTCCATCCTGCCGACCTTCGTTGAAATCGGCCTGGTCATCGGCATCCTGCTCACCAAGTACGAAGCCGGCTTTGCGTTGATCACCCTTGCGACACTGGTGATCTACGTCATCTTCACGGTGAGCATGACCAACTGGCGGACGCACCTGCGCCGCGAAGCCAATGAACTCGATTCAGCGGCCAACTCACGTGCTATCGACAGTCTGCTCAACTACGAGACGGTGAAGTACTTCAACAACGAAGCCTGGGAAGCGCATCGCTATGACGCGCAGATGGAAAAATGGGAGGGCGCTCAGGTTCGCAATCAGGTCTCGCTGTCCTTTCTCAATACCGGGCAGGCGCTCATCATCTCGACGGGTGTGACGCTGATGATGTGGCGCGCTGCCAGCGGCGTGGCTGCCGGATCAATGACAGTCGGTGATATCGTGCTGGTCAACGCCTTCCTCATTCAGCTCTACATCCCGCTCAACTTTCTCGGCGTGCTCTACCGCGAGATTCGCCAGTCGCTCACCGATATCGAGCGCATGTTCACGCTGCTGCGACAGAACCGCGAAGTGCAGGATGCCGCCGATGCCACGCTGCTGCCGCCCGGCCCCTGCTCGATTCGCTTCACGCATGTCGACTTCAGCTACGAGTCAAAGCGGCAGATTCTCCACGACGTCGACTTCGTCATTGA
>CAZAOQ010000237.1:1706-3418 GCA_964486795.1 uncultured Rhodocyclaceae bacterium
GCCGTTGTCGGCCACAGCGGCTCCGGCAAGAGCACGCTGGCGCGGCTGCTCTATCGCTTCTACGATGTGGCGACGCCGCATGAGACCGGTGGTATCCGCATCAACGACATCGACCTGCGTGAATTGCAGCAAAGCTCCCTGCGTGCAGCGATCGGCATCGTGCCGCAGGATACGGTGCTGTTCAACGACACGATCCATTACAACATCCAGTACGGTCGCCCGACGGCGAGTGAGGAAGAGGTCCTCTCAGCCGCGCGTGCTGCGCAGTTGCACGACTTCGTCAACCGTTTGCCGGATGGCTACCAGACGCGCGTTGGCGAGCGCGGCCTCAAGCTTTCCGGTGGCGAGAAGCAGCGCGTCGCCATCGCGCGGGCGCTGCTAAAAAATCCGCCGATCATGATCTTCGACGAAGCCACCTCCGCACTCGACAGCAAAACCGAGCTGGCCATCCAGTCGCAACTCGACCAGGCAGCGCGCGGGCGCACCACGCTGATCATCGCCCACCGTCTGTCGACCGTGATGAATGCCGATGCTATCCTCGTACTCGAGCACGGTCGCATCATCGAGCGCGGCACACATCGTGCCCTGCTCGAAGCGGGCGGGGCCTACGCCCAGATGTGGGCCTTGCAGCAGCAAGAGGAACAGAAATCCGTGACCGAGGATTGATGTGACCTGACGTGGCCGGACGAAGCTTGATAAGGAGGACACCATGAGCGCCACCCGCATCGAACATGATCTGCTCGGCGAACGCGAAGTCCCCGCCGACGCCTACTGGGGCATCCACACGCTGCGTGCCCTCGAAAACTTCCACATCACCGGCATGCCGATCAGCTATTACGCCGACCTCATCCGCGCGCTGGCACTCGTCAAGCAGGCTTCAGCACTCGCCAATCAAGAACTCGGTGAACTCGACCCCCTCCACGCCGAGGCCATCGTCGCCGCCTGCAGTGAAATCGCCGATGGCGCGCTGCACGATCAGTTCGTCGTCGATGTCATTCAGGGCGGCGCCGGCACCTCGACCAACATGAATGCCAATGAGGTGATCTGCAACCGCGCGCTCGAAATCATGGGCTGCGTCAAGGGCGATTACGCCTCGCTGCATCCGATCAACCACGTCAACATGTCGCAGAGCACGAACGACGTCTATCCCACTGCGCTATGCGTCGCTGCCTGCTTCGCGATCCGCGAATTGCTCGACGCCATGGCCGAACTGCGTCGCGCCTTCGCCGCCAAGGCCGATGAGTTCCGTGACATCCTCAAGCTTGGCCGCACCCAGTTGCAGGATGCCGTGCCGATGACACTGGGGCAGGAATTTTCCACCTACGCCGTCATGCTTGGCGAGGACGAAGCGCGTCTCGGCGAAGCCATCAGCCTGATCCGCGAAATCAACCTCGGCGCGACTGCCATCGGCACCGGCATCAACACCGACATTCGCTACACGCGGCTGGCCGTCCAACACCTTGCCGAACTCAGCGGCCTGCCGCTGGTCTCCGCTGAAAATCTCATCGAGGCGACGCAGGACACCGGCGCTTTCGTCCAGCTTTCCGGCGTACTCAAACGCGTCGCCTGCAAACTGTCGAAGACCTGCAACGACCTGCGCCTGCTCTCCAGCGGCCCGCAAGCCGGCTTCAACGAAATCAACCTGCCGCCACGCGCAGCCGGCTCCAGCATCATGCCGGGCAAGGTGAATCCGATCATTCCGGAAGTGGTGA
>CAZAOQ010000238.1:0-3379 GCA_964486795.1 uncultured Rhodocyclaceae bacterium
GGCCGGTCTGGGCCAGCATCATCTCGGTAAAGCCGTCCATGCGCGTGGCGGTGGTCGGGCCGGCCGGGCCAACGACTTCATCGCGTACCGGATCAACCGGGCCGACGTAGTAGATGACCCGGTTGGTGAAGTCGACGGGCAGTTTCTCGCCCTTCGCGAGCATGTCCTGAATGCGCTTGTGTGCGGCGTCGCGGCCGGTGAGCAGCTTGCCGTTGAGCAGCAGCACGTCACCTGGTTTCCAGGCGGCGACTTCGGCTTTGGTCAGCGTATCGAGGTTGACGCGTTTGCCCTTGCTGCTGTCGTAGGTCAGGCGCGGCCAGTCGTCGAGGTTCGGCGGGTCGAGCTTGGCCGGGCCGGAGCCGTCGAGGTGAAAGTGAGCGTGGCGCGTCGCGGCGCAGTTGGGAATCATTGCCACCGGCAGGCTGGCGGCGTGTGTCGGGTAGTCGAGAATCTTCACGTCGAGCACGGTGGTCAGACCACCGAGACCCTGCGCGCCGATGCCCAAGGCATTGACCTTTTCGAGCAGTTCGAGACGCAGTGACTCGACGCGGCTGAGCGTTTCACCGCGTGCCGCTTTCTCCTTCAGTTCATGGATGTCGACCGGTGCCATCAGTGCCTCCTTCGCGAGCACCATGGCCTTCTCCGCCGTGCCGCCGACGCCGATGCCGAGCATGCCGGGCGGGCACCAGCCCGCGCCCATGGTCGGCACGGTCTTTAGTACCCAGTCGACGATGGAGTCGGAGGGGTTGAGGGCGTAGAACTTGCTCTTGTTCTCGGAGCCGCCGCCCTTGGCCGCGCAGATGACGTCGACATGGTCGCCGGCAACGATTTCGTAATGCACGACCGCCGGGGTGTTGTCTTTGGTGTTCTTGCGCGCGCCAGCCGGGTCACTGAGTACTGAGGCGCGCAGCTTGTTGTCGGGGTTGAGGTAGGCCCGGCGCACGCCTTCGTTGACCATCTCCTGCACCGACAGCGTGGTGTCCCACTGCACATTCATGCCGACCTTGAGGAAGACCACGGCAATGCCCGTGTCCTGGCAGATCGGCCGGTGGCCCTCGGCGCACATGCGCGAGTTGATGAGGATCTGGGCGATCGCGTCCTTAGCGGCCGGGCCCTCTTCGCGCTCGTAAGCTTCGCTGAGTGCCTTGATGTAGTCAGCCGGGTGGTAGTAGCTGATGTACTGGAAAGCATCGGCGATGCTCTGGATGAAGTCTTCCTGGCGGATGGTGGTCATGATTGAATCCTTATGATTTTTTGTGATCAGTGCTTCTTGGTCATCAGTAACGAGCTGGTCATGATCTTGTCAGTCCAGGCGATGGCCAGCGCCGAGAGAAGGAAGGTGATGTGGATCATTACTTGCCAAAAGATCGCCCGATCGGCGATATTGGCAGCATTGATGAAGGTCTTTAGCAGGTGGATGGAAGAGATGCTGATGATGGCTGTTGAGAGTTTGATCTTCAGCACACCGGCATTGACGTGAGAGAGCCATTCCGGCTGATCCGGATTGTCTTCGAGGTCGAGACGCGATACGAAGGTTTCGTAGCCACCAATCGTTACCATGATCAGCAGATTGGCGATCATCACCACGTCGATCAGGCCCAACACAATGAGCATTACATCGGTGTCGGTCAAGCTACCCGCCTTGGCGACGAGGTGGGTCAGTTCTATCATGAACTGATAGACATAGACACCTTGGGCGACGATCAATCCTAAATAAAGCGGTGCTTGCAGCCAGCGACTCCAGAAGATGAAATTTTCCATTGCTTGGAGTGGGTTTTTCGGGCGGTTCGGAGTGCTCATCGGTGGCTGTTCGCGTCTATTGTGCGGATTGTGTAAAGGCGAAATTTTAGCATTGGCGCAGGTGTAAGCTCCAGCGTTGTGCTTCGTTGATACTTGACTGGTGGCTCTTTGGGCGTGGAAGTGCGCCAACCGTGCTGACACGTCGCGATGATGAGGGCATTGATTGAGCGTCGGCTATCCTGTTGCTGACTACGACCCGTGTATGCTCGAAAAACATGAAAAACCGTGGAGGAGAGAATAAATGTCATCGACTATTGAATCAGTACTGCAGGAAAACCGGATTTTTCCGCCTTCCGCCGAGGCCGTAAAAAATGCCACGATTTCAGGGATGCCTGCCTATCAAGCACTCTGCCAGGAGGCGGAAAGTGACTATGCCGGCTTCTGGGCGCGTCTGGCGCGGGAAAATCTGAGCTGGAAGCAGCCCTTCACCCAGGTGCTCGATGAGTCGAAGGCGCCGTTCTACCAGTGGTTTGCCGATGGCAAGCTCAACGTCTCCTACAATTGTCTGGATCGCAATGTCGAGGCCGGGCTTGGCGATAAGGTCGCGATCATCTTCGAAGCCGACGATGGCAAGGTCACCAAGGTGACATACAGCGAACTGCTCGCCCGCACGGCGCGCTTCGCCAATGCGCTGAAGGCCGGAGGTATCGGCAAGGGCGACCGCGTCGTCATCTATATGCCGATGTCGATTGAAGGCATTGTCGCCATGCAGGCTTGCGCACGCATCGGCGCTATCCATTCGGTGGTCTTCGGCGGCTTCTCTGCCAAGAGTCTGCAGGAACGTATCCACGGTGCCGGTGCGGTGGCGGTAATCACGGCCGACGAGCAGTGCCGTGGTGGCAAGTCGATGCCGCTCAAGCCGGCCGTCGATGAAGGCATCGCCATGGGCGGCTGCGAATCGGTCAAGCGCGTTTTCGTCTATCGGCGCACGGGCGGTGCCTGCCAGATGGTCGCAGGACGTGACGTCTGGTGGCACGACGCTGTCGCCGGGCAATCCGATGTCTGCGAGCCGGAATGGGTCGATGCCGAGCATCCGCTGTTCCTGCTCTACACCTCGGGCTCGACCGGTACACCGAAGGGTGTCCAGCATTCCTCGGCAGGCTATCTGCTGCATGCCGTGATCACCATGAAGTGGACCTTTGACATCAAACCGGCCGATGTCTTCTGGTGTACGGCGGATATTGGCTGGGTGACCGGGCATACCTATATCACTTACGGGCCGCTGGCCTGTGGTGCGACGCAGATTGTTTTTGAGGGCGTGCCGACCTGGCCGGATGCCGGGCGTTTCTGGAAAATGATTCAGGATCACAAGGTGACGATCTTCTATACGGCACCGACGGCGATCCGCTCACTGATCAAGTCCGGCCCCGAATTGCCCCGTACCTATGACCTGTCGTCGCTGCGCATTCTTGGTTCGGTGGGGGAGCCAATCAATCCGGAAGCCTGGATGTGGTACTACAACGAGGTGGGTGGCGGGCGCTGCCCGGTTCTCGATACGTTCTGGCAGACGGAAACCGGCGGCCACATGATCACGCCGCTGCCCGGTGTTACGCCACTGGTGCCGGGTTCCTGCACGCTG
>CAZAOQ010000239.1:0-3344 GCA_964486795.1 uncultured Rhodocyclaceae bacterium
CGCCAACATGCGATGGGTCACGGCGAAGCCGCCGAACATGTTGACGGCGGTGAGTGCAATGCCCGCGAATGCCAGCCAGCGGATCACCTCATCGGGCCGAGTGCCGGCCACGGTCACAACCTCGCCGAGCGGGGGCGCGATTTGTATCAATGCGCCGATGGCGATGATGCTGGAAATGGCGTTGGTGACGCTCATCAGCGGCGTGTGCAATGCCGGCGTGACATTCCACACCACCATGTAGCCGACGAAGCAGGCCAGCACGAACACCGTGAAGTGACCGAGGAAAGCTTCCGGCGCATGGGCACCGACAAACCAGAACAGCGCAGCGGCAACACCGAACACGATCGCCAGTTTGTTGCCTGCCATCGGTGCGCCAGGACCGTGGCCATGGCCGCCGGACTTCTTCTCGGGCATAGCCACAACCGGTTTGGCCGCAGCCGGTGCCGCCTGTTTCAGTGGTGGTGCCGGCCAGGTCACGGCACCATCGCGAACGACGGTCAGGCCACGAATGGCGTCATCTTCCATGTTGACATTGACGATGCCATCTTTGGTCTTGCAGAGTTCTTCAGCCAGACGCAACAGATTGTTGGAGTACAGCGTCGAGGATTGTTTGGCCAGCCGGCTGACCAGGTCGGTGTAGCCGACGATGGTCACGCCATGCTTGACCACGACCAGGCCCGGTTCGGTGAGCTCACAGTTGCCGCCCTGCTCGGCCGCCATGTCAACGATGACGCTGCCCGGCTTCATGCTCTTCACCATTTCGGCGGTGATCAGCCTGGGTGCGGGCTTGCCGGGAATCAGCGCGGTGGTGATGATGATATCCACCTCGCTGGCCTGTTTGGCGTACATATTGCGCTGGGCCTGCTGGAAGCCCTCGCTCATTACCTTGGCATAGCCACCGCCACCGGAGCCTTCTTCCTCGTAGTCGACCTTGACGAATTCACCGCCCAGCGACACGACCTGATCGGCCACCTCGGCACGCGTGTCGTTGGCACGCACAATGGCACCCAGACTGGCGGCCGTACCAATCGCGGCCAGACCGGCCACACCGGCGCCAGCGATAAAGACCTTGGCCGGGGGAATCTTGCCGGCGGCGGTGACCTGACCGTTGAAAAAGCGGCCAAAGACATTGGCGGCTTCGACGACGGCACGGTAGCCGGCAATGCTGGCCATGGAGGTCAGCGCATCCATCTTCTGCGCACGACTCAGCTGACGCGGCAGCGCGTCGATCGCCAGCACGGTGGCCTTCTTCGCCGCCAGTTGCTGCATGAGTTCGGGGTTCTGCGCGGGCCAGATGAAACTGATCAGCGTACCGCCTTCGCGCATCAGGCCGACTTCTTCGGTTGTCGGGCCGCGCACTTTGAAGACGATGTCGGATGCTGTCCAGAGGGCAGCCGCAGTGCCAATGACTTCGGCGCCGGCAGCGCGATAGCTGTCGTCGCTGAAGTTCGCTGCATCACCCGCGCCGGATTCGACGACGACAGAAAAACCGAGCTTAATCAGCTTCTCGACCACCTCGGGTACGGTGGCGACACGCTTTTCACCCGGGAATATTTCTCGCGGAACACCGATCTTTAGTGCCATTCCACTTCCCCTTGCATTAGTTGCTGTAAATCAGGTTGATATAAATCGGCTCGCTTTAAATCCACTTGCCGTAAATTGATTTAGACTTAAATTGTATCGCGAAATCGCATTGCACCGCACCATTCTGGTGCCAACATCCAAATTCACGGGCTGCCTCACAGTATCGATCATTGTTGAACCGATGAAGACCCGCCTCCGCCTTCGGGACTAGCGAAAATACCAGACAGCGGCGCCCACCGCCGCAGCAAGGGCAAGACCACCTGCAAGGCGTAAAAACAGGGTCGATGATGTTGCAGATGTCGCCACCGGCACCGCACCCAGCGCCCAACTCACCTTGCCGCTCAATGCGTCGCAAACAACATAGCCTCGGGCCGCCGGCAGCTTAAAAGTGCCCAGATAGGCCGGATACAGCCATGCGGCGACAGCACTGTGGCTACGCACGGTTTCCGGCTCAAACATGAAATCGTCGATGCGCGAATACTGGGCCAGCTTCACCTTGGCCTGCTCCTCCATGGTCGCGGCGAGACGGTTCTTCAGCCTATCGAGTGCCGTCGAGGAATAGATACTTGCAGGCCGCAGGCAGCGCAGACGCAGGCGCTCCTCGTCCGGCAGCAAAAGTGGCTCAGCTTCATGCAGCGGCGTCAGCGTCAGCTCAACGCCGCTGGCATTGTTGTCGAGCGAGTCCAATAGTGAAACACTGGCATCACCGCGCTCGGGACTTTTGTTCTTGTGACTCTTCTTCTGCTTGCCGCTGCCCCAGCAGCTCTCGCATTGATGTTGCTGCGTACCCACTCCGGTCTTGCCACTGCCAAAGCACGCCGGGCAATCGATTTCCCATGATTCGGTCGCAACACCATTGGCACTCCATTTACCGCTGATCTCACCGCTGAGAAACCAGCGCGGAATGAATACCGGGCGCAAGGTATCCGCTGCACGTTCCGTTTTGGCGCCACGCGGCAATTCCTGAGATGCCTGAGCGAGCGCAGCTGCGACGGCCTCGCGTGCCGCCGCCGGAGTGATACGGTGCGGCGAATACATGACCGTCATCATGGGTGCAGGGAAGTCGCTGACGGGCGACTCGGGCAACGGACTCTCGCTGCGCTGCATCCCCTGTTCGATATCACGGAGTGCCTGTAAAGCGGCCGCATCGGGAAGCTGGGCGTTCGGGAACGGCGGAGGGGATACGAAATCGGTCTCTGGCTGCATGAGGTCTCTGCAATGGGCTGACGAAAACAAAACCGTTGCGTCATATGGCACACAGTGAAGCAGTAGCGATGCGGACGATAAAATCGCAGCCGATCCAACATACATTCACGTATTTACTTCAAGGATTGTATAGCGATTTTGCTGCGAGGTGCCGCACCGCTGCAGTATGAATGGCGATACCACTCAAAGACTTGCCCGATCACAGCGGGCGGGCGATAATTCACAGCTTGCCCGCCCGCCCATTATGACCAGCTATCTATTCATCCTGCTCGGCGCCGTTCTCGTCAATAACGTCGTCCTCGTGCGTATTCTCGGCCTCTGCCCGTTTCTGGGTGTGTCGAAAAAGCTGGAGACTGCGTTGGGCATGGGCGCTGCGACCACCTTCGTGCTGACGCTCGGTTGCGGCACCAGTTATGTCATCGACCACTGGCTGCTGGCACCCTACGACCTCGAATACCTGCGCACGCTGTCGTTCATCATCACCATCGCCGCCATTGTCCAGCTCACCGAGCTGGTCATTCAAAAGACCAGTCCGCTGCTGCATCAGGTACTCG
>CAZAOQ010000240.1:0-3306 GCA_964486795.1 uncultured Rhodocyclaceae bacterium
CCGCGCTTCCACTTCTTCGAAGGCGACATCACCATCAACAAGGAGTGGATCGAGTACCACGTGCGCAAGTGCGACACCGTGCTGCCGCTGGTCGCCATCGCCACGCCGGCAACCTACGTCAAAGAGCCGCTGCGCGTCTTCGAGCTCGACTTCGAAGCCAATCTGCCGATCATTCGCCACGCCGTGAAATACAAGAAGCGCGTGATTTTCCCATCGACCTCCGAGGTCTATGGCATGTGCGCCGACGGTGAATTCGATCCGGAAAACTCCAACCTCGTTTACGGCCCGATCAACAAGCCACGCTGGATCTACGCCTGCGCCAAGCAACTGATGGACCGCGTGATCGCCGCCTACGGCCAGCAGGAAGGGCTCGACTACACGCTGTTCCGTCCGTTCAACTGGATCGGTGCCGGCCTCGACTCGATCCACACACCCAAGGAAGGCAGCTCGCGCGTCATCACCCAGTTTCTCGGCCACATCGTGCGCGGCGAGCCGATCAAGCTGGTCGATGGCGGTGCCCAGAAGCGCGCCTTCACCTATGTCGACGATGGCATCGCCGCGCTGATGGCGATCATCGCCAACAAGGACGGCATCGCCAGCGGCAAGATCTACAACATTGGCAATCCGCACAACAATTTCTCGGTGCGCGAACTGGCCACGATGATGCTGGACATGGCCGGAAAATATCCCGAATACCGCGACAGCGCGGCCAAGGTGCAGGTGCTTGAAACCACCTCCGGCGAGTACTACGGCAAGGGCTACCAAGACGTGCAAAACCGCGTACCGAAGATCGACAACACCATGGCCGATCTCAACTGGGCACCCAAAGTCGCCATGCATGATGCGCTGAAGAACATCTTCGAAGCCTATCGTGGCGATGTCGCGGCAGCGCGCAGCTTGGTTGATTGAGCGGGCGGCGTAACCCGCACACCGGACGCTAACCTGGCTGCGGGCTGCGGGCTACACCCTGCAACCCGTCTGCTGCGGATGAAACTGATTCAGCCTGATCGCGAAATACCCGCCATGAAGCTCGCCCTCAAAATCGACGTCGACACCTGGCGCGGCACGCTGCAAGGTGTGCCGCGCCTCGTCGAGCTCCTGCAACGTTTCGACGTACAGGCGACCTTCCTGTTCTCACTCGGGCCTGACCACACAGGGCGTGCGCTAAAACGCGCCTTCCGCCCCGGGTTCTTCAAGAAGGTTTCACGCACCTCCGTCGTCTCGCACTACGGCGTCAAGACCCTGCTCTACGGCACGCTGCTGCCCGGCCCCGACATCGGTCGGGGTTGCGCCGATATCCTGCGCAGCGTGCGCGATGCCGGCCATGAAGTCGGCATCCACTGCTGGGATCACGTCAAATGGCAAGATAGTGTCGAGCACGCCGATGGCCCATGGACCGAAACCGAAATGCGCAAGGCCTGTACGCGCTTCGAGGAAATCTTCAGCACGGCTGCAAAGACCCACGGTGCCGCCGGCTGGCAGATGAATGGCCAGGCACTGCGCCTCACGCAGCGGCTCGGTTTCGACTACGCCTCCGACTCACGCGGCACGCACCCGTTTATGCCGGTGTATCGCGGCGAAGTGATCCACTGCCCGCAACTGCCCACCACGCTGCCGACACTCGACGAGCTGATCGGCGTCGGCACACTGTGCGAAGACAATGTCCACGAACACCTGCTCGCACTGACGCTGAATCCGCCACCTGCCGGTCACGTCTTCACACTGCACGCCGAACTCGAAGGCATGAAGCTGCTGCCGATCCTCGAACGACTGCTCAGCGGCTGGCGCGATCAGGGCTATACATTGACGTCGACTCGCGATATCTTTGCGTCACTGGATCTCGCCAAACTACCACGCCACGAAATCGTGCGCGGCGAACTGGCAGGACGCTCGGGAACGTTGATGCTGCAAAGTGATGCGTTCCTCGACAGATGGAAACTTGCCAGCGCATAAAGTCTGTATGGAAGATGCCGGAAGGGGAATGATGATCGACCAGGCCGTTGCCGATTTCTCGCTGCCCGCTACGGGCGGCAAGCCATTTCAGCTCTCCGCCGAACGCGGCGGCCCACTGGTCATCTACTTCTACCCCAAGGACAACACCCCCGGCTGCACCACCGAAGCCGGCCAGTTCCGCGATCTGCACGACCAATACACCCGCCTCAACTGCACTGTAGTCGGCGTCTCGCGCGACAGCCTCAAGTCACACGAAAATTTCAAGGCCAAACTCGGCCTGCCGTTCGAGCTGCTGGTCGATACGAATGAACTCGCCTGCGAAATCTTCGGCGTCATCAAGCAGAAAAAACTCTACGGAAAACTGGTTCGCGGCATCGAACGCAGCACTTTTCTGATCGACCGCCATGGCCTACTGCGCAAAGAATGGCGCGGTATCAAGGCAGACGGTCACGCCACCGAAGTACTCAAGGCAGTAGAAGCAATGCAGGATCGCTGAACCCCGCAGCAGCCACCTCCAACTTCGAAGGGATGGACGATGAACGCGACGAAACGCAGCCCTGCCTCCAAAACCGCTGCCACGGCCAAGCAGCAAACCAAGCTGTTCGTCCTCGATACCAACGTGCTGATGCACGACCCGCTGAGTTTCTTCCGCTTCGAAGAGCACGACATCTTCGTGCCGATGATGACGCTCGAAGAGCTCGACGCCAACAAGAAAGGCATGACCGAAGTCGCGCGCAATACGCGTCAGGCCACACGCCTGCTCGATGAAATCGTTTCCGGTAGCGACGAAGCCGTCGCCATTCAAGAAGGCATCCCGCTGGCCGGTCCCTCACGCCAGCAGGCAAGTGGCCGCCTGTTCCTGCAGACCGATGCCATCAGCGCCCACATCCCGCAGGGCCTACCGACCGGGAAAGCTGACAACCAGATCATCGCGGTTGTCATGCACCTGTCCGAGAAATTTCCCAAACGCTCGGTCATCCTGGTGTCGAAAGACATCAACATGCGCATCAAAGCGCGTGCCCTGGGACTGGCGACGCAGGATTACTTCAACGACAAAGTCCTCGAAGACACTGACCTGCTCTACACCGGCACGCGCGAACTGCCGGTCGACTTCTGGGACAAACACGGCAAGGATCTCGAATCCTGGAAACAAGACACGCGCACCTTCTATCGCATCAAAGGTCCGCTGTGCAAAGACATGCTGATCAACGAGCACGTCTGGCAAGAAGGCGCACAGCCGCTCTACGCCTGGGTGCGCGAAGCCAACGGCGCAAGTGCCGTGCTCGAAACCCTGGTTGACTACACGCATCAGAAAAATGCCGTCTGGGGCATCACCGCGCGCAACCGTGAGCA
>CAZAOQ010000241.1:0-3282 GCA_964486795.1 uncultured Rhodocyclaceae bacterium
CTTCGATTTCGCCAAGCTCGATACGGAAACCGCGAATCTTGACCTGATGGTCGTTGCGGCCGAGGTAATCGATTTCGCCGTCGACGCGCCAGCGACCCACGTCGCCGGTGCGGTACATACGCGCACCCGGTTCGGTGCTGAATGGATCGGGCAGGAAGCGCTCGGCCGTGAGTGCCGGACGATTCAGATAGCCGCGCGCAAGACCCACACCGGCGACGTATATTTCGCCCGCCACACCGAGTGGCACAGGCTGCTGATGCTCGTCGAGAATGTAGAGCCGCGTGTTATGAAGCGGACTGCCGATCGGCGGATTACCGGCCTCGTTCGCTTCACAGACGTGCATGCTGACGCAAACCGTCGCCTCGGTCGGGCCGTAAGCATTGAGCATGGACCGACCCTGTGCCCACTTCGCCACCAATGCCTGCGAGCAGGCTTCGCCGCCAACCAGCAAAACCTTGAGGTCGTCGAGGCGGGCCTGTGGCGGCAGTGCAGCCAGGGCGATCGGTGCCAAGAGTGCGTGGCTGATGCGCTGCTTCTGCATGAAACCGAGCAGCGGTTCGCCGGGCATTAGCGTCTCACGCCGCGCCAGATGCAGCGAAGCACCACTCGACCAGGCCATCACGACTTCCCAGGTACAGGCGTCGAAACTCAGTGAAGCGAATTGCAGCACGCGACTGTCCGAATCGAGCGCCAGCGTGTCGATGTGAGTCGCGGCGAGACTGACCATGCCGCGATGCCTGAGCATCACACCCTTCGGCTGCCCCGTCGATCCCGAGGTGTAAATGACATACGCCAGATGGTCCGGTGTGAGGCCTAGATCCTTGACCTTGAGATTGGTCTTGCCCAGCTTGCCGATCACCGGCCAGTCACCAGCCAGCAGGACGAGTTGCGTTGCTATGGCTTTGCTGCCTGCAGCTGCAAGCGTACCGACAAGCATGGGCTTGAGGCTATCCTGTGTCACGATCACGTTCGGCATGGCATCGCCGAGCATATATTCGATACGTTCTGCCGGATAGTTCGGATCGATCGGCAGATAAGCGCCGCCGGCCTTGAAGATTCCCAGCAAGCCAACAATCATCTCGACACTGCGCTCGATGCAGATCGCAACGATGCTGTCCGGACCAACACCCAGTTCGCGCAGATGACGTGCCAGCTGATTGGCGCGGCTGTTAAGTTCCGCGTAGCTGAGCATGCTGCCCTCGTAGTCGACGGCCAGCGCATCCGGGCTCTTCTTTGCATGTGCCTCGAAGAGTTCGTGAAAGCACATGTCCTCAGGGAAGCGGGCGGTGGAAGCGTTGTAGCCTTCAACAATCTGCCTGCGCTGTCCATCATCAAGTAGCGGCAGTGTGGCAATAGGCTGCCCGGCAAATGTTTCGTCGGCCAACGCAGCTAACAAAGTCCGGAAATGACCGATCCAGCGCTCCATCGTGACACGCTCGAACAAGTCAGTGGCATATTCGAGCTCACCAACGAGTTCACCACCCTCCTCCTGCATGATCAAAGTCAGGTCAAAGTGCGCTGCGTGGCGCGCCATGCGCTGCGGACTGAGCTTGAGACCGGGCAAGTCGAAAGCCGCAGACGGCGTGTTCTGCAAGGCGAACATCACTTGAAACAGCGGACTGTGACTCATGCTACGGGGCGGCTTGACAGCCTCGACCACCTGTTCAAACGGTACGTCTTGATGCGCATAGGCATCCAGCGTACTCGTCCTGGCGACACTCAATAGCTCACCGACGGACTGTTTGCCGCGCAACGGCATACGCAGCGCGAGTGTATTCACGAAGAAGCCAATCAGACCTTCGGTTTCGGCGCGTTGTCGATTAGCCACCGGCACACCAATGACGACATCATCCTGGCCGGCGAGCCGACCGAGCAGCAGCGCCCAAGCGGCATGAAGCGCCATGAACAGCGTCACGTCGTGGCGTTTGGCTAGTGCGTGCAGCGCAGCGGTCAGATTCGCATCCAATCGGAAGTCGAGCACTGAGCCTTGGTAGCTTTGCAACGCCGGACGCGTGTGGTCGGTCGGTAGTTCAAGCAGTGCCGGTGCGCCGGCCAAGTGCTGCTGCCAGAAGCTGAGCTGCGCCTGCAAACGCTCGCCAGCAAGCCAGCGGCGCTGCCAGACGGCGAAATCGGCGTACTGGATCGGCAACGGTGAGAGCGGATTGGCCTGCCCTTGATGAAAGGCTGCATAAAGCGTTGCGAATTCCTGCGTCAGAACGCTGATCGACCAACCATCCGAAACAATGTGATGCATGACGAGGCAGAGCACATGCTCCTCAGCGCCCAGCTTGAGCAGCAGACCGCGAATCAGCGGGCCACGGTCGAGTTCGAATGGTGTCTGTGCTTCGAGCTCGATCTGCCGCTCGACTTCCCCCTCACGCTTTGTCTTGGCCACACCCGACAGGTCAATATCACGCAATACGAAATGGCTTTCTGCGACGATGAACTGCATCGGTTCGGCATCATTCTCACCACCGACAAAAACGGTACGCAGACTCTCGTGACGGACAACGATCGCATCAAGTGCAGCGTGCAACGCATCGACATCGAGACGCCCACGCAGGCGCAATGCCCCCGTGATGTGATACGCGCTACGCGCCGCTGTGCTGCCATTCTGTTCGAAGCGATCGATGAACCAGAGCCGCTGCTGCGCCCAGGAGAGCACCAGGGGCTGGCTACGATCGACAGGGACCAGTGGCGCGTCGTTACTTGCACTGACTCCGTGCAGGCAGCGAGCGAAGTCCTGCAGCTCAGGATGTTCAAAGATCGCGCGTAGCGGCAACTCGCGCCTCAGCACCTGTTGGATACGCGCGATCACTTGTGCCGCAAGCAGCGAATGGCCACCGAGATCGAAGAAGTTGTCGTGGCGGCCGACCTCTGTTACGTGCAGCACATCCTGCCAGATTCCGGCGAGTGCTTCCTCCATCTCACCCTGCGGCGCGACGTATTCACGCATTTGCCATGCGCCCTGCTCCGGCGCTGGTAATGCCTTGCGGTCGAGCTTGCCGTTGGGGCTGAGAGGCATTTCCGCCAGCGTGACGAAGGCGCTGGGGACCATGTAGTCAGGCAGCACTTCCTTGAGTGCAGTCCGCAAGGTATCGAGATCGATTTCAGTCGTACTCGACTGAAGGGTCAAATACGCCACCAAGCGCTTGTCACCCGGATTGTCCTCACGGGCGATCACCACGGCCTCGCGCACCTGCGGGTTGCGGGCGAGCTGGGCTTCGATTTCGCCAAGCTCGATACGGAAACCGCGAATCTTGACCTGATGGTCGTTACGGC
>CAZAOQ010000242.1:0-3275 GCA_964486795.1 uncultured Rhodocyclaceae bacterium
TGATGGATTACAGTTTCCTCAGCGATGTCGCCGAGTCACTGGCCAACGTGCCCAGCTACGCCGACTGGCTACGACACCAGGACGTCACACCGGCCTACGCCTACATGAAGTCGCTGCTGCAACTGATGCAGTGGCAAAGCACGACGGCCGATGCCCGATCCCAGCCCATACCTCGCTGGGTTCTGAAAACCCCGGCGCACCTGGGGCATCTGGATGTTTTGCTGCAAACCTTCCCGGACGCAAAGATCATCCAGACCCATCGCGATCCGTCGCGTACTGCGGCCTCTTACTCCAGCATGATGGCGCATGGCCATGGTGTCTTCAGCGATGCTGTGGATGCCCATGCCGTCGCCGCGCACTGGCATAACAAGAACGTCGCCATGGTTAACGCGGCACTACAGGTGCGTAGTGCCCAGCCACAAGCCTTCATCGACGTTTCCTACTACGACGTGATCAAGGAGCCCATGGCTCAGGTACGCCGTATCTACGAATTTGCCCATTTTGAATTAACCCCTGTCGCCATCGCCACCATGGAAACCACGCGCCGCGACAATCCACAAAACAAGCATGGAACGCATCATTACGCACTGGCCGACTTCGGCCTGACCCTGGCACAGATTCGTCAAGACTACGGCCGCTACTGCGAACGCTTCAGCATTCCGCAAGAAGAAAAATCCAGGTAATTGCTTCCGTCATTCCCGCGCAGGCGGGAATCCAAGCTTTCTAATCAGATCATTATTTTTCCGCCACATACTCTGTCAACTGCGAAATACATCCGCATTTCATCCACGTCGTACAAGGTCACCCCCCATGAGTCTGACCCATCTGCAACGCCTCGAAGCCGAGAGCATCCACATCATGCGCGAAGTGGTCGCCGAGACTGAAAATCCGGTGATGCTCTACTCCATCGGCAAAGACAGTGCCGTGATGCTGCATCTGGCGATGAAGGCTTTTTACCCGGCCAAGCCGCCCTTCTCGCTGCTGCATGTCGACACCACCTGGAAGTTTCGCGAGATGTACACCTTCCGCGACCAGATGGTCGAAAAGCTCGGTTTGAATCTGCTGGTGCATATCAATCCCGAAGGGCTGGCGAAGAACATCAACCCGTTCACCCACGGCTCGGCGATCCACACCGACATCATGAAAACCGAAGGGCTCAAGCAGGCACTCGACAAATATGGTTTCGATGCCGCCTTCGGTGGCGCGCGCCGCGACGAAGAAAAGTCGCGCGCCAAGGAACGGGTGTTCTCCTTCCGTTCGGCGCAGCATCGCTGGGACCCGAAAAACCAGCGGCCGGAATTGTGGAATCTCTACAACGCCCGCAAACACAAGGGCGAGAGCATCCGCGTATTTCCGCTGTCGAACTGGACGGAGCTGGATATCTGGCAGTACATCTACCTGCAGAAGATCCCCATCGTGCCGCTGTATTTCGCCCAGGAGCGTCCCGTGGTCGAACGCGACGGCACGCTGATCATGGTTGACGACGAACGCATGCCGCTGCGCCCGGGTGAAGTGCCGATGATGAAAAAGGTACGCTTCCGCACCCTCGGCTGCTATCCGCTGACCGGCGCGGTGGAGTCAGAGGCCGACACCCTGCCGGCGATCATCCAGGAAATGCTGCTGACCCGCACCTCCGAGCGTCAGGGACGCATGATCGACCACGATTCCGCCGCCTCGATGGAAAAGAAGAAACAGGAAGGATATTTCTGATGGCACACGTCTCCAGCCTGATTGCCGAAGATATCGAGCAATACCTGAAAACCCACGAAACCAAGGAACTGCTGCGCTTCATCACCTGCGGCAGTGTCGATGACGGCAAGAGCACGCTGATCGGTCGTCTGCTGTATGAATCGAAGATGCTGTTCGAAGACCAGCTCAGCGCACTGGAAGCCGACTCGAAGAAAATGGGCACGCAGGGCGAGAACCTCGATTTCGCGCTGCTGGTCGACGGGCTGGCCGCCGAGCGTGATTCAACCGCGGACGCCGCCATTCTGATGGTCGATGCCCGCCGTGGCATCCTCACGCAGACGCGCCGCCATAGCTATCTGGTGTCGCTGGTCGGTATCCGTCACATCGTGGTGGCCATCAACAAGATGGATCTGGTGGATTATTCGGAACAAACTTTCCGCGCCATCGTCGAGGATTACCGGACGTTTGCCAGCCAGATCGGCCTGAGCCATATCACCTTCATTCCGATGTCGGCCTTCAAGGGCGACAACATCATCGAGCAAAGTGCCCGCATGCCGTGGTACACCGGTACGACGCTGATGGGCTATCTTGAGTCGGTCGAGATTGATGCCGACCGCATGCAGCACGCGGCGTTCCGCCTGCCGGTGCAGTGGGTGAATCGTCCCAATCTGGACTTCCGTGGCTTTGCCGGCACGGTGGCCAGCGGGGTCATCAAGGCGGGGGAGCGCGTGCGCGCCCTGCCTTCGGGGCGTGAAAGCACGGTGGCGCGCATTGTGACGGCCGATGGCGATCTGGCGCAGGCAATTGCGGGTCAGTCGGTCACGCTGACGCTGGCCGATGAAATCGATATTTCGCGCGGCGACGTGATTTCCACTATTGATTCCCCGGTGAGTGTGGCTCATCAGTTTGAAGCGACCATCGTCTGGATGAGCGACGAACCCATGCTGCCCGGCCGTCGCTTTCTGCTGAAAATCGGCGCAAATACGGTGAATGTCGAGATCGGCCATATCAAGCACAAGGTGAACGTCAATACGCTGGAGCAACTGGCTGCAACCCAGCTCACGCTCAACGAAATCGGCATCTGCAACCTGAGCCTCGACAAGCCGATTGCGTTCGACCCTTACAAGGACAACCGCGAAACCGGGGGCTTCATCCTGATCGACCGGATGAGCAACAACACCATCGCCGCCGGGATGCTGGATTTCGCCTTGCGGCGTGCCAGCAATATCCATATGCAGGCGGTGGATATCAACAAGGCTGTGCGCGCCGAACAGAAAAAGCAGAAGGCTTGCGTGATCTGGCTGACTGGCCTGTCAGGCTCGGGCAAGTCGACCATCGCCAACTTGCTGGAATTAAAACTCCACGCGCTCGATAAGCACACCTATCTGCTCGATGGCGACAACGTACGCCACGGTCTGTCCAAGGATCTCGGCTTTACCGAAGCCGATCGCGTCGAAAACATCCGTCGCATCGGCGAAGTCGCCAAACTGATGGTGGATGCCGGGCTGATCGTCATCACTGCTTTCATTTCGCATTTTGTCGCCGACCGGCGTATGGCACGCGGCTTGATGCAGGACGATGAGTTT
>CAZAOQ010000243.1:0-3239 GCA_964486795.1 uncultured Rhodocyclaceae bacterium
ACTCGATCTCGTCGAGCAGTTCGATTGGCGGGCGGCCGTCGCGGTCGAGCTTGTTGATGAAAGTGATGATCGGCGTGTTACGCAGACGACAGACATTCAGCAGCTTGATGGTTTGCGCCTCGACGCCCTTCACCGAGTCGAGCACCATTACCGCCGAATCGACGGCGGTCAGGGTGCGGTAGGTATCCTCGGAAAAATCCTCGTGACCCGGCGTATCGAGCAGGTTGATCATGCACTCGCGGTAAGGGAACTGCATCACCGATGAGGTCACGGAAATGCCGCGCTGCTTTTCCAGTTCCATCCAGTCGGAGGTCGCGTGTTTTCCGGACTTGCGCGCACGCACGGCACCGGCCATCAGGATGGCGCCGCCGTACCAGAGCAATTTTTCGGTGAGAGTGGTCTTGCCCGCGTCGGGGTTGGAAATGATGGCAAAAGTACGGCGCCGCTGAATTTCAGAATCGAGAGTACTCACAGGAATAGGGATCAACGGGAAGCGGGGAATCGACCATTATATTCTGTTCATTTTCTAGCGGATAGGCGAGAATAGGCGGTTTTCAAGCCTTGCTTCCGACTTCAGCCATGACCGAACAAGCCGCCACCGCGAATACCGCTACTACCCCCATCCTGGACGAAAACCACCTCATCGCCGAGCGTCGCGCCAAGCTCGCCGAGTGGCGCGCTACGGGTAAAGCCTTTCCGAACGACTTCCGTCGCGAGAACACCGCTGAGAAGATCGACGAACTCTACGGCGAGAAGACCCGCGAAGAGCTGGAAGCGATGCCCATCGTGGTCAAGGTTGCCGGCCGCATCATGTTGAAGCGCGTCATGGGCAAGGCGAGTTTCGCCACCATTCAAGACCTCTCCGGCCGCATCCAGATTTTTATCAGCAACGACAAGACTGGCGAGGAAGCGCATGCCGAGTTCAAGCGCTGGGACAGCGGCGACATCATCGGCGTTGTCGGCACCTTGTTCCGCACCAAGACCAACGAACTGACTATTCAGGCCAGCGAAATCCGCCTCCTGACCAAGTCGCTGCGCCCCTTGCCGGAGAAGTTCCACGGCCTCACCGACGTCGAGCAAAAGTACCGTGCCCGCTATCTCGACCTGATGACCAACGAGCAGACGCGCTTCACCTTCGTCGCGCGTAGCCGCATGATCCAGTCGATCCGCAACTACATGGTCGGTCATGGCTTCCTCGAAGTCGAAACGCCGATGATGCACCCGATCCCCGGTGGCGCTGCGGCCAAGCCGTTCAAGACGCACCACAATGCTCTCGACATGGAGCTGTTCCTGCGTATCGCGCCGGAGCTTTATCTCAAGCGCCTCGTCGTCGGCGGCTTCGAGAAGGTCTTCGAGGTCAATCGCAACTTCCGCAACGAAGGTATTTCGCCGCGCCACAATCCAGAATTCACGATGATGGAATTCTACGAGGCATACGCCGATTACAATATGCTGATGGACTTTACCGAAGGTCTGCTGCGCCATTCGGCACGCGACGCACTCGGCACCGAAGTCTTCGAATATCAGGGACGCCCACTCGACCTCTCCAAGCCCTTCGCGCGACTGACCATCGTCGATGCGATCCGCAAATATCACCCTGGCTTCCACGTCGAGCAACTCAATGATGCGGCCTGGCTCAAGCAAAAGATCAATGACTTTGGCGAATCGGTCAAGCCGGGCGGCCTTGGCTCCCTGCAACTGCAACTCTTCGAAGCCTGCGCCGAAGCCGAGATTTGGGAGCCAACCTTCATCATCGACTACCCGGCTGAAGTCTCGCCGCTGGCGCGCCGCAACGACGCCAATCCCGAGATCACCGAACGCTTCGAACTGTTCATCGTCGGCCGTGAAATTGCCAACGGCTTCTCCGAGTTGAACGACGCCGAAGACCAGGCTGCACGCTTCCAGGAACAGGCCAAGGCCAAGGACGCCGGCGACGAAGAAGCCATGTACTACGACGCCGACTTCGTTCGCGCCCTCGAGTACGGTTTGCCACCGACCGGCGGCTGCGGCATCGGCATCGACCGTCTGGTGATGCTGCTCACCGACAGCCCGAACATCCGCGACGTCATCCTCTTCCCGCAAATGCGAGCTGAGTAGCCGGAAAAACGTAGAAACGCAGAACCGTAGGTCGGGTTAGCGTAGCGTAACCCGACGTTCCCAATGTCTCCGCCCCCCGCAACGTCGGGGTGCGCCCTGAGGGCTAACCCGATCGATGCCCCGGCTCCGGCCATGACCGCGCCAAATCCTCTTACATTCGCCCATCTCGACCAGGCGCGCCATACTTTCCTCGGCGGCAATGGTCTACTCGGCGAGACTGCACGCTGGCGCGGCCGCGAACACTTCGTCATCGTTGAAACCGGCTTCGGCTGTGGGCTGAATTTCCTCGCCACCTGGCAGGCCTGGCGCGACGATCCTCGACGTCCGGCACGCCTTCATTTCGTTTCTTTCGAACAGCATCCCTACGCTGCCATCGACCTCGCCGCATTGCACGCGCACTGGCCGGCACTCACCAATTGCGCAGGCGAATTGCAGCGCCAATGGCCCGCTCTGCTGCCCGGCGCCCATCGCCTCCAGTTCGACGACGAGCGCGTCACGCTGACGCTGTTCTTCGGTGACCCCGTCGAACTGTTGCCCAGACTGCGCGCCCGCGCCGATGCCTTCTATCTCGACGGCTTTGCCAACGACCAGCATTCCGACCTGTGGTCGTCGCGCATTTATTCGAGCCTGGCGCGTCTGGCGAAGACAGGTGCGACGCTAGCCACATGGTCGCTTCCCAACCCCGTGTGCAAGGCGCTCGCTGCCGCCGGTTTCCTCCTCGAAAAAGCACCCGGTTTCGGCGACGAGTGCGAGACGACACGCGGCATGTTTCGCGTCGAACGACACGAAGTAGCGACGCCAACGGAACGCCATGCCATCGTCCTCGGCGCCGGACTTGCCGGCTGCGCCGCCGCCGAACGCCTCGCCACGCGCGGCTGGCAGGTGACGATGATCGACGCAGCGCCCGGCCCGGCGGAAGGTGCTTCGGGCAATCGCGCCGGCATCCTGCGCCCCTTACCCAGTCTCGACGACAACCTGCTCGCCCGCCTGACGCGTGCAGGCTTCCTACATACACGACGCCATCTTCAAAAACTCGCCGGCGAAGGACTGCCGCTGCGCTGGGACCCTTGCGGCGTACTGCATCTGGCGCGCGAGGCGACGCATGAAGCGAGTCAGCGGCAGATTGTCGAGATGCTGCAAGC
>CAZAOQ010000244.1:0-3223 GCA_964486795.1 uncultured Rhodocyclaceae bacterium
GAAGATCAGCGATGGCAACAGGCGCACCACCTTGTCGGCGGTGACATTGATCAAAAGACCGGCATCGAGGGCACGCTGCACCAGCTCAACACAATTGCGATCCAGTTCGATGCCAATCATCAGGCCATCGCCACGAATATCGGTGACAGCCGCCACGTCAGACAGTGCATCGCGCAGGCCATTGCGGATCGTTTCGCCGAGCGCGTGGGCGCGCGCGATCAAGCCGTCCTGCTCAATGACATCGAGCGTAGTCAGCGCGGCAACACAGGCGAGCGGATTACCACCGAAGGTCGAACCGTGATTGCCGGGGCCGAACACGCCAGCCGCCCGGCCCGCGGCGAGACAGGCGCCGATCGGCACACCCGAGCCGAGGCCCTTGGCCAGCGTCATCACGTCCGGTACGATGCCCGCATGCTGATGAGCAAACCAGCGGCCGGTGCGACCCATGCCACACTGCACTTCATCCACCATGAACAGCCAGTCGTTAGCCGTGCAAACCTGGCGCAGGCCCTGCATGTATTCCTTGTGCGCAAGGCGGATGCCGCCCTCGCCCTGAATCGGCTCAAACAGCACAGCCACGATATTGGTATTGTGTCGAGCAACCGCTTCGACCGCCGCGAGATCGTTGTAGGGCACACGAATGAAACCGGTCACAAGTGGCTCAAAACCCGCCTGCACCTTGCGGTTGCCGGTTGCCGAGAGCGTCGCCAGGGTTCGGCCATGAAAGGCCTTTTCCATGACGATGATGACCGGTTGCTCGATGCCCTTACCGTGGCCAAAGTAACGCGCCAGCTTAATCGCCGCCTCGTTAGCCTCACAACCTGAATTGCAGAAGAACACCTCCGCCATGCCTGAAAGTGCCGCCAGCTTGTCTGCCAGTTGCTCCTGCTCGCGCACACGATAGAGATTGGAGGTGTGGATCAGCTTGCTGATCTGTCCAGAAAGCGCCTGGACCAGACGCGGATGGCCGTGGCCCAGCGTATTAACGGCGATACCAGCCAGCGCGTCGAGGTAACGACGTCCAGACTCGTCATAGAGATACGCACCTTCACCGTGGGTGAAGGAAACGGGCTGACGGGCATAAACATTCATCAAATGCGTCATGGCGGGCGGCTTTACAGAAAAATGAAAGCGATCGTTCCAAACGGCTACGGCGGCTCGCGCCGCCGTGATAATCGAGATCCAGATACTTGCGCGGAGCCTGCTTGCAGACCCCTATTCCGACGCCGAAAGCCTACCGGAACGCAATCGGGGGAGCGCTGCACCCCAACCCGGAACGGAGGGAACCCCTCCGCTAGAGGATCAGAGCGCCTTGATGGCCGCCGACAAGCGGCTCTTGTGACGAGAAGCCTTATTCTTGTGAATAATCTTCTTGTCAGCGATGCTGTCGATGGTACTCATCGAATCATTGAAAACAGCCTGGGCAGCGGTTTTGTCGCCGGCGAGGATTGCCTTCTGTACCTTCTTGATTGCGGTGCGCAGATTAGAGCGCAGGCTCACATTATGAGCACGCTGCTTGACTGCCTGACGGGCGCGCTTACGCGCTTGTGCGCTATTTGCCATGTGTATTGTTCCAGCTAGAGCGGTGAAAACCGTGAATTATAAGCGGATTCAAGATGCTACACAAGCACATCACAAACCCCGCGAACGCGTGAGAGGAGACACACCCTCTCGACGCCTACCTGAGCTCCACCGTCACCATTCCACGATAGTCCGACTGACAGACCGCGCGGTAGTCCGGACTGCCCTGTGAGCAAATAACGCGCGCCCACGACGGCACGGTGCGCCAAATCTTGCCCGTAGCATAGCCTGCCGGCAGGTAGAACTCGGTGCGACCACCGCCCTGTGTGGTATCAGGATCATTGAACCATCGATAGGTGAAGCCAGTGCTGTCCAGGCTGAAGGCGAGCGGTTTGCCAGCGGTCTTCTGCGGATAGGGGCGCACCTTGAACACGGCGGCGCGCGGTTGCTGAGCATCGTCGACGATGCTCAGGTCCTCCATATTCCATCCGTCCTTCGCCTGTGCCGTCCATCCGGGCGTGTAACTCCACTGCGTCGCCGAGATCAGCCCCTTGTCCAGCCAGCGATAGATCGAAGCAATGTAGGCAGCGCTGTTACGCACCTCGGGAAACACGCCGAATTCGCCAAGCAGCATGGGTATGTTCCAGGTGTCGGCCTTGTTCTTCCACTGCTGCAAAACCACGCCGGGCGGATCGCCGAGCCAGAGCTTAAGAGCGAACAACTCGCCGTTGTAGTAATGCGGCGCCAGCACCACATTGCCCAATGGCGGTGGCCGAACGCCGGATAATGACACCGGCAGCAGCGGCCCGATCACCGGCAGTTCGGGCTCGAAGAACAGCATTGCAGAGGGGTGCATCTCACGCAACGCAGCGCCGGCACGCGCATAGAACGGATTCAGCGTCGCTGCGTTCGTCCATGGCTCATTGAGCATGTCGTAGCCGATCACGTTGGGATAGCGCGAAAGTCGCGCGGAGACCCGCTTCAACATGGCCAGGTAATGTGAAAGCGCCTGCTTGTCGTCCTTGAAGAAACGGTTAAAGGCGATGTAGTTCTGCTGGCTGAAGGCGGCCTTGGTGCCCCAACCGGCGCAGGCAGAACCATTGTCCGGTATGGCAGGCGTAAGCCGGTCGGTCAGTGCCCAGAGCGGCGCCCCCTCGCCGCAGCCGTCCAGCGCATAGCGTGAAAAGCCATCCTGATGAAAATCGACAATGACATAGAGACCACGCTCGGCAGCCCATTTCACACCCTGCTCGTAATAGGCCAGGTAATCCTCTCGAAAATCACACGGTGCCGGCTCGAAAGCCTCCCATATAAACAGGAAGCGCAGGGTATTGATGCCCCAGCCAGGCAGCGGATCGAGCAGGGTCGGCGAGGTCAGCGTCTTGAACGGTGGCAGCTTGGAATCCCCCGTTGCATTTACGCCGCGCAACAGCACGTAACGGCCGTCGCGCGTTCGGAAGTGGCGCCCATCGGCGCGCACCTCAGCCATGGCCGGGGCCATCGGACGCGGCGGATCACCATTGCAGACATTCGTCGTCGCGGCAACGGTATTGATTTCGATCGACGCAACCACGGCAGCCGCCATACCCTCCGCCGCCGCGATCGCGACCCTCGGTGCCAAGGCGCCCATCGCCAGGGCAGCACTCACCAGCCATCCGGAAATTTTCATCACGCGCTCCTGTCATCGGTATACTTCTGGCCG
>CAZAOQ010000245.1:0-3186 GCA_964486795.1 uncultured Rhodocyclaceae bacterium
ACTTCTCTTCCATTTCCTTGATCAGCTCGGACAGATCGAGAACGGTCATGTTCGCAATTGCGTCGAGGATTTCTTGTTTGCTAACAGCCATGATTGTTACTCCTGAATGAATGAATTGTTGCAGACGATATAGTGGCGCGTATGTACTTATGCAGTCTGTTTGCTGTCGCGCACTGCTGCGAGGCCCCGAACGAACTTCGTCGGGACTTCGTTAAGGGTGCGGACAAAAGTGGCGATCGGTGCCTGCATCGTGCCGAGAAGCTTGGACAACAGCTCCTCACGGCTGGGCATCGTTGCAAGTGCTTTAACGCCGGCTACGTCCATGACGTAGTTAGGCAACGCACCTGCCTTGATGATCAGCTTGTCGTTTGTCTTGGCAAACTCATTGAGCAGCTTGGCAGCTGCCACCGGATCCGTAGAAATCCCGTACAACAAGGGACCTACCATCTGATCCGTGAGCCCTTCGAACGCCGTGCCAGCGACGGCACGACGCACCAAGGTGTTTTTCAACACGCGCAGATACACACCGGACTTACGCGCATTCGCACGAAGCTCGGTGATTTTCACCACTTCAAGACCACGGTACTCGGCAACGACGATCGACTGTGCATTCGCAACTTTCGCGGATACTTCAGCGACTACCGCCTTTTTGTCATCGAGATTGAGACTCACGGTCAACTCCTGGTTAATACAACTGATCCAGCCGCCACGAATTGCACACTCGCGACGACACGGAACCGATACGGCGACCTTCATTCAGGGGCAATGGAGCATGCTTCCTGGTTCGGGCAACGCCATCTGCGTTGGGCACAAAACGATCTCGACTAGGGCGCGACAGAAGCCGCGCATACGATTCGATCGTATTGAAAATTAAGCGCAAATCTTGCGACCGGCGCCCCTACGGTCTTTGACAACCCGCCCCATCATCAACAAAAATGGAGCGGCCCAAAGTCAAGTGCCCCGCGAACGGGGCATAAATTCTATTACTGCGTCGTCAGACTGGCCTGATCAACACGGACCCCGACACCCATTGTGCTAGTAACCGAGATCCTCTTTAGATACTGGCCCTTCGACGTAGCTGGCTTGGCTTTTTGCAGCGCTTCCAGCAGAGCAGCAAGGTTTTGCTGCAACGCATCGACCGCAAATGATGCGCGGCCGATTGTGCACTGAACAATCCCGCCTTTGTCGGCACGGTACTGAACCTGTCCGGCCTTTGCATTTTTAACAGCCGTAACAACATCCATCGTTACCGTGCCCACCTTTGGGTTAGGCATCAAACCACGGGGGCCGAGCACTTGACCCAGCGCGCCAACGACGCGCATAGCATCTGGCGTGGCAATACAGATATCAAAATCAATGGTACCAGCCTTGACGGTGGCGGCCAGATCTTCAAAGCCAACGATATCGGCGCCAGCGGCCTTGGCTGCCTCGGCTTTTTCACCTTGAGCGAACACAGCGACACGCACAGACTTACCCGTTCCAGCTGGCAGAACCACCGAGCCCCGTACGTTCTGATCCGATTTCTTCGGATCGACGCCGAGATTTACGGCCACATCGACAGACTCATCAAACTTAGCATTAGCACAATCCTTAACAAGCGCCAGCGCATCTTGAATCAGATATACCTTGTTGCGGTCAACCTTTGCCTGCAAAGCTTTAGCGCGTTTAGAAATCTTAGCCATTTCAGATACCCTCCACGGTGATACCCATGCTCCGGGCACTGCCGGCAATGGTACGAACGGCAGCGTCCATGTCGGCAGCCGTCAGATCCTTCATTTTTACTTTCACGATCTCTTCGAGTTGCGCGCGTGTCACCTTGCCCACCTTATCGGTATGGGGCTTCGCACTACCCTTCTGGATGCCAGCCGCCTTCTTCACCAAAATCGTCGCTGGCGGCGACTTCATCACAAAGGTAAAGCTCTTGTCGGCAAACGCTGTGATTACCACAGGAATCGGCAGACCTGGCTCCATGCCCTGCGTCTGGGCGTTGAACGCCTTGCAGAACTCCATGATATTAAGGCCGCGCTGACCGAGCGCAGGGCCAATCGGGGGCGACGGATTGGCCTTACCAGCCGGCACTTGCAGCTTTATGTAGCCGACAATTTTCTTTGCCATGTTAAATTTCCTTAAATTGAGTAATAACGCGCTTTCGGATGACCTATTCGCGCTCCTCTTGCCACAACCACTCTAAAACTTAAACAACCCGCCACCGCGCGGGGCGGTCACGACACAATCAAACCTTCTCGACCTGATCGAACTGCAATTCAACTGGTGTTGACCGGCCAAAGATTGTCACGGCAACACGGATGCGACTTTTCTCGTAGTTAACTTCCTCAACGTTGCCATTGAAGTCGGTGAACGGGCCTTCCTTAATGCGCACCATTTCGCCGATTTCGAACAGAACCTTCGGACGCGGCTTCTCCACGCCCTCTTGGATCTGATGCATGATCTTTTCGACTTCCTTTTCAGAAATCGGCGTCGGCTTGGTCGCCGTTCCACCGATAAAACCGGTGACTTTTGGCGTGCTTTTAACTAGATGCCAGCTCTCATCGTTCATTTCCATTTCCACCAGCACGTAGCCGGGGAAAAACTTGCGCTGGGAAATACTCTTCTGGCCACCGCGCATCTCGACGACCTCTTCCTCAGGAACAAGTATCTGGCCGAAAAACTCCTGCATAGCCGAACGACTCACCCGCTCTTGAAGCGTGCGTTGCACGGACTTTTCGAAGCCGGAATAGGCATGGACGACGTACCAGCGTTTTGTCATTATTTCTTCCACCCTAGGACGAGATCGTAAATAACCCATTCCAGAGTCTTATCGGTTGCCCAAAGCACGATTGCCATGACGATCACGAAGGCAAAAACCACACCGGTGGTCTGAATGGCCTCCCTGCTCGTCGGCCAGACAACTTTTCTTGTCTCGAGCCAAGAGTCTTTGCTAAAAGCAAAGAACGTCTGACCTGGCACAGTAAACCATGCGACCGCTGCGCCAGCACCCAGCCCTGCGAGAACCGACAATACGCGCAGAATCATCGGCTGGTCACCGAGGAGGTAGAACCCAACTACCCCGGTCGCCAGAAGAACTAGCGCGAGTAAAAACTTCAGCTTGTCGGCCATCTCAATCCATCAGGTTTGGCAGGGGCGGAGGGCATCGAACCCCCAACCTTCGGTTTTGGAGACCGACGC
>CAZAOQ010000246.1:0-3178 GCA_964486795.1 uncultured Rhodocyclaceae bacterium
CTCCACATGCCGAAGAGCATTTCTTCGAGATCGATCCCCATCTGCGTCGAATTCTGCGTGCCAAAGCGGCAGAACTCAGCACCGACGCACGTCTTCACAGTGCGAATGCTCTTGCCATAAGCGTGACCACTCGGCATGTCGAGGTCTTTCCAGACTTTAGGCAGATCCTCTTTCTTTACGCCGAGCAGGTCGATGCGCTGACCGCCGGTCACCTTAATCATTGGAATCGCATATTTATCGGCGACGTCGGCAATGCGCCGCAACTCCGCCGCCGTCGTGACGCCACCGAGCATGCGCGGCACCACTGAGTAACGACCATCCTTCTGAATGTTGGCGTGGCCGCGCTCGTTAATGAAGCGTGATTGCGGATCGTCCTCGGCTTCGTGCGGCCAGGTCGAGATCAGGTAGTAGTTGAGCGCAGGCCGACAGGTGGCGCAGCCATCGGGCGTGCCCCACTCGAGGAAATGCATGAGCTGCGGAATCGAGAGCAGCTTGTGCTCACGGATCACCTGACGCACCTCGGCATGGCTGCGCTCGGTACAGGCGCAGACCGGCTTGGTCTTGGTATCGGCCGGCGTATAGGCGCCACCGATCGTCGAGGAGAGAATCTGCTCAACGAGACCGGTACACGAGCCGCAGGAGCTGGAGGCCTTGGTGTGCTTGCGTACTTCATCAAGCGTGAACAAGCCTTCTTCCTTGATAGCCTTGACGATGGTGCCCTTGCAAACACCATTGCAGCCGCACACCTCGGCGCTGTCGGGCATTGATGCCGCATGGTTCTGACCGGCATGACCGGCGTCGCCTGATGTTCGGTTGCCGGCTGAGCCACCGAACATCAGGTGATCGCGAATTTCGTGAATGTCCTGACCGTCGCGCAGCATCTGGAAATACCAGGCACCGTCGCTGGTGTCACCATAGAGCACGCCACCAACGAGTTTGTCATCCTTGAGCACCAGCTTCTTGTAGATGCCGCCCGCCGGGTCATGGAGAACAATCTCTTCGGTATCGTCGCCACCACCGAAATTTCCGGCGGAAAAAACGTCGATGCCGGTCACCTTGAGTTTGGTCGACGTCACCGAACCGCCGTAGCGGCCAATACCAAGCTGGGCAAGATGATTGGCACAGACCTTGGCCTGCTCAAACAGCGGCGCCACCAGACCGTAGGCCGTACCGCGATGGTTAGCGCACTCACCGACGGCATAGATGCGCGGATCGTAAGTCTGCATGGTGTCGTTGACGACGATGCCGCGATTGCAGTGGATGCCTGCCGACTCAGCGAGTTCGGTGTTCGGACGGATGCCGACGGCCATGACAACGAGATTCGCCGCGACCTCCTCGCCGTCCACGAAACGCACCGCAGCGACACGACCGTCAGTCCCGGCGACAAGCGCACGGGTGTTCTTGCCAAGTAGAAACCTGAGGCCCTTGGCTTCGAGCGAAAACCGCAGCATGTTCGCCGCAGTCTGGTCGAGCTGGCGCTCCATGATCCAGTCGGAGACGTGCACGACACTGACATCCATGCCGCGCAACTTCAGGCCATTGGCGGCCTCCAAGCCGAGCAGCCCGCCACCGATGACAATGGCGTGACCGCCACGCTGCGCTGCATCGATCATCGCATCGGTGTCCTTGATGTCACGGTAAGCGATGACACCGGGCAGGTCGTTGCCAGCGACCGGCAGCATGAAAGGATTCGAACCAGTCGCCAGCAGCAGTCGGTCGTACTCCTCCTCGCTGCCATCTTCGGCGAAGACCTTGCGCGAACGCCGGTCGATCTTGACGATTTTCTTGTTCAGATGCAGGCGGATGTGGTGGTCACGGTACCAGTCGAGGTCGTTGAGTACGATGTCCTGCAGCGTCATCTCACCGGCCAGCACGGGCGAGAGCAGGATGCGGTTGTAGTTGGGATGAGGCTCGGCACCGAACACAGCGATGTCGTAGAGATCGGGGGCCAGCTTGAGCAGTTCCTCCAGCGTACGGCAGCCCGCCATGCCATTACCAACCAGGACCAGTTTGAGCTTCTTCATGTCATCACCTCGCTTGCAAAGTTGTACAACCCTCACTTAGCAATCGCTGTGCCACACGCATACGGCCTTGTTCTTTTGAGGATTTCCGCAATACAACGATGATCGTAGTGATCACATTCCACTTCGTGGTGCATGACCCACCTGCGGAAGACACCATTTCGGTGCCGACCATGTCGATTGCATGGCCTGTATCATCGGTATCATTTTGTGGATTGTTCTCAAGCACCTGGCTGAACGGCCCGCAGCATGTGCTGCAGCTCAGGCAGACAGCTGCCGCAGGAGGTACCGCATTTGTGCTTGTCCTGCAGCGCCGACAGTGCCAGTCCGGCGGCGATGTCGATGGCGATTTCGTTTTCGGCGACATCGAAGCAGTTGCAGATCACGCGCCCACGCGGCTTGCCAGCCATCGGTGGCTGGATCAGCGGCGCCAGCAACCAGGGCCGCACCTCTTGCGCCGATGCCGCACGCGCCATCAAATCAATGAGCCAGTCACAAGCGGCGGCCTCGCCGGCCAGACGTACACCCGTCAGCACATCATCTTCGATCAGTGCACGCTTCATAATCTTGCGTCGGCTGTCGCTGAAACTGAGCATCCGCGCTTGCAGCGCCACGCTATCGAAGCCAAGCTCGGCATCGAGTTGCGCCAGTAACTCCACGGGTAGCGGCGCACCGTAAGCGCGCAGCACCAGCACCGGATCATCGCGTCCAGCCAGGGTCAGTGTGGCGTACTCAAAACGTGCAAGCCATGGCTGCAGACGTGCCTGCAGCGCCAGAACGAGCGCCGGATCGGCACCGGGCGCAGCACGACGCAGCGCAACGAGATCGCACTTGCGGCCGATCGCAGCGAGCTTCTCCACGCGGATGGCCGCATGCTTGAGCTCAGGCTGTCGGGAGTCTGGATCGAAGGCAGCCGTCGTCAGCACATTGACGCCGATACCGGTCATCTGTTGACTACCCCAGTGCATCGCCATGAAGGTGAGTCCGGGACGCAAAGTTTCGCTCGCCTGCACCCGCACCGTCAGCGCGCCGCGCCGGCTGCTGACGCGCACGAGATCACCATCGACGACATGCAGGCGAGCCATGTCGCTGCCATCCATCTCTAGCAGCGGCTCAGGCTGGTGTGTGCAGAGCCGCGGCACCGTACCCGTGCGGCT
>CAZAOQ010000247.1:0-3177 GCA_964486795.1 uncultured Rhodocyclaceae bacterium
ATACAACGATTACTCGGATATCTGGCGCGAGAAGTGGAAGTGGGACAAGGTGGTGAAGGGCACGCATACGCGCGCCAACTGTGTCGCCGCCTGTTCGTGGGATGTCTATGTGCGCGACGGCATTGCCTGGCGCGAAGAGCAGAACACCATCTACGAACCACCACGGCCGGATATTCCGGACATGAATCCGCGTGGCTGCCAGAAGGGCGCCTGCTACACCCAGTTGCAGCTTTCCGAATCGCGTGTGCTGTATCCGCTGAAGCGTGCTGGCGAACGCGGCGAAGGCAAGTGGAGGCGCGTCAGCTGGGATCAGGCGCTGATCGAAATTGCCGACAAGCTGCTCGATATCGCCGTGGCTGAAGGCACGGAAACGATCTGTTTTGACGACCTTTCTAACACCGGTTATGGTCCCGAGACGGCGGGTGATTTCCGTTTCTCAAATGCTTTGCAGGTCACCCGTCTTGATGGTTGGTCGGGTGTTGGTGACATGCCGCTCGGCGTGATCCAGACTTGGGGTTCCTTTAATGCGGAAGGCACTTCCGATGACTGGTTCCGTTCCGATTACATCGTCATCTGGTTGGGTAATCCAAACTACACACGGATTCCCGAAGCACACTTTCTGCATGAGGCCCGCTATCGCGGCGCCAAGTTGGTGGTGGTTTCGCCCGACCTCAATGCGACGACCGTCCATGCCGACCTGTGGATCAACGTCAAGCCGGAAACGGACGCCGCACTGGGCCTCGCCTGCGCCCAGGTGATGATCTCGGAGAACCTCTACAAGAAGGATTATGTCCTCGAACAGACTGACTTCCCCTTCTTGGTGCGCAAGGATAACCAGCGCTTCCTGCGCGTTGCCGACGTTGTCAAGGGCGGTGCCGATAACGCTTTCTATCTGTGGGACGAGAGCAAGAATGCCATCGCCTTGGCGCCGGGCTGCGAAGGTGACGGCGACGGAGGCCGCAGTCTCAAGCTGAACGGCATCACGCCGGCACTGTCCGGCACGCGCAGCGTCAAGCTGGCCGATGGCTCCACGGTCGAATGCATTACTGTATTCGACATGATCCGCGAGCGCCTTGACAAGGAATACACGCCGGAGCTGGCAGCGAAGATCACCAGTCTTCACCCGAACGTGATTCGTACCTTCGCTCGTGAGATGGCAGCGGCACCGAGTGCCATGATCATTGCGTCGTATGGTGCTTGCAAGCACTATCACAGTGATCTGTTCCAGCGCTCGTTCATCATGCTGATGACGCTCACCGGTAATCAGGGCAAGCCGGGTGGTGGCCTTCGCATTGCGGCTTGGTGGGGCATGGATGGCCTCGATGCGATGGCCGACAGCACCGTGCCGTTGGCCGACATGATGAAGATCATCCCGAAGGCTGTGCGTGGCCTGACCCCGCGTGACTACGAAGGCATCTACACCGATTACAGCAACCGTGAAGGCCATACACCGACGATGGTGTTTCTATATGTCCACGGTGGCTACAAAGATATGTGGGACAAGCCACATCTGCAGGATCCGCATCTGCCGCGCAACCTGTCGTCCTACATGCGCGAGTCGATTGACAAGGGCTGGACCAAGGTGCATCCACCAGAGAATCGCTCACCCAAGGCCTACATCTTCACCGGCGGAAATCCGTTGCGTCGCTGGCCGTCGCCACAGATTGCACGCAAGACGTTGTGGCCGAAGTTCGAGTTGGTGGTTTCGGTTAACTTCAAGATGAGCACTTCGGGTTTGTTTGCCGACTATGTGCTGCCGGTTGCCGCTTACTACGAAAAGTACGGCATCAAGTATGCGCAGACTTATGTTCCTTACATCATCAGTTCCGACAAGGCGACTGAGCCTCTGGGAGAGTCGAAATCCGACTGGGAAACCTTTGGGTTGCTGAGCAGGACGGTGGGCGAGCGCGCCAAGGCACGTGGTATCAAGATGGTGAGGGGGCTTCACGACAAGCCATTCGACGTCAGCAGGATTTACGATATCTACACGCAGAACGGCAAGTACGATCCGACCGACCCTGAAGATCCCGTGCGGCTGATGGACGAGATTTTTGCCGGTAGCCCGAGCGTTGACTGCAACAGCGGCCGTGAAGCACTGCAGCGTGGCGCCGTACCGGTGATCGCGGCGGGTCGTCCAAATTTGATCAATCAGAACTACAGCGATTACGACCGTAAAGACACTTACTGGCCACATCGTGACTTCCTCGAAAAGAAGGTTGCGTGGCCGACCATCACCGGTCGCCAACAGTTCTACATTGACCATCCTTGGTTCATCGAAGGCAAGGAGGCATTGCCAACGCACAAGGAGCCGCCACTTGCCACCAGCAAGTTTCCGTTGCGCATGTACGGCGGCCACAACCGCTGGTCGATCCATTCAATCTGGCGCGACGTGAAATTGCTGCTTCGCCTGCAACGTGGTCAACCAACCTGCTGGATGAATCCAGGTGAGTTGCAGAAGCGCGGCGTTAAGGACGGCGACACGGTGCGTGTGTTTAATGACCACGCTACCTTCGAGTGCAACGTCAAGTCGTCGCCTTCGACCGCGCCGGGTGAGATCATCATCTATCACGCTTGGGAGCCGTTCCAGTTCAAGAAGTGGCAGGGCAATCAGGACGTGACGGAAGCACCGGTCAAGGGGCTGCATCTCGCCGGTGGTTACACGCAGCTACATTTCCGTGTCTATTACGGCAGCATGCATCACACCCCGCGCGGCGCAGCAGTCGAGGTCGAAAAGGCGTAAGCCCGACGTCTTCCATCTCCGGCATTCCGCACACCGGCGGACAAGCGAACTTGTGTTCGTTTGTCCGCCGCGTGCTTGCTGAAGGCGCACTTTCACGCTCTCTGCGGTTTTCAACACTTTGTTAAAACGGCGCGCCCGCTAAATTGCGGGCGCGCCGTTTTTACGAATGATGAAGGGGTGCATGAGGCCGAAGGATCTGACCTCGGACTTGCAGTCGTGTTTCCCTAAAATGGGGAAACACGGCGCTTTCACGACTATCACTCAGTCTCGACAGCGAATAGCATTCGACGTGTACGCTGTACATCCCGGTGTCACGCTGTGAGGTTTTGGTGTGACCTCGCTGATTAAGCAGCGGCCCCGAATCGCGTGGTTGCGGCGAGTGCCGGTCGAATCGACAGGCCGGGTAAAAGCAACTATAAAAGCTGGAGGGAGAGTCA
>CAZAOQ010000248.1:0-3163 GCA_964486795.1 uncultured Rhodocyclaceae bacterium
AACCGGACAATTCTAAAAACCCGCGACATGGCTAGGGTTTCCGGATCAGCCTTGGGTCGACAGCACATCCTTTATTGCTGCGCAGACCTGTGTCACGTCATTTTCCGTCATCGCCGGGAACAGCGGCAGAGTCACCGTGCGTGCGCCGACATTTTCGGCATGCGGGAAATCGCCCGGTTTGAAGCCGAGCTTGCGATATAGCGAGAACAGGTGAAGGGCGGGGTAATGTACGCCGATGCCGATATTGCGTGCCTTCATCTCAGCGATGAAGGCACCGCGGTCGCTGCCACGACTTGGCTCGGCGGGCAGGAGAATCTGGAACATGTGCCAGTTGGAATTGGCGAGACTGCGGGCGTCCTCCAGTGGCAGTTCGCAGCCCAGGCTGCGATCCAGATTGTTGAAGTAGCACTGTGCCAGTTCGCGGCGACGCGCGTTGAACGCGGCGACCTGCTTCAGTTGGCCGAGACCGATGGCAGCAGCGATATCGGTGAGGTTGGCTTTGCCACCGAGCACGTCGACATCCATGCTGCCATCATTGAAGCGCTGTACGCCTTGCAGACGCAGACGTTCGCAAAGAGCGGGGTCAATGTCGTCCGGCAGCACCAGCGCACCGCCTTCGCCGCTGGTGAAGTTCTTGTTGGCGTGGAAGCTGAAGGATACAAAATTACCGAGTTTGCTAAACGATGTGCCGATGGGCTGGCCGTTCCACGAGGCACCGAACGACTGCGCGGCATCTTCGATGACGCGAAGTTGGTGGCGGTCGGCGATGGCGTAGAGCCGATCGCGATCCACCGGCAGACCAGCGAGGTCAACGGGGATGACGGCGCGTGTCTTGGCGGTGATCGCGGCCTCGATGCGACTCAGGTCGATGTTGCGTGTGGCCGGATCGATATCAACGAACACGGGTGTCGCACCCACAGCGAGGATCACATTGGCGGTCGCCACCCAAGTTAGCGGTGTGGTGATGACTTCGTCGCCGGGGCCGACGCCGGCGAGACGCAGCGCCACTTCCAGGGTGGCCGTGCCCGAGCTGAAGGCACGCACCGGTCGCCCGCCGCACTGTACCGATAGCGCCTCTTCGAAGGCCTTGACGCGCGGACCGCTCGTCAGCCAGCCTGAGCGCAGTACCGCCACGACATCGGCGATGGTTTCCTCGTCCAGCGAAGGCCGCGTAAACGGCAGAAATTCCTCACGCATCACACATCACGCCTCACTCCTTACTTCTCAACAAATCAAGAACGCGTCACGATATAGACGCCAACGATGATGAAACCAATGCCCAGCAGCTTCTGCGCCGTGAGTGCCTCGCCAAACCATTGCCAGGCGACGAAGGCGTTGATCACATAGCCGATCGACAACATCGGATAGGCGATGCTGACCGGCACGCGTGACAGCGCCATGATCCACACTACCAGGCTCACCGCATAGCAGGCCATGCCGCCCATGATGTACGGCTGGAAGGCGAGCTTGAGGCCGATCGGAACCAGCTTGTCGAGGTGGAAATCGAAGTGGCCGACGGCATTCGTGCCGGCCTTGAGCAATAGTTGGGCGCAGGCGTTGAGCAGCACGCCGGTCAGGATCAGGGCAAAGCTGACGGGACTCATGGTTTCCTCACAATGACGCGACGGGTATCGCGGTCGACCACGCGCATCGGAATGCCTTCCTTCTCGAAGCGCTGCCAGGTGTCCGGATCGAGCAGTGCCCAGGCGTCGGGTGCCGCATTCCAGGCGCGTTCGAAGGCTGGCTGATCGCCGATGAACTTCTTTGGCTCATGCTCAATGCCAAAACCCAACTCGTCTTTATAGAACACCATGGTGGTGGTGCGTTTCAGGTAGAACTGCAGGCTTTGGTCGTAAGTATTGACACTGAAAAACGGTGTTTCCGGTTTGACCTGGTCGCGGATGCGCGCGGCGATGTGCGCAGCGGAGTTGGCCGGCGAGAGGCTGTCGTGGCCCAACAGGATCAGCAGCGAGCAGAGCAGTCCGCCTGCAGCGAGGCTGAGGATTCCGGCACGCGGACGCGGCACAGTGATACGAGTGAGGATGACGGTAAGGCTTGAACCGACCAGCAGTGCGATGGCAGCAGCACGCAGCCATGGAATGTAGTTGGCATACAGGGAGGCGGGGACGCGCTCGCTGCTGAAGCGTGTCGCCTCGGGGGCGAAGTAGAGCGCGACGACGCCGAGCACGACAAAAGGCGCCGCATGCCAAGCTAGCGCACGTGGACTCCGCTGGGCAAGTTCGGCCAGGTACACACCGATCAACGCAGCCAGCGCGGGGAACAGTGGCAGGATGTAGGAGGCCAGCTTGGAGTCGGATACCGAGAAGAATCCGAACACGACCACGCACCAGACGAGCAGGAAGCGACGCGGCTGGAAACGGCGACCCGGATCACCCCGCACCGCGCTGCCGACCATGGCGACCATGCCGACCAGCCAGGGCAACATGCCAGCGATCAGGATAGGAATGAAATACCACATCGGCTGATAGCGGCCATGGGTCTTGGTGAGGAAGCGCTCGAAGTGCTCGTGGATGAAGAAAAAGTGGGCGAACTCTGGATTGGCCAGCGAGACGGCAATGAACCAGGGTGCCGTGACGATGAGCAGCAGCGCGAGTCCCGAGAGCAGGTGCAGTCGACGCCAGAGGGCGAAGTCGCGCTGCCAGAGCGAGTAGACGACCAGTGTGGCGGCCGGCAGCGCCATGCCGATCAGTCCCTTGCTGAGAATCGCCAGTGCCAGCGCCAGCCATCCCAGCCACATCCAGTTGCGTGTCTCGCGCGGCATGTTGCGCGCTCGTGCCTCATCGCGCTGGGCCAGCACGAAGCAGAAGATGGCTGCGGAAAGAAAGAAGCTCACGCCCATGTCCAGCGTGTTGACGTGTCCGATCATCACCCACAGCAGGCTGCTCGACAGTACGCTGGCTGCGTAAAGCGCGGCGTCCTTGCCCCACAGACGGCGCACGGTCGCGGCGGTGGCGAGGATGCCGAGGAAGCCGCACAGCGCGCTCCATAGCCGTGCCGTCCATTCGTGTTGGCCGAACAGCGTGTAGGCCGTTGCTGTTGCCCAGTATTGGAGGGCCGGCTTCTCGAAATACTTGATATCGTTGAGGCGCGGCGTCAGCCAGTCGCCGCTGACGACCATCTCGCGCGGGATTTCGGCATAGCG
>CAZAOQ010000249.1:0-3141 GCA_964486795.1 uncultured Rhodocyclaceae bacterium
GCGCCAGCAGGTCGAGAGACTGGATGGTGTTGGTGCCTTCGTAGATCATGTTGATGCGCGCATCGCGCACATACTGCTCCATACCGTTTACGGCAATGTAGCCGTGACCGCCAAACACCTGCATCGCCTCAGAAGTAGCAATCCAGCCGTTGTCGGTGATAAAGGCCTTGATGATGGGCGTCAGCAATGCGAGCAGATCGGCGGACTCCTGGCGCACAGCCGCATCGGGGTGCTTGGTTTCGAAGTCGGCATGCAGCGCGACAAAGGTCGTGAAGGCGCGACCACCCTCGGCAAAGGCACGCGCGGTCAGCAGCATGCGGCGCACATCCGGGTGGACGATGATGGGATCGGCGGCCTGCTCCGGTGCCTTGGCACCCGACAGGCTACGCATCTGAATGCGATCACGCGCATAGGCGACGGCGTTCTGGTAGGCGACTTCGGTGAGGCCCAGCGATTGCAGGCCAACACCGAGTCGTGCCTCGTTCATCATGACGAACATGGCGTTGAGACCTTTGTTTGGCTCACCAATCATCCAGCCACTGGCCCCGTCAAGATTCATCTGGCATGTCGAGTTACCATGAATGCCCATCTTCTCCTCGATCGCACCACAGGAAATCGCATTGCGCACCCCCGGATTACCCGCCGCATCCGGCAGAAACTTGGGCACCACGAACAGCGAAATGCCGCGCGTGCCAACCGGCGCATCAGGCAAGCGCGCCAGCACCAGATGGATGATGTTCGCCGACATGTCGTGCTCGCCAGCCGAGATGAAAATCTTCGCGCCACTGATCTTGTAGGAGCCATCGCCCTGCGGCTCGGCCTTGCTGCGCAGCAGACCCAGATCGGTGCCGCAGTGCGGCTCAGTCAGGCACATGGTGCCCGTCCACTCGCCGGCGATCAGCTTGGGCAGGTACAACGCCTTCTGCTCGGGTGTGCCGTTCTCATGCAGGCAGGCATAGGCGCCATGCGACAGACCCGGATACATGGTCCACGCTTGGTTCGCCGAGTTGAGCATTTCCAGCATCGTATTGCTAAGCACGAACGGCAAGCCCTGACCACCGTATTCGGGATCGCAGGACAGCGAAGGCCAGCCGGCCTCGACATACTGCCGATAGGCCTCCTTGTAGCCCTTCGGCGTCGTCACGGTTTGCGTCGCGACATCGTAATGACAACCCTCGCGGTCACCACTGTGATTCAGCGGAAAGAGCACTTTGCTGCAGAACTTGCCCATCTCCTCGACGACCTGATCGATGGTTTCAGCATCGATGTCAGCGTGCTGCGGCAGTTTTCGCAGCTCTGTTTCAATATCGAGCAGTTCGTGCATAACGAATTGCATGTCTCGCAAAGGCGCGTTGTATTGAGCCATATTAGTCTCCTCGAATAACCGAATGTGAAGTCACTACTAGCCTACTTGCCAAATTGCAATGGATGGTCATCGCTCATGCCACCCGCTTGTCCCACTGCAAACCATCCTCGCCCGTTACCTCAGGCAAGGGGGCACGCAAACCGCCAACGAGGAAACCCATCAGTCGCGCATGCAGTGCATTGCGGTCGCTATCATCAAGCCCACCCAGCACGTTGAGTGCATCGGCACCAGAAATTGCATAAGACATGGCACCCAACATGAAATGAAAGCGCCAGAGGATTTCATCCTTCGGAACGTCTGGCAGCGAGCGGAACAGGGCCGCCTTGAAACGCGGTACCGCCGCCGAATACTCTCGGGCCAAAAACGCACGCACGAATGGCGTCGGAGCGGTATAGGTGCGGCCAAGCAGGCGCATGAAATTGTTGCCGCCACCCTCCCTGTCTGCCGCCAGTTTCAGCGCGACACCAAAAAAGGCTTCTAGAATCTGGCGTGGTCTCAACGGCGCACCTTCCGCAGCCGCCTCCAGTTGATCGAGTTCGAGCAGACACTGCTCGTTTAGCCAGCCAAGACGCTGCCGGAACACCTCTTCAATCAGCAAATCCTTAGAACCAAAGTGGTAATTAACAGCCGCCAGATTCACGCCTGCCTTGCCGGTAATCTGACGAAGTGTGGTAGCCTCGAAGCCGTACTCGATGAACAGCAATTCGGCGGCACGCAGGATGCGAACGCGGGTATCGATCTCGGACATAAGATAAATATAAACGGTTGTTTGAAACAGTCGTTTGATTTTAGTCAGCCCATTCGGCATCTGTCAAGCGATACATTCACCATACGGAAACAAAAAAATCTGGGGGTTCGCTCCAACCTTTTTGTTGATCCCGTCGTGCAAACACTACCGTCCTTACCAAAGTTTATTCCGGACGCGCAGATTCTTCGTTTAGAACAAGAAGCAGCGAAACTTAGCATCACCTTGGTACGTTAATTTCCTTTGATGATCGATTTAACTTATGCCCTTGCCGGCGCCTTGACGGGCTTCGCCGTCGGAGTGACAGGTGTTGGAGGCGGCGCACTGATGACGCCATTACTCATCCTCGTCTTCAGCGTGACGCCAACAACTGCTGTTGCAACTGACCTATGGTTCGCAGTAATCACAAAAGTGGTCGCATCAGCCATACACAACAAGGGAGGGCAGGTCGATTGGCAAGTTGTTCGTCGACTTAGGCTGGGCAGTCTGCCGGTCGCTGTAGGCGTGGTCGTCATGACAACCCATGGTGCAAGGACTCAGAGATTGGCTGGCTCACACATGCGATTGGCGCCACCGTACTGATCACTGCCGTTGGCTTGCTATTGGCGCCGAAGCTACGCGCCATTGATCGCAAAAGACGCCTGACACGTCCGGATCAATTCAAGGCCGTGCAGTCTCAACTGACGGTGCTCGCGGGAGCCCTTCTCGGCCTGTGCGTCGCCCTGACTTCCGTCGGGGCCGGTGCGCTCGGTAGTGTGATGCTGACCAGCCTGCTCACAGGCTCGATTCCCGCCGTCATCGCCGGCTCGTTACTGGCACGAAAGACTTCCTCGCGAGTCCTGCAGTTACTCCTCGCTTGCATCCTGCTCATCGTCAGCTTGAAAATCCTGCTCTGATTCAAAATTTCGAGGACATTCACCGAGCGTCAAAGCAAAAAGCCCAACCTTGAGGGTTGGGCTAGGCGCTTGCGGCTATTGGTTGCGGGGGCAGGATTTGAACCTGCGACCTTCGGGTTATGAGCCCGACGAGC
>CAZAOQ010000250.1:0-3082 GCA_964486795.1 uncultured Rhodocyclaceae bacterium
TTCCCGTCATTCCCGCGAAGGCGGGAATCCAGGGCTAGCGGGCGTCGCGGGTGTGAGCTGGATTCCCGCTTTCGCGGGAATGACAAGCGTCGGCTGACGATTCTTTCTAATCAAGAATTACATTGCAGCGAGCAGTAAGCAATATCCAGTGACCCGTGACAATCCAAACCGACAGGAGACACATTCATGAACGACGTCGATTTCACCCAGGACTCCCCGTTTCCGGCGCAGCAGGCGAGCTTTCGGTCGATGCGCAATGTCAAGGCGCGCAATCGCGCCGGCTGGCTGGAGCTATTTGCTGACGATGCCATCGTCCAGGATCCCGTTGGCGTATCACCCTTCGATCCGGACGGTCTCGGTCACCGAGGCAAGGAGGCGATCGGCGCCTTCTGGGATGCGGTGATTGCGCCCAATGGCGGCATCTTCCGCATTCGTGAGTCCTATCCCTGCGCCGACGAGTGCGCCAATGTCATCACCCTGGGCAGCACGCTGCCCAACGGCAAACAGTTCGACGTGAATTTCGTCGCCGTCTATCGGGCCAATGAAGCAGGCAAGATTGTCTCGCTGAAGGCGTACTGGCAGTTCGACAAGGTGATGGAGCAGTTCGCCGCCTTGATGGCAGCGTAGGGCGTTAGCAGCTGCGGATTTCCGCGCGGCATCGCGCTAAGAGTGAGCATCCATGCGGTTCTTCGTGGGTATGCCGCCAAGAACGAGTATCCATGCGGTTCTTCACGGGCATCGCGCCAAGAACAAGCATTGATGCGGTTCTCTGGCCGGTGTTGTGTTGCGTGGTGGTGCGGTGCGGTGTGTCCTGACTGCCTTACGGCCGTACCTGCCGCGCCGCGCCGGCAAGGCGCGGTAGCAGCCAACTCAAATGCAATGCGGGCAGGGCGGCGTGGAGGCGTTCCGGCCGGGCCGTGGCCTGGAGTTCGAGGCGCCCCTGGCCATGTGCAGCGGCACCGGCACGGCGCATGACTTCGCGGGCGACGGCGTCGGCGACTTCGACGAGCTCGGCGCGACCATCGATGAGCGGGTGCAGCAGTTCGTCAAGAAATGCATAGTGGGTGCAGCCGAGGACGATGCGGTCGGCGCCGGCATCCAGTAGCGGAATAATTTTTGCGGCGACTTCAGCGGCGAAGCCTGAGGCTCCGGGGCCGTCGAATTGCAGCGTCTCGACGCGCGTTGCCCAGCCGGGGCATGATTCGACATGCACGGTGACGCCGCCGGCATGTGCGGCGATCAGTTGCGCGAGCCGTGCGCTGTTGGCTGTTGATTCGGTCGCGAGCACGGCGATGTGGCGGCTCTGCGATGCGGCAGCAGCGGGTTTCACGCCGGGTTCGATGCCGACCACTGCAATGCCGGGCAGGTCATGACGCAAGGCTTGCAAGGCGGCGGCGGTGGCGGTGTTGCAGGCGGCGACGAGGGTGGTGCAGCCGTGGGCAACGAGGTGCCGGCCGATGGCGAGTACGCGGCCACGAATGAAGTCGTCAGGCTTGCTGCCGTAGGGCAGGTGGGCGGTGTCTGCCAAATAAACAAGGTCGGCATGCGGCAGGGTGCGGGCAATCGCCGCGAGCACTGACAGGCCGCCGAGCCCTGAATCGAAGACGCCGATCAAGATGCGCTGCCTTTGCTTTTCCCGTTGCTGTGGGCTGTGTCGGGCGGGGTGCCTGACTTCCAGCCGATCTCGGCTGCGGTGCGGGTGCCGATCAGGGTGGCGTCGAGGCTCTCGGGAATCTCGGCCTGGCGGGCCGAGAGCGGAATACGTCCGGCCATGATTTCGGCATATTCCTGCGGCAGCGTTGGCTTGCGCTGCGGCTCGGCGTAGCCATCGGGGTAGATGGGCTGATTGGTGGCGAGATCGTATTTGTCGGTGGCCCCCAGCGTGTGCAGCAGTTCATGGGTGATGACGACGTTATTCGAGCCGGCCATCAGCGGTGTTGCAAAGGCATTGACGAGACCGATCATGCCGCGCTGCAGACCCGTCGAATGCGGCAGGCTGTGGTGTTGCGCGGGATCGAAGAACAGCACGTAGAGGCGTATCTGCGGCTTAACTGGCGTGGACGATGAGTCATTGCGCCATGCCCACCAGCGCATGCGCAGGCTCCACAGGATGACTTGGGGGACGCTCGCGCCGTGTGGTGGTTGAGGCGGCAGCGTGTGGATCTCTGGCGCGAAGCTTAGGCGCAGCGGATGGTGCACGTTGAGGCCGTAGCGCTGGCTTTCGGCTTCAAAATAGTCTTCGATGGGACGGAAGGTGTCGGTGCCGATACTCTTGATGTAGCGCGCCGTGACCGGGCTAGCGTCACCGTTGAGGGGATAGATCGTCACACGCAGCGGGTCGTTCCAGGCGACGGCGCGCGTGCGTTCGAGCCACGCCTGCTGCGCCACGGTGGCGAACACCAGTAACAGCAGAATGATGCGCAGCGGACGCCAGAGGCTTTTCATTGCAGGATGAATGAGTCCGGACGGTCAGACCGTCCGGGTGCAGCGTAAAGCAACGTCATGCTTTGACGACGGGAATCTTGGCGATCTTCTTCTGCCATTCCTGCGGGCCGGTGTTGTGGACCGAGATGCCCTGCGAGTCGACGGCGACCGTGACCGGCATGTCCTGAACCTCAAACTCATAGATCGCCTCCATGCCGAGATCGGCGAAGCCGACGACCTTGGCGGCCTTGATCGCCTTGGCGACCAGATAGGCGGCACCGCCGACGGCCATCAGATAGGCCGACTGGTGTTTCTTGATGGCCTCGATGGCGACCGGGCCGCGCTCGGCTTTGCCGACCATGGAGATCAGGCCGGTCTGCGCCAGCATCATTTCAGTGAAGCCGTCCATGCGCGTCGCGGTGGTCGGGCCGGCCGGATGGAACCAGGACATCGAGCCGTTGCTCGCGTCGGTCCGTGGGCGCGTGCGCATCACGGGTCACGTGCCGCGCGCGGAGCTCGACGTGCTGTACGCGCACGCCGCGGCTTTCTGCTACCCGAGCCTGCTCGAGGGCTTCGGCATGCCGGTGCTGGAGGCGATGGCCGCCGGCGCGGCGGTCATCACGTCGCGCGGCACCTCGACCGAGGAGGTCGCGGGCGA
>CAZAOQ010000251.1:0-3063 GCA_964486795.1 uncultured Rhodocyclaceae bacterium
ACGAGCACGCGCGCATAGTCGGCGCCGTGGTTGCGGTAATGAAAAAGTGAGATATTCCAATCCGCACTCATGCTTTCCAGAAAACGCATCAGCGCGCCGGGACGCTCGGGAAACTCGAAACGGTAGAGCAGTTCATTCTCGACCTGCGGTGCATGGCCACCGACCATGTAACGAATGTGCAGCTTGGCCATTTCGTCGTCGCTGAGATCGAAGGAAGCAAGCCCCTTCTTCTTCAGCGCAGCGACGAGTCGTGCGGTTTCGTCGCGATTGGCAACCTGCACACCGACGAAGACATGCGCCTTATCGGCACTGGCATATCGATAATTAAATTCGGTGATGTTGCGCGCACCAATCAGGGTGCAGAACTTGCGAAAGCTGCCGGGGCACTCGGGAATGGTGACGGCGAGAATGGCCTCGCGATGCTCGCCAACTTCGGCACGCTCGGTGACGAAGCCGAGACGGTCGAAGTTCATGTTAGCGCCGGAAGCAATCGCCACCAGCGTCGAACCCTGCAAACGATGAAGCCGCGCGTACTCCTTGGCACCGGCGATGGCCAGTGCCCCAGCCGGTTCGAGGACGGCACGGGTATCTTCGAAAACATCTTTGATGGCTGCGCAAATGGCGTCGGTATCGACCAGGATCATCTCATCGACATATTCCTGACAGAGCCGAAAGGTTTCCCGACCGACCTGTTTGACTGCCGTGCCATCGGCAAACAAGCCGACACTGTCGAGCGTGATGCGACGCCCGGCTTTCAACGAGCGGTCCATGGCATCGGCATCGACAGACTCGACACCAATAATTTTTGTCTGCGGTCGCAGACGCTTGATGTAGGCGGCCACACCGGAAATCAGGCCACCACCGCCCACCGGACAGAACACGGCATCGATGGGATCGGCATGCTGACGGAGAATTTCCATGCCAATGGTGCCCTGCCCGGCGATGACATCCGGATCATCATAAGGATGAACGAAGGTCATGCCGTACTTCTTCTCAAGCTGCAGCGCGTGGCTGTAAGCCTCCTTGAAGGACTCGCCGGCCATGATGACTTCGCCGCCACGTGCGCGCACGGCGTTGATCTTGATTTGCGGCGTGGTCACAGGCATGACCACCACCGCGCGGCAACCGAGTCTCTGCGCTGAGAGCGTCACACCCTGGGCATGGTTGCCCGCTGAAGCCGTGATGACGCCGCGCTTGCGCTGCGTCTTCGTCAACCGCACCATCTTGTTATAGGCACCGCGCAGCTTGAAGGAGAACACGGGTTGCATGTCCTCGCGCTTAATCAGGATACGGTTGCCGCTGCGTGTCGAAAGGCTGGGCGCCAGTTCGAGCGGGGTCTCAATAGCGACGTCATAGACTCGCGCATTCAGGATTTTTTCGAGGTAGTCGGTTTTGGCACTGGCCATGGCAGCGTTGGGAGAAACGAGGGAAGGCAAAGCCTAGCAGGCGGCGTGCAGTGCGGCAAACCGCCAATGAAAAAGGCGGGCCCGGCTCGCGCCGGGCCCGCCTTGCTGAACGCAGGCGTTCGTATTGCGGTATTACAGACGCTCGATGATCGTACCTGTACCCACAGCCGCGCCACAGCACATCGTGATGAAGGCGGTCTGCAGATTACGGCGCTCGAGTTCATGAAGCGCAGTGACGATCAGGCGGGTGCCGGTCGAACCGACCGGGTGGCCGAGGGCGATGGCGCCGCCGTTCACGTTGACCTTGCTCATGTCGGGGTTGTACACACTGGCCCAGGAGAGGACGACGGTAGCGAAGGCTTCATTGATTTCGATCAGATCGAAATCCTTCATCGACATCTTCGACTTCTTGAGGATCCGTTCGGTGGCATCCACCGGACCGTCGAGCAAATAGTAGGGATCGGTACCGACGAGGACATCAGAGATGATGCGCGCACGCGGCTTAAGACCCATCGCCAAGGCTCTTTCCTTGCTCATCCAGAGGATGGCGGAAGCGCCATCAGAAATCTGCGAGGAGTTGCCGGCGGTGGTCGTGCCACCTTCTTGCAGCGGCTTCAGCGCGGCCAAGCCTTCCAGCGTGGTCGGGCGGAGACCTTGGTCGGTCTTGACGATCCGGGTTTCGCCGGTCGGCTGACCATCTTCACCGAGGATCGGTGCTTCAATCGGCAGCACTTCACGGTCGAAGTGCCCGGCCTTCCAGGCGGCCGCAGCCTTGGCTTGCGATTCGAAAGCAAACTTGTCGATGTCTTCGCGCTTCAGGCCACGCTTCTTGACCATGCGCTCGACGCTGGTGAACTGGTCACGCGTCTGGTCCCACGGCCAGCCATCCGGATGGAAGTAGCCCGGGCCGCTCATGACGTTCATGCCGAGACCGACACGGCTCATCGACTCGGCGCCGCAGGCGATGCCAATGTCGAGGCTGCCGCCCTGAATCAGGGCCGAGATCATGTGGTTGGCCTGCTGGGCCGAACCGCACTGGGAATCGACGGTCGTCGCGCCGGTCTTCCAGTCCTTGCCGAGCCACAGCCAGGCGTTGCGGGCGAGGTTGTTCGACTGCTCGCCGGCCTGGGTCACACAGCCAGCGATAATCTGCTCGACTTCTTCATGCTTGAGGCCATTGCGCTGAACGAGACTGTCAAGCAGTTTGCTCAGCATGATGACGGGATGGAGGCCGGAGAGATCGCCCGCGATCTGCTTACCACGGCCGACTGGGGAACGGATTGCATCAACGATGACAGCTTCACGCATCTTGAATTCCTTTCAATTTTGGTACATTTGATTGTGGCTATTCGCTGGCGAGGCCAGTCGATTACATGTAACGGACAATCATCTCGTACAGAATCGCCGGCTTTTCCGAACCCGCGACATGAATCGCGAATTCGCGCGTCAGCTCCATGCCGCCCTTGGCGCCTGCCTCAACCTTGATCACGCGCGAACGCATGTGGATCTTGCTGCCCGAAGGCACGGCACCGATGAAGCGCAGCTTGTTGGAGCCGTAGTTCACCATGAAGTTGAAACCGGTGACTTCGAAGGTCTCCTTGGTCTGCATCTGCGTCATCAGCGACAGCGTCAGAAAGCCGTGGGCGATGGTCGTGCC
>CAZAOQ010000252.1:0-3040 GCA_964486795.1 uncultured Rhodocyclaceae bacterium
CTTGCCTTCATGCTCGAAGACAACAAGATCGAGCGCGCCAGCCAGAGCGGCTGCTGGGAGACCTGCCACCAGGACGCCCGCACCATGCCGGACGCCAAGGACGACAAGAAAACCAAATATGTCATCGGCGGCGACGTCAAGTCAGGCAAGTTCTACGACCTGATCCAGTGGAAGAGCAAGGGCAAGGCCGTCGACGGCTATGTCGCCGACAAGCGCGTCATGGAAGGCGGTAAGGGCCTCGTTGAAGCCAAGGGCGAGCAAAAGGGTGACACATGGACCGTCACCTTCACCCGCAAGTTGGCGGGCGGTGGCGTGGGCGATATCGCGCTGGTCACGGGCAAGACCTACAACTTCGGCTTTGCTATTCACGACGACAGCACGCTTGGCCGTTTCCACCACGTCTCGCTGGGCTACACACTCGGTATCGACGCAAAGGCCGATATCACCGCTGTCAAGCAATAAGAAGAACGGCGGACGCTTGGCCGTCAAGCTGACACCGTGCTCGCGAGCGCCAGCCGTGCTGGCGCTCGCTTTCTTTATAGCAGCGCATTGCTTCGTAACGCCCTCGGTGCATGCCGAGGACAACGTAGACCGTGTGGTCGACATTGAGATCATCAACTATCGATTCACGCCCGGCGATGTCATCATCAAAGCCGGCGATCATGTGCGCTGGACGAACCACGAGAAACGTACCAGTCACTCCATCCTGTTTGCTGCAGAAGGACTCCCCGAGTCTGAGCGGCTCTTTCCTGGCGAATCCTGGGAAAGAGCGTTCAAAAAGGCGGGATTGTATCCATATTCCTGCGGACCACACCCAGAAATGAAGGGCATAGTTCGTGTCGAGTAGCTGATGTACTGCAGCAACGAATCCAGGCTTTAGGAAGTTCACGTGAAGCACGTTGACACCCGTCAAGAGAATCAAAAATTTATCCCCATGCCTCTTGCGACGCGAACGATGAATGCGAAAATGCAGGGATGAATACGCAACGAATCGGCACTGTACATCTGGTCGGCGCCGGCCCCGGCGACCCGGAATTGCTCACCCTGCGCGCGGCACGCCTGCTGCGTGAGTGCTCCGCGGTCGTCTATGACCAGTTGGTCGGACAGGGTGTCCTCGATCTGGTTAATCCGCACGCCAAACTGATTTACGTCGGCAAAAAGTCTGGCCGTCATACCCTGCCACAAGAGGAAATAAACATCCTACTCGTCGACCTTGCCCGTGAAGGGTTGGACGTGGTGCGCCTTAAGGGTGGCGATCCTTTCATCTTCGGCCGTGGTGGCGAGGAGATCGAACAACTTGTCGAAAATGGGATTCCCTGCGAAGTGGTGCCAGGCATCACGGCTGCGTCGGGCATGTCTGCATATGCTGGCATTCCGTTGACCCATCGCGATTTTGCCCAGGCCTGTATCTTCGTGACGGGTCACCTGCAGAATGACACTGTTGACCTCGACTGGCCAACGCTGGCGCGCCCGCACCAAACCGTGGTGGTCTACATGGGCATCGCCGCACTCGGCGAAATCTGCCGACAGCTCATCGCCCATGGCCTGCCCAACACCACGCCGGCCGCCGTCATACGTCACGCGACCCTGCCCGACCAGCAGGTCCTCACGGGGACGCTCGGCAGCCTCCCGGAGGCTGCGGCAACCGCCGGCATCACCAGCCCGGCCTTGATCGTGGTCGGCGAAGTCGTGACGCTCCACCATCGCCTGAAATCCACCTGAAACTTGACTCAAGGCCGCAGTGCATTCACGACAATTTCGTCGTCTGGACCACATCCACCGAGTAGTTGACTAAAATCAAGGAGTTTTCCGGGCAATCGAATACACTGCTCGATTGATTCGACAATAGTCCTTCAATACCATTTTTTAACTTCACCAAGGGAGACGAGATGAGCGGAACATTCACGACGTCGATGGCCCGGAACATTTTCTACGGAGGAACTGCATTTTTCTTCCTGATGTTTCTGGCTCTCACGTTCCAGACTGAAAGGGTATTGCCTACTCGCGACAACAGGGCGAACCTGACGCCAGACGTCATCGCTGGCAAGAAACTCTGGGAAACCCGTAATTGCATCGGTTGCCACACGCTTCTGGGTGAAGGTGCCTATTTCGCGCCCGAACTCGGCAATGTTTACAAGCGCCGTGGCCCTGACTTCATCAAAGCCTGGATTCAGGCACAACCGACGCACACGCCCGACCGTCGCCAGATGCCGCAGTTTAATTTCTCGGACAAGGAACTCGACGATATCGTCGCCTTCCTGAAGTATGTGTCGGAAATCAATACTGCCAACTGGCCGCCAAACATCGAGGGTTAAAAGGGGACAGCCATCATGCAATATTCAAGTCAAGCGGTTGCCAAACCATATTTCATCGCTGCGCTCGGTCTTTTCGTCGGACAGATTCTGTTCGGCCTGATCATGGGTCTGCAGTACGTCATCGGGGATTTTCTGTTCCCGGCGATTCCCTTCAACGTCGCGCGGATGGTGCATACCAATCTGCTCATCGTCTGGTTGCTATTCGGCTTCATGGGCGCCGCGTACTTCATGGTGCCTGAAGAGACGGAAACCGAACTGTACAGCCCGAAGCTTGCCTGGGCGTTGTTCTGGATCTTCCTCGTTGCGGGTGCACTGACCGTCGTCGGCTATCTGGCGCTGCCTTACGCTGAACTGGCACGTCTGACCGGTAACGATCTGCTCGAAACGATGGGCCGCGAGTTTCTCGAACAGCCACTCATCACCAAGGTCGGCATTGTCATCGTCGCACTGGGCTTCCTCTTCAATATCACCATGACGGTACTGAAGGGCCGCAAGACAGCAATCATGTCGGTGTTGCTGCTCGGTCTCTGGGGTCTGGCGATATTCTTCCTGTTCTCCTTCTACAATCCGCACAACGTGGTCCGTGACAAGTTCTACTGGTGGTGGGTCGTGCACCTGTGGGTAGAAGGCGTATGGGAACTGATCCTTGGCGGCATGCTGGCCTTCGTGTTGATCAAGATCACCGGGGTTGACCGCGAGGTTATCGAGAAGTGGCTGTATGTCAT
>CAZAOQ010000253.1:0-3036 GCA_964486795.1 uncultured Rhodocyclaceae bacterium
TGGCGCCATCGTCCACGCCATCCGCCAGGGCCGCCGTATCTTCGCCAATCTGCGCCAGGCGATGATTTACACACTCGCCGTGCACATCCCGATCATCGGCCTGTCCAGCTTGCCGCTGCTGTTCGGCATGCCACTGCTACTCGCTCCCATCCATATTGCATTCCTTGAACTGGTGATCGACCCGAGCTGCTCGATCGTCTTTGAGGCAGAGCAGGCGGATGAGCAGATCATGCGGCGGCCACCACGCAGCCCCCAGGAACACCTGATCGCACCGACACACATCCGCCTGAGCCTGGTGCAAGGCGTCATCACGACGCTCGTCGTCTTCATGCTTTACCGCACGGCGCTTGATGTCGGCATCGCCGTTGGTGAGGCGCATACGCTGGCGTTCATCACGCTGATCGCAGCGAATGCGATGCTGATCTTCAGCAGCCGCACGCCACGGGTTGGCCTGCGGGCGACGCTGCGCGACGTCAATCCGGTCAGTTATTGGGTACTGGGAGGAACCACGCTGGGATTGATCGTCGTAAGCAACATTCCATCAATCGCGGCACTTTTCGCCTTTACACCGACCCCATGGCCGCGCTGGATGGGCGCCTGCGGCATCGGTGTCGCGACCTTCGGTCTGTTCGAACTGGCCAAGATGGCCATCATCAGATCAGACGTACATCACTGAGTAGTAAGGCTTCGAATTCCTCGGGTGGCAGTGCTTTCGCGAACAGGTAACCCTGCGCGTAATCGCAGCCGATCGTCACCAGCAAGTCGCGCTGCGCGACGGTCTCGACGCCTTCAGCGATCACTTCCAGACCGAGCTTGTGCGCCATGACGATGATCGCCTCGGAAAGCGCAAACTCACTGGAACCCAGTGCCAGATTACTGATGAAGGACTGGTCAATCTTCAGGTAATCGATGTCGAACTTGTTGAGGTAGGCAAGCGATGAGTAGCCAGTACCAAAATCGTCGATCGCCACCTGAATTCCGGCATCACGACAGCCGAGCAGCGACGAGGAGATCAGTGGGTCGGCATTGAGCAAAACGCCCTCGGTGATTTCGATAGAAATACTGTTGCCGGGCAAACCCAGCGTTTCCAGGTATTCCAGCCATTCGACGTGACCACTGGCATCTTTGTGAAACTGCACCGGCGATTTGTTCACGCTGATCTGGAAGTCGCGATGCGCGCCCTGTTTCCAGCGCTGCACCCAGTGTGCGGCCTGGCGGAACACCCAATCGCCAATCTCGTGGATCAAGCCAGTCTCTTCGGCAATCGCAATGAATTGGCCGGGACCAACTATGCCGCGCTGCGGATGGCGCCAGCGCAGCAGTGCCTCGGCTTTGACGATACGTCCACTCGACAGTTCGATCACCGGCTGGAAATGTACCTCGAACTGCTCTGCAGCCAATGCGCCACGCAAGTCGGTGATCAGCCGCAGTCGGTTGTGCGCCGATTCCTGCAAGGCCGGCGTGAAATATCTGTAACCATTGCGCCCCTGATTCTTCGCGAGATACATGGCCTGATCGGCATTGCGGAACAAACCGTCAATGTCGCCGGCGTCATCGGGATAGAGGGTAATGCCAACGCTCGCCGAAACATAGACTTCGTCCTCGCCAAGCTGGAAAGGATCGACGAGGCTCTCGAGAATATCGTGGGCAATACGTTCGATGATGACATCGCCACCATCACCAAGATCGGCCAACAGTACGGTGAACTCGTCGCCGCCGAGGCGTGCCACAGCGTCAGTCTCACGCACGCAGGCGACAATGCGCCGTGCAGCCTCGAGCAGCAAGTAATCGCCAGTGTCATGACCGAGCGTGTCATTGACCTCCTTGAAATGGTCGAGATCGATAAACAATAATGCAAGCTGTGTCCCTGCACGATTGGCCTTCTTGATCTCCTGACCGACGCGTTCATGGAACATGCTGCGGTTGGCCAGTTGGGTCAGCGCATCAAAATTCGCCTGACGCCAGATCAGTTCCTCGGTCTGTTTTCGGTTAGTGATGTCGGAGAACAGCGCCACATAGCGATACGGCTGATGGTGCTTGTCGAAGATCGTGTTGATGGTGATCGAGGCCGGGTAGATGTCGCCATCCTTGCGCCGATTCCAGATTTCGCCATGCCAGTGGCCAACAGTGTCAATAGCTTCCTTGATCGTCTCGAATATCGGCTGCTCAATGCTGAATATCTTGGTATACCGGCCGATGACATCCTCCGGTTCAAAACCGGTAATGCGCGTGAATGCCGGGTTCACCGTGATGATGCGGCCATTACCTCCGGTCACCGACATCGCCTCGCTACTATTTTCATAGACCATCGAAGCCAGGCGCAGATCCTCCTCAATGCATTTGCGCTCCGTGATGTCGCTGCCAAGGCCACGATAGCCGATGAAGCAACCCTCGGTATCGAAGCACGGCTCGCCACTGATGCTCAAGACGTGATACTGGCCGCTATCGTCGTAACGCGAAAATTCGAAGTTACGGAACGGTTGGTGCATTTCAACCTGGCGCCGGTGATGATCCAGCGCTTCAGGATCCTCGTGACCGGAAAGAAGCTCCCAGCGCGTCTTGCCAAGAGCATTTTCCGACATGGATTTGATCTGCTCGTAGGTGGTGCCACCAGATATTTCCGTAAATCGAAAGGCTGCGTCTTGTTCCCAGTACCAGTCTGCCCCCATCTGCGTCAGGCTGCGAAAGCGCTCCTCGCTAGCACGCAGCGCTTCCTGCATGCGCTTTGTTTCAGTGATGTCGGTACTGACGCCATGCCAGACGATGCGGCCATCCGGTAGTTTTTCGGGTCTGGCATCGCCAAGCATCCAGCGCACACCGAACTTCGGCAACGTCACGCGATACTCGTGATGCCAGGTCGTCATGGTCTCTGCCGAATCAAGGAAAGATGAGGTGATCCCCGGTGCATCATCCGGATGCAGGTAACTGAATAAGACATTGGCGTCTGCACGAACCTCGGCTGCTGGCACGCCATACAGCGCTTCAACGCTGTCACTCATAAACGGGAAACAAAAATGACCGCCCGGGTCGAGACGG
>CAZAOQ010000254.1:0-2931 GCA_964486795.1 uncultured Rhodocyclaceae bacterium
TCCCCGGACTGGGTGGGTGCGCCGAAGCTTCGGTAGTGGCGTCCTGAGTTTTTACGCCTTACAACTTACATATCACCACTCACCACCCGCCACTCACTTCGCATGCCTCACAGATTCTTTAACGTGCCCTTGGGCAGCACATTGGCGACGGCGCTCTTCTGGACCATGATTTCGACTGCCTGATCCTTGACCGAGCCGACTTCGACCGTCAGGTAGTTTTCACCAACCTTGGTGATGCGACCGGCAACACCACCCTGTGTGACGACTTCGTCACCCTTGGCGAGTGATTCAACCATGCCCTTGTGCTCCTTGGCCTTTTTCATTTGCGGGCGGATCATCAGGAACCAGAGTACGACGAACATCAGGATGATCGGCAACATCTGAGTCAGGCTACCCATGGCGTCAGGGGCGGCGCCGGCCGCTTGGGCGTATGCATTGGAAATCAACACTTCAGTCTCCGAAAGAATGATGTAAACGGCTGATTATATCAGCCACCGGCGCGTTCCCGGCGGAATCGGCTGACGTAGTCGGTATGGGTCCCGGTCTCGATGGACTTGCGCAGCTCGCGCATCAGCGTCTGGTAATAGAACAGGTTGTGCAGTGTATTGAGCCGCGCCCCAAGGATTTCGCCGGTGCGGTGCAGATGGTGCAGGTAAGCGCGTGTGAAGTGGCGGCAGGTGTAGCAGGTACAGGTCTCGTCGAGCGGGTTCAGGTCGCTCTTGTACTGCGCGTTTTTGATCTTCACATCGCCATGGCGCGTAAACAGCCAACCATTGCGCGCGTTGCGCGTCGGCATGACGCAGTCGAACATGTCGATCCCCTGGCCGACGGAAAAGACCAGGTCTTCTGGCGTGCCCACACCCATGAGATAGCGCGGTTTGTGCTCGGGCAGGCGCGGTGCGGTGTGGGCGAGGATGCGCGCCATTTCCTCCTTGGGTTCGCCGACCGAAAGACCGCCGATGGCGTAGCCGTCGAAATCCAGTTCGTTGAGACCCGCCAGAGAGATGTCGCGCAGGTCTTCGTACATGCCACCCTGAACGATGCCAAATAGCGCGTTCTGGTTGCCGAGGCGGCGGTGCTCGTCACGCGAGCGCTGTGCCCAGCGCAGCGAAAGGCGCATGGAGGTTTCCGCTTGCTGGTGTTCGGCTGGGTAGGGCGTGCATTCGTCGAAAATCATCGCGATGTCGGAGTTCAGCACATGCTGGATGCGCATTGATTCCTCGGGCGTCAGGAACAGTCGATCGCCGTTGATCGGCGAGGCGAACTTGACGCCCTCTTCGGTAATCTTGCGCAGTGCGCCGAGGGAGAAAACCTGGAAGCCGCCAGAATCGGTGAGGATTGGTCCGTCCCAGCCCATGAAACGATGCAGCCCGCCATGCGCGGCGATGATTTCGGTGCCGGGGCGCAGCCAGAGGTGGAAGGTGTTGCCGAGGACGATCTGCGCGCCGATCTCATGGATCTCGTTGGGCGCCATCGCCTTGACGGTACCATAGGTGCCGACCGGCATGAAGGCTGGTGTGTCGAGCGTGCCGTGGGCCAATGTTAGTCGGCCACGGCGTGCTGCGCCATCGCGTGTGAGGAGTTCGAAGTTCATGAGGCGTCCGGTGGGGCAGGGGGAGTGGTGACCGTCCGCGTCAGCAGCATGGCGTCGCCGTAGCTGAAGAAACGGTAGCGCTGCTCAATGGCATGTGCGTAGGCATGACGGATGGCGTCGATGCCGGCAAAGGCCGAGACCAGCATCAGCAGTGTCGAGCGAGGTAGATGGAAATTTGTCAGGAGTCGATCGACAACGCGGAAACGGAAACCGGGCAGGATGAACAGTTCGGTCTCGCCGGCACCAGCCTGCAGCCGCCCGGTTTCATTGCGTGCCGCCGATTCGAGGGTGCGCAGCGTCGTCGTACCGACGGCAATGATGCTGCCACCAGCGCGGCGTGTCTCCTCAATGGCCTGGACCGTGGTCTCGGGTAGGATATAGCGCTCGCGATGCATCTGGTGTTCGGCGAGATTTTCCGTGCGTACCGGCTGGAAGGTGCCGGCACCGACGTGCAGTGTCACATAGGCGATGCGGCAGCCGCGCGCCTGCACGGCGGCGATCAGCGCATCGTCGAAATGCAGGCCGGCAGTCGGCGCAGCCACTGAGCCATGCTCACGTGCAAATACTGTCTGGTAGCGCGACTCATCATGCTCTGCGGCGCTGCGGTCGATGTAGGGTGGCAGCGGCAGACGGCCGTGGCGTTCGAGCAGATCGATGACATTGTCGTCATGAGGGAAGCGCAGGTGGTAGAACTCGCCCGCGCGCGCCAGCACTTCCGCTTTGAGCGCGCCTTCGAGATGCAGCACGCTGCCGGGTTTTGGCGGCTTGCTCGCACGTATTTGCGCCAGCACCTCGTGTTCGTCGGTGACGCGCTCAACCAGCACCTCGATCTTGCCACCGCTGTCCTTGACGCCATACAGGCGCGCGTGGAGCACCCGCGTGTCGTTCATCACCACAAGGTCACCGGGACGCAGCAATTTGGCGAGATCGGCAATCGAGCGATCTTCGCGGTGCGTCTCGTCCACGACCAGCAACCGGCTGGCGCTGCGCTCGGCTAGCGGCTGCTGGGCGATCAGTTCGGGCGGCAGCGCGTAATCAAAATCGCCGAGGCAGAGTTGTGCCAGTGAGTGGTCCAGGGAAGTACTTATTGTGTCGTTGGATTGCATGGGAGTTGAAGCCTTGCCGAGAATCGCGGATAATGCGCAGCTCTTTGCAGTAATGTGAAGTTGCGCGGCCGCCATTTTATGCGAGTCGCGGTACTCCCAAGCGCCGGAACGCGAAATTTTCGAAACTGGAAATCGTGGAAATTGCCGGCAACACCTGCCCGGGTGGCGGAATAGGTAGACGCGACGGTCTCAAACACCGTTGCCGCAAGGCGTGCCGGTTCGATTCCGGCC
>CAZAOQ010000255.1:0-2919 GCA_964486795.1 uncultured Rhodocyclaceae bacterium
ATCTCACGGATGCCAGCCGGACTCTGGAAGCGCACCACATCGCCCTCGTGCGCTTTCATCAGCGCACGCGCCAGCGGCGACACCCAGCTGATACGACCGGCGCCGGCGTCGGCCTCGTCGATGCCGACGATCTGATAGGTCGCACTGCGCTCACCATCATCGCCAAACTCTGTGATGGTGACGGTTGCACCGAAGAAGACCTGTTCGAGATTCTCCTGCGCTTTGGGATCGACGACCACCGCATTGTCGAGCCGTTTGGAGAGATAGCGAATACGCCGGTCAATCTCGCGCAGACGCTTCTTGCCGTAGATGTAATCGCCATTTTCGGAACGGTCGCCATTACCAGCAGCCCAGGAGACAACCTGCACCAGCGCCGGTCGTTCTGTCCTGACGAGCTGTTCGAACTCCTGGCGCAAACGCTGGTAGCCCGTCTGCGTCATGTAGTTGGCGGCGCCCGCCGGCAGCGACGGTGCACCAGAGGGCAAGTCCTCATCATCATCGGCCGCATCTTCGCGAACAAAGGCTTTGCTCATCTCGCTTGTCTCAGCTTGTCTGTTTGATAGCCAGCACGGCCTGATTGCGCAACGTCCGGAGCAGGGTCAGCTCATTCGGCGGAATCACGATATCGCCCGCCTTACGCTTGTCGCAGTAGATCATGGCAACCACCACGCCCTTCAACATCAAGGGGAACAGCACGAAGGTCTCCGCTTGAACCTTGCTCCGATACCATTCGGGAATACGCTCGAAGATCTTCGGATCGTTGATGTCGGTGATGATCAGATCGACACCCTTGAGTGCCGCCACGGCGAATACATCATTTTCTCCCTTCAGCGAAAAGCGGAAATTCCGCACGATTTCACTGGTATCAGTGCCGAAGCCGAAGCGACCGACCATCTGATTGCTCTTCACGTCGCGCAGGCAGAGCAGCACCCGATCAAAACCCATCGCGCGGTACATTGTTTCAAGAATGATGCGCAACAGGTCGTTGAGCGAAAATTCGTCCACCAGTGAATTACTGATGTCCTGTATGCCGGCGGCCAGCGTGGCCTGAACGTCAGGAGAAAGCTCGCCAACGCTCTCCGCCCGCCGATCGTCGGCAGCTTCTGTCCGGCCCTGCGACTCGTTTCCGGCCAGCACCGTCTGCAACATATCAGTATCAACGTCAAGTGCCGTGCGAGGCGGCTCAGCGCTGACGGTCTCCACGCCGCCAGCCCATCCTTGCGCCTGCCGCGCAAATGGACTCTGCTTCAAATTGACATGAAGACTTGAGGCCATCTGATTGAGCTCCTCAAGCGCGCGCTGCATCAGAACCTTGAACTGCTCGTCTGAAAAAGATACGCCAGCGGCGTATCGCTCGGAAATCTGTTTGAGAACCTTGAAACGCTCTGCGGGGGGGGTGTTGGCAATGCTGTCGCACAGCTCGTTGGAAAAACTCGCCACCATGTGCAGGACATCGTCGCGCGATCCCGGCTTCTTGACGTCCCCCGGCGGAATGCGCCGCATGCTATTCACCACGGTGGTCGGGAAGCCCCAATGCTTCGCGATCGCTGCACCGAGATCCTCAAAGGAGATGCCGAGGACCTGATGCACTGCCGCGTCATCGCTGCACTTCCGCTGTAACATCAGGCGCCGCATTTCCTCGACCTCGTCGGGGAAATAGTATTGCACCAGCAAGCGACCGAGGCTGTGAAACATCGAGCAGATGAAGACTTCCTCAGCATCGCGCGGCATCAGCTTCTGGCCGATGTCGCGACCGAGCAGACCGGACAGGTTGGCACGCAGAAAAGCTTCCTTGATCTGTGTGGCATTCGCCTTGTTCTGCAGGTGCTCGAACATCATCACCGTCAGCGCGACGCTGCGGATGGCGTCGAACCCCAGCACGATCACGGCCCGCGAAACGGTGCTGATCGTGCCACCACCAGCTTGCCGATAGCAGGGTGAATTGACGATGCGCAGAATCTTGGTCGTCAGCGCATAGTCCTTGAGAATCGAATTGGAGAGCTTGTTGATACTGTCCTTGTCTGAATTGGTCAGACGGTTGATTGCCGACACCGAGTCGGAGAGCGCCGGGAAGTCGGACTTGTGACGCATGCGCCGCAGCAGAAAATCCACGGCTGCGTCGCCGCCCAGAGGCGGCCGCCCTTCGACAGAACCCTCCTCCGGCAAAGCAGGTGTCATATATTCACGCAATGCAGCGCCCATCTGAACGGCGCTCTCGAAGCGCAGTTCAGGGTCTTGAGCAACGGCTCGGAGGATGATGGCTCCCAGCCGCTCGTCGATCGTGAAATTCTTCGGTATCTGAACGGGAGTTTCGACGATCATCGACAGCATCGCCTGCAGGTTTGCAGCCTGCCGCGCACGACGTCCGGTCAGCATTTCGATCAGAATCAAGCCGACTGCATATAGATCCGTCCGCTCATTAACGATCCGGTCGCGCACATACTCCGGCGCCAGATAGGGTGGCGTGCCCATCAGCGCATTGCCCAGCGGCACCCGACCTTCCTCACTGACCCGCACGGCAATGCCGAAATCCATCACACGCGGCGCCCCCTTGTCATCGATGATGATATTGGAGGGCTTCAGATCGCGATGGATGATGCCGTGCGCATGCGCCTCAGCAAGTGCATCGAGCACGGCGACGACAAGTTCTGCGACCCGCAGCGCTTCGATGACCTGTTTACCGAGAAACTCCGCCAGGCTTTCGCCGGCCACATACTCGAAGACCAGATAGGGATCGCCATCCTGCTCGCCTGCCTCGAAGATCGGCACGATATGAGGATGCTTCAGTTTGCTGACAGTGCGCGCCTCATCGAGCAAGAGCGCATTGAGGCGCGGATCAGCCTCCGAGAAATGCAATGTCTTGATCGCGACTTCGCGCTGAAGATGCGGATCGTTGCAGAGGTAGACGACGCTTTGCGC
>CAZAOQ010000256.1:0-2918 GCA_964486795.1 uncultured Rhodocyclaceae bacterium
CCGGTCGAATCGACAGGCCGGGTAAAAGCAACTATAAAAGCTGGAGGGAGAGTCATGCAGGTATCGCGTCGTCATTTTATTGCCGGGTCCGCGGCTGTTGCCGCAGGCATTGGTCTGTATAGCCTGCGGCCGAAAAAGCCCGTGGTGTATCCCGCGGGCGTCAAAGCGCCGAAGGTCCCCGCAAGGAAGATCAAGTACAACGATTACTCCGATATCTGGCGTGAGAAGTGGAAGTGGGACAAGGTCGTGAAGGGTACGCACACGCGTGCCAACTGCTGCGCCGCCTGCTCGTGGGACGTTTATGTGCGTGATGGTATCGCCTGGCGCGAGGAACAGGCGGCAATCTATGAGCCGCATCGTGCCGACGTGCCCGACTTCAATCCGCGTGGCTGCCAGAAGGGTGCTTGTTACACCCAACTGCAGCTCTCCGAGGCACGCGTCAAGTATCCGCTGAAGCGGGTTGGTGAGCGGGGCGAGGGTAAGTGGAAGCGACTTTCCTGGCACGAGATACTCACCGAGATCGCCGACAAACTCGTCGATATCGCCGCGCGTGACGGTACCGAGTCAATCATCTTCGACGACACCACCAATGTCGGTTACGGGCCGGAGACCGCGGGTGATGTTCGCTTCGCCAGTGCGATCCAGGCGACGCATCTCGATTCTTGGTCAGGTGTTGGCGACATGCCACTGGGAGTGATCCAGACCTGGGGGCTCTACAACTGCGAAGGCACGTCGGACGACTGGTTTCGCTCCGACTTCATTGTCATCTGGGTCGGTAACCCGATTTACACGCGGATTCCAGAAGCGCACTTCCTGCACGAGGCACGCTACCGTGGCGCCAAGCTGGTCGTCGTGGCACCGGACATGAGCCCGTCCACGGTGCATGCCGACCTGTGGATCAACATCAAGCCGGAGACTGATGCTGCGTTGGGTCTGGCCTGCGCCCAGGTGATGATCTCGGAGAACCTGTACAAGAAGGACTATGTCCTTCAGCAGACCGACTTCCCTTTCCTGGTACGCAAGGACGATCAGCGCTTTCTGCGCCAGAGCGATGTCGTTAAGGGTGGTGCCGACAATGCGATGTATCTGTGGGACGAGATGAAGAAGGCCATCGTCATTGCGCCGGGCTGCGAGGGCGATGGGGATGGTGGCCGCATCATGGATCTGGGCAACATCAAGCCGGCGCTATCGGGCACCTTCAGTGTCAAGTTGGCCGATGGATCGAGCATCGAGGTGCAGACGGTGTTCGACATGATTCGCGCCAAGCTCGATAAGGAGTACACGCCGGAGCAGTCAGCCAAGATCACCGGGCTCAATGCCAACCTGATCCGTACCTTTGCCCGCGAAATGGCCGCTGCGCCGCGTGCGATGATCATTGCGTCGTATGGTGCCTGCAAGCACTATCACAGCGACCTCTATCAGCGCTCCTTCATCCTGTTGATGAATCTCACCGGCAATCAAGGCCAGGCGGGTGGCGGTTACCGCATTTCTTCCTGGTGGGCGATGGACGGCCTCGATCAGATGGCCGACAGCACCGTGCCGCTGGGCGACATGGTCAAGATCATTCCCAAGGCGATCCGCGGCCTTTCGCCACGAGATTATGAGGGCCTGTTCACCGAATACAGCGACAAGGAAGGCCATACACCGGCGCTACTGTTCCTTTACCTGCATGGCGGCTACAAGGAAATGTGGGACCAGCCGCATCTTCAGGACCAGGCGCTGCCGCGTCACCTCAGTGAGTATGTGCGTGAGTCGATCGAAAAAGGCTGGTCCAAGGTGCATCCACCGGTCGGCCGCGAGCCGCGCGCCTACATCTTTACGGGGGGCAATCCACTGCGCCGCTGGCCATCGCCACAGATCGCCAAGGAAAAGCTCTGGCCGAAGCTCGAGCTGGTGGTTTCGGTAAATTTCCGCATGAGCACCTCCAGTCTGTTTTCTGACTACGTGCTGCCGGTCGCCGCTTATTACGAGAAATACGGCATCAAGTACGCACAGACCTATGTGCCCTACATCATCTGCTCGGACAAGGCGACCGAGCCGCTGGGTGAGTCCAAGTCAGACTGGGAAACCTTCGGCCTCCTCAGCAAGTACGTCGCCGAGCGTGCCAAGGCGCGTGGGGTCAGGTTGGTGAAGGGGCTGCACGACAAGCCATTCGATCTGACGACAGTCTATGACGTGCATACCCACTATGGCAAATACGATCCCACCGACCCCGAAGATCCGGTCCGGCTGATGGATGCGATTTTTTCCAATAGTCCCAGCGTCGGTGCCAATACGGGTCGTGAAGCGCTGGAGATGGGCGCCGTGCCGGTGATCGGTACGGGCCGGCCGTCGCTGATCGACCAGAACTATTCGCCCTACGACCCGAAGGACACTTACTGGCCACACAAGGATTTCGTCGACAAGAAGATCGCTTGGCCAACCATGACCGGTCGTCAGCAGTTCTACATCGATCATCCTTGGTTCATCGAGGGTGGCGAATCGTTGCCGGTCTGGAAGCCCTCACCGCATGCCAACAGCAAGTTTCCGCTGCGCATGTATGGCGGCCACAACCGCTGGAGCATTCATGCCGTCTGGCGCGATGTCAAATTGCTGCTGCGTCTGCAACGTGGCCAGCCGGCCTGCTGGTTGAGTCCGTTGGAAGCGACGAAGCGTGGCATCAAGGATGGCGACATCGTGCGCGTTTTCAACGATCACGGCACTTGCGAATGCATGGTCAAGGTTTCGACGATCACCGCACCTGGTGAAGTCATCATCTACCATGCCTGGGAACCCTACCAATTCAAGAAGTGGCAGGGCAATCAGGAGCCTGTTGAGGCCCCCTGGAAGGCACTCCATCTCGCCGGTGGCTACGCGCAATTGCATTGGCGGGTCTATTACGGCGGCCCCAATCACGGTCCACGTGGTGCTCCGGTCGA
>CAZAOQ010000257.1:0-2865 GCA_964486795.1 uncultured Rhodocyclaceae bacterium
GGTATTCAGTGCGGGTGGCGTTTAGTTCTTCTAGGAGGTGATGGCGTTCTTGGGCCGGGAGGATGCCAAGTTCCAGCATCGGCGTTTCGGGTGCACGCTCCAGCGCATCGACGAGCGATTCGAGCGCTGCATGCAGATAGGCAGTGACGCGCGCCGGAGCGATGCTTCGCTCGGTCTGTGCAACCAGCGAGAAACGGTCACCCAGATCGTCAACGGAAATGACGAAAGGATAGTTAGTGCGCTCCTGACTGGCGAGCACTTCAATGCCGGAATAAGCGACCTGCGGTGTCGGTGCCGTGTGCCGGTAGTTGAGTACCGCGCTGAACAAGGCCATCGAAGCCGGAACGCTGCTGCAACGCTGTGCCAGCGCCAATGAGGCCTGTTCGTGCCCGAGCAGTTCGATGAGTTCGCGATGCACATGCTCGACCATCACCCGCGCACTGCGTCCGCGCAGGTCGAAGCGCATGGGCAGTGTGTTGATGAACATGCCGAGCACGCGATCAGCTCCCGCCGTCCCTTGCAGGCGACCCGAGAGAATGCTGCCGAAGACGACGTCATCGCGATTGCTGGTCCGTGCGACGACCAATGCCCATGCCGTATGGAACAGCGTGGCTGTGCTGACTTGCAGGTGTCGCGCAATTTCGATGGTGCGCCGGCCGAGTGCGGCATCGACATCCTGCTGCGCTTCCTCGACCGTGCTACCGTCACCATGCACATCGAGCAGGCCGAATGGTGCGGTGGGTTCGTCGATATCGGCGAGACGCGCACGGAAAAATTCTTCGGCCGCGTCGCGGTCATATTGCGCCAGAACCTGAGCAACGAAGCCGCGATACGGCACCGGCGGCGGCAGCCGGTCTGCCTGACCGCCGAGGCTGGCCATGACTTCTTCAATCGCCAGTTCGAGCGAGACGTGATCGCTGATCAGGTGATGCAGTTGCAGCAGCAGCCAGCAACGGGGCGAATGGGCATCCTGCGCAAGTTGCAGACGGATCAGCGGCGCGCGCTGGAGATCCATGCGCAAACGCTGCGGCGTCATGTGTATCTTGAGCTGTTCAAGGACCGCCTGCTGAGGATCAAGCGCAAGCGGCTCGATGGCCAGCTCGACCGCGCGATGCACGACCTGCACCGGCGTATCGAGCCCCTGCCAGACCACCGCGCTGCGCAGGATGTCATGGCGCGCAACGACGGCCTTCAGTGCGTCGACGAAGACATCAAGCTTGTCGCGCGTCTCCAACGCCATCAGCATCGGCAGGATGTAGGCGTCGCCCTCCTCACTGAGCATATGGTGAAAGAGGATGCCTTCCTGCAAGGGGGCCAGCGGATAGATGTCCTGGATATTAGCCGCGCCACCCGGCACGATCTGCACGATGTGATCGATCTGTCCCTGCGTAAGCTCGACGAGCGGCAGCATGTCCGGCGTGATCGCCGCGCAGCCTTGCGGAATCCGGTTGGGTGGCACGACAAAGTCCGGCTCGCGCCCTGCCCCGCCCGCCGCAGCCAGCGCCACTGCCATCGCCAAGGCCTCGAGTGTCGGGTGCTGGAAGACGCTGCGCACCTCTGCGTGCAGGCCAGCCCGGCGCAGCCGCTCGACGAGTTGCACGATCAACAGCGAATGACCACCGAGGTCGAAGAAGTTGTCATGGCGTCCGACGCGCTCGACCCGCAGAACATCCTGCCAGACGGCGGCCAGCGTTTCCTCGACTTCCCCCTGCGGCGCGGCAAAAGTTTGCGTCCGATAGGCACTCATCTCGGGGGCTGGTAGCGCACCGCGATTCAGCTTGCCATTCGGCAGCAGCGGCATGGCGTCGAGCGTAACGAAGGCGCCGGGCACCATGTAATCCGGCAGCTCCGCCTTGAGTTGCACGCGCAGCGCCTCGATGACGTCATCCTCTGTTTCGCCACGCCCATCGCCCGCCCTCAATGTCAGATAGGCGACGAGACGCCGGTCGCCGACACGGTCCTCGCGTGCGACGACCACGGCTTCGCGGACGCGCTCGCCGCGACTCAACTGCGCCTCGATTTCACCAAGCTCGATACGGAAGCCGCGAATCTTCACCTGGAAGTCGTTGCGGCCGAGATACTCGACACTGCCGTCAGACTTCCAGCGGCCAAGGTCGCCGGTCTTGTACATGCGCGCATCGGCAACGCTACTGAAGGGATCAGCGACGAAGCGCTCCGCCGTCAGTTCTGGCCGATTGAAATAACCGCGTGCCACACCGGTGCCGCCAATGAAGATTTCACCCGGCACGCCGAGTGGCACTGGCTGTCCACGCGCATCGAGTATGTAGATGCGCGTGTTGGCGATCGGCGTGCCGATCAGGCTTGCCGCATCAGTGGTCGCGGTAATGGTGCTGACCGTCGCATTCACCGAAGCCTCGGTCGGCCCGTAGGCATTCAGCAGCAGCGGCAAATGTCCGCTGCGCTGGAACCAGCGGCCGACGACTTCGGCATTCACCTGCTCGCCACCGATGAAGATCTGGCGTATGCAGGAGGGGATTTCGGCATGCGCATCCATCGCCAGCTGATGCCAGAAGGCCGTCGGCAGATTGAGGATCGTCAGGCCGGCATCGGCACAGTGACGCCAGAAGGTCGGTGCATCGGCGATCCATGCGTCGCTGCGCACGACCAGGGTGAAGCCGCTGCACAGCGCGCCGAAGATTTCCTCGACCGACATGTCGAAGCTGATCGTCGCAAATTGCAGCAGGCGCGGAATCCCGCCATTCCCTTGCGCCGCGTTCATCTCGCGCGGCAGGTAGCGTTGATTCAGCGCAACGACCAAATTCACGATACCCCGATGCTCGAGCATCACCCCCTTAGGCTTGCCAGTCGACCCCGAGGTATAGATAACGTAGGCAAGGTGATGGG
>CAZAOQ010000258.1:0-596 GCA_964486795.1 uncultured Rhodocyclaceae bacterium
CACCGTCGGCAGACCGAATTTCTCGTCGGTGTATTTGCGCGCATCGATGGTCTTCAGCAGCCGGCCATCACCGATCACGTCACGAATGCCCTTCTTGATATCAGCGAGGATGCGCTCGACCAGCGGATAGGCTTCCGGATGCACGCTGGAGGCGTCAAGCGGGTGGCTGTCTTCGCCACGGCGATTGATGCGCAGGAAACCGGCGGCCTGTTCGAAGGTCTTGTCACCCAGACGCGGCACCTTCTTCAGCGCCTCGCGGCTCGGGAAGGGGCCGTTGGCATCGCGGTAGCTGACAATGTTGGCGGCCAGTCCGGCGTTGAGTCCGGAGATGCGCGTCAGCAGCGGCGCCGAGGCGGTATTCACATCGACGCCGACGGCATTCACGCAATCTTCCACCACGGCGTCGAGCGAGCGCGCCAGATGGGTCTGCGAGACATCGTGCTGATACTGGCCGACGCCGATCGACTTTGGATCGATCTTCACGAGCTCGGCAAGCGGGTCCTGCAAACGCCGTGCGATGGAGACGGCGCCACGCAGGCTGACGTCGAGATCGGGGAACTCGCGCGCTGCCAGTTCCGAGGCGGAATACACCGAGG
>CAZAOQ010000258.1:606-2851 GCA_964486795.1 uncultured Rhodocyclaceae bacterium
GAGGCGCCGGCTTCGGAGACGACGATTTTGCTGATCTTCAATTCGGGGAGCTGCTTGATCAGGTCGCCGGCGAGCTTGTCGGTCTCGCGCGAGGCGGTGCCATTGCCGATGCTGATCAGATCGACATGATGTTTCTTCGCCAGCAGCGCCAGTGTATGCAGCGCACCGTCCCAGTCGCGGCGCGGTTCGTGCGGGTAGACGGTGGCGGTGTCGAGCACCTTGCCGGTGGCATCGACGACGGCGACCTTAACGCCGGTACGAATACCGGGGTCGAGTCCCATCGTCGCCAACGGCCCAGCCGGTGCGGCGAGCAGCAGGTCGTGCAGGTTACGAGCGAAGACGCGAATCGCCTCTTCCTCGGAACGTTCGCGCAGGGCGTTCATCAGTTCAAGTTCGAGGTGCAGCGAAATCTTCACCATCCATGCCCAGCGCGCCGTTTCCATCAGCCAGCGGTCGGCCGGGCGCTTCTCGTCGCGGATGCCAAAGTGTGTCGCGACACGGCGTTCGCACGGGCTGCCCTGCGGCGGATCAAGTAATTCATCGGGCATCTTGAGGGCGAGGCGCAGCATGTCTTCGTTGCGGCCACGGAACAGCGCCAGAGCGCGATGCGAGGGGATCTCTTTGATCGGTTCGGAATAGTCGAAGTAGTCGCGGAACTTGGCGCCAGCTTCTTCTTTGCCGTCGACCAAGGTCGACACCATGATGCCCTCGGTTTGCAGGGTTTCGCGCAGGGTGCCGAGCAGGCCGGCGTCTTCGGCGAAGCGTTCCATGAGAATCTGCCGCGCGCCATCGAGCGCCGCCTTGACGTCGGCCACGCCCTTGTCGACATCGACATATGCGGCCGCCTCGACATCCGGCGTCAGCATCGGATCGTTCATCAGCGCATCTGCAAGCGGCTCCAGGCCGGCCTCGCGGGCAATCTGCGCCTTGGTGCGGCGCTTTTGTTTGTAGGGCAGATAGAGGTCTTCGAGGCGCTGCTTGGTTTCAGCACCGAGGATGCCGATGCGCAGTTCATCCGTCAGTTTGCCCTGTTCCTCAATGCTGGCAATGACCGCGCTGCGGCGTTCCTCCAGTTCGCGCAAATAGCCGAGGCGTTCCTCAAGCATACGCATCTGGGTGTCATCGAGTCCGCCGGTGGCTTCCTTGCGATAGCGCGAGATGAAGGGCACGGTCGCACCCTCGTCGAGCAGGGTGATGGCGGCGGCCACTTGTTGCGGGCGGGCGTTGAGTTCGGCGGCGATGCGGTCAGGAATGGGAGGCAGCATGGTCAGGTGTGGGGCAGTTTCCAGATGGTCGAACAAGGGCGGGCACCTTACCGGAGTGAGGCAGCGGAATCAAGGCGGCAGGCGGTGGCAGGTTGCAACTGATTTTTGGCGCATGGCTGAGAGCCAATATCCACGGGCATCTTGGCGCATCGCCGCCCGGAGAACAAGCATTGGTGCGGTTCTTCAGAGGGGTGCCTGAATTATTCCGGCTCCGGCGCAATGCCGCTCAACCGTTCCAGCAGTTTCAACATGGCAATCGAATCCTCCTCGCCGCTGCCACTGCCGACCAAATCGTTGAACATCTGCATCGTCACCGCCGCACCGGGCAGCACCAGTCCCATGCGCTGCGCTTCCTCCATGACAATGCGCAGATCTTTCTGGTGCATCCATGCCTTGAAGCCGGGTGCGAAGTTGCGCTCGAGCATGCGCTGGCCATGATTCTCCAGGATGCGGCTGGAGGCGAATCCGCCGAGCAGTGCTTCGCGCACGTGGGCCGGATCGACGCCGCTGGCGCGGGCGAAGTTGAGTGCTTCCGCCACCGCCGCCACGCCGCTGCCGGTGAGTATCTGGTTGCAGGCTTTGGCCACTTGGCCGGCACCGCTCGGGCCGATCAGGGTGACGCTGTGACCGAGGCATTCCAGCACCGGCCGCATCTGCTCGAAGACCTCTGGCTTGCCGCCGACCATGATGGTCAGCGTCGCATTGATGGCGCCGAGTTCACCGCCGGATACCGGCGCATCGAGAAACTCGATGCCGTGTGCCGCCAACCGCACGCCGATGCTGCGTGCGGCCGTCGGGGCGATGGTGCTCATATCGATGACGATCCGCCCTGCCTGCATTCCCTCAGCAATCCCGCCGCTGCCGAGGGTGACTTGCTCGACGTCGGCGGCGTCCGCCACCATGGTGATGACGAGATCGGCATGTCGTGCAACGTCGGCTGCGCTTTCGTGCAGCGTCACCCCGGTTTTGCCGCGCCATTC
>CAZAOQ010000259.1:0-2785 GCA_964486795.1 uncultured Rhodocyclaceae bacterium
AACACCCCGCCTATGCAAAAGTGATGGCCGGTGAGCCATTTTCCGGCAAGGTGCAAATGTTCAACAAGGACTACTACACCGCCTACACACCAATCAAGGACAAGTCTGGACGAACGATAGGCTTGGTATTCATCGGGCTCGACGTCAGTCAGGAAGTGGCCGCACTGAAACAACAGATCAGAATGGTCAAGGTCGGCAGCACTGGCTACTTCTTTGTACTCGATTCACGTCCTGGTAATGGACTGGGGACCCTGATCGTCCACCCCTCCAAGGAGGGCCAGAACATCCTCGGCGCGAAAGACGCCGATGGCCACGAGTTCATCCGGGAGATGCTGGACAAGAAGCAGGGCACGATCCGCTACCCCTGGATGAATACCGAACTCGGCGAAAGCTCACCGCGCGGCAAGCTGACAGTGTATGACCAGTATGCCGACTGGAACTGGGTCATCGGTGGCGGCACCTATATTGAAGAAATTCAGGGTTTTGCCCGCGAATTTCAGCGTGCCCTCGCTCTGGCTTCGCTGCTCGCGGTACTGATCCTCGTCGCCACCATTTATTGGCTGATCCGGCGCGTCAACGCGCCGCTCGATCAGGCTTTACAAACCTTCCGTGCGATTTCCAGCGGCGATTATTCGACGCGTATTGATGTGGTACGCAATGACGAAATCGGCAAAGTCATGCAGGGTTTGCAAACCATCCTCACCCGCCTCGGTTTTGAACTGGCCGAGAACAAGCGGGTGGCCGAAGAGTCACTACGCATCAAGGTCGCGCTCGACAATGTCAGCACCGGTGTGATGATCGCTAACAGTGAGCGCAACATCATCTATGCCAACCGCGCGGTGCAGCGCATTCTCAAGGGTGCCGAAGCCGACATCCGCAAGCAGTTGCCGAATTTCGACGCTGACAAGATGATCGGTACCAGCATCGATATCTATCACAAGAACCCGATGCATCAGGCTGGCCTGCTGGAGAAGCTCAAAAGTACCCACGTATCGAATTTCGAGATCGGCGGCCGGCATCTGCGCATCTCTGCCAGCCCGGTACTCAGTGAGCGTGGCGAGCGCTTGGGGGCAGTCGCCGAATGGCTCGATCGCACCGCCGAAGTATTGGTCGAAGGCGAGCTGGCGGATGTCGTCGAAGCCGCACAGCGCGGCGATTTTGAAAAGCGTCTGACACTCGAAGGCAAGGAGGGCTTCGTGCGTCAGCTGGCCGAGGGACTCAACCGGCTGGCCGAGGTCACCTCGAATGGCTTGCAGGACGTCGCCCGTGTGCTCAAGACGGTGGCACGCGGCGACCTCACCCAGCAGATCGATGCAGACTACGAAGGAATTTTCGGTCAACTCAAGGACGACACCAACACCACCGTGGCACGTCTGCGCGAAGTAGTCAGCCGCATCAAGAACGCCACCGAATCCATCAATACGGCAGCGCAGGAAATCGCTGCGGGCAATCTGGATCTTTCAGCGCGCACCGAGGAACAGGCGAGCAGTCTCGAAGAGACTTCTTCAAGCATGGCCCAGCTCAATGAAACCGTTAAACACAACGCCGACAATGCCACCCAGGCCAACGCGCTGGCCCGCAAGTCAAACGAGGTAGCGAGCAAGGGTGGCGACATGGTCAAACGTGTCGTCAGCACCATGAGCGACATTCAAGGCAGCTCGAAGAAAATTGCCGACATCATCGGTGTCATCGACAGCATCGCTTTCCAGACCAACATTCTCGCGCTGAATGCGGCAGTTGAAGCCGCACGGGCCGGTGAACAGGGCCGTGGCTTCGCGGTCGTGGCAACCGAAGTACGTCAACTCGCTCAGCGCAGCGCGACAGCGGCGAAGGAAATCAAGGCGTTGATCGACGAATCGGTGGACAAGGTTGAAGACGGTGCCGAGCTCGTCGAGCTCGCCGGAAAAACCATGGATGAGGTGGTCAGCAGCTTCCATGATGTGGCCACCCTCGTCACCCAGATTGCCGACGCCAGTCACGCCCAGAGTAACGGCATTGAGCAGGTTGCCCAGGCTATCAACCAGATGGATGAGGTCACGCAGCAGAATGCCGCCCTCGTCGAAGAAGCCGCGGCGGCTTCGGAAAGCCTCCGCGAACAGGCACGCAGCCTGATGCAATCTGTCGGCATGTTCAAGCTGGATGAGGGACACAGCGTGACACGTGTGGTGGCAGCCCCACCGGCACCGCGCCTGGCGTCGTCTGCAAGCAGGTCACGGCCGGCGCACGGTCAAAGTGCGGGGCGTAAGCTCGGGCTGCTGCCCCCCGAGAGTCCGGAGGACGAATGGGGCGAGTTCTGAACCCCGCCAGATCGAGCATGCCATCCATGACGAGCGAATCACACGATGCCGACGCCGATAACCCTTCACGTGAATTTGACTTCACTGAGGCGGACTTCGAGCGCATACGCAAGCTGATCTATCAGCATGCCGGTATTTCACTCGCACCGGTCAAGCAGAACATGGTCTACAGCCGCCTGACACGGCGACTGCGGGCACGCAATTACCCAAATTTTGCCATCTATCTGGCAGAACTGGAGCGCGGCAACCCGGCCGAGATGGAGGTGTTCGTCAACGCACTGACAACCAACCTGACCTCTTTCTTCCGCGAAGCCCACCACTTCGATATTCTCTGCGAGCACCTGCAAAAAATTGGTGGTCAGGCCAGCACGGCCAACCCGTTGCGCATCTGGTGTTCGGCCGCTTCCACGGGTGAAGAGCCCTACACCCTGGCAATCACCGCCTGCGAGGCATTCGGGACGCTGACACCGCCGGTTGCCATCATTGCC
>CAZAOQ010000260.1:0-2779 GCA_964486795.1 uncultured Rhodocyclaceae bacterium
CGTCCAACAGTTGCTCTACTGTCGCAGCAGATGAATAGTTAACTTTCACTGGAACTCCCCTGATCTTATTTGACGGGCCGGCCGAATCTCGATCCGACCATATGGATTTGCGCTTGCCCAGGACCTCGAAGCGAGATCCTGAAAAGACTCGCGGCATGCTAACACGCACCCTTTCTGTAGCAACAGGTGTTTCCTCATATTGGGTACGAACGACACCTTCAGCACATCAAGTCACTCGCACCGCGCACTGCACCGTGCGCCCTGTGCTTTGCACTGACTCAACGCACCTTGTGGTCATCCACCTTCGGCAGCTTGGAGAGCACGTCAATCAGCGCCTGCGCCGAAGGCAACAGTGATTCGATTGAATTAAAGAGGAAATGTTCAAAATGCTTGGCCACTTCAGGGGTCAGATAGATGTGGCCCTTCTCGTTCTTATAAACCCAGCCCTTCTTGATCAGCATGTCGATCTTGCGGCGTACGGTCTCACGGGGAATGCCAGTGGCCTCACTGATCGACAGCGCATTGCAGGGACGCATCAGACGCTGGTGCTCGGAAACATCGGTAAGAACATTTTCCGAGGCGACGCTGTCCTTCTCGGCATCGAAGAAGTAGCCGACATTGCGCGTGCCGATCTCGCCAAGGACAAGGTTGAGCAGCATGTCACCGCCAAACTCACGGTAGATGCTACGCATATAGGGCACCGTAAAGCGCGAAAACAAATACGCTGCCCGAAAGTAGTGCTGCTCGAATTCGTCTGGATCGATCCGCATTTCTTACTTGTAGACTCGTCTGTTAACCCAAGTCCGTGAACGTAGGCACGATACAAACAGGCTTGGTCACAGCTCGATTTCCAAACCCTCGCGTGCGAGATGCACAGTGAGGCCACTCAAACTGGAACGATGCCGCGCCATGACATCAGCGAACACTGCCTCAAGTTCCTCGTCACTGCGTGTCGGCTCGTGGTGCGTGCAGTAGAGCTGCTTTGCGCCAACCCGAAGCGCCATGGCAATCGAGGCATCGAAGTGCCCGTGGCCCCAGCCCTTCTTCGAGTCATACTCCTTCATCGTGTAGGAGGTATCAACAATCAAGACATCGACGCCGCGCATAGCTTCATCGACCGCAGACTGCTTTTCTTCCATCAAGGACTGGTAGCCGGCGTAGTCGTCGTCTTCAGGATCATAGATGTTGTAATAAGGCTCGTGGTCGCCCGTGAAAAATACAGACTTGCCATTGCAGTCAATGCGATAGCCGAAATCAATGACGGGGTGATTCAACAGCGACGCCGTGATGACCGCATCACCGACCTCGACAGCTTCGCTGATTGACAAGGTTTTGTAATCGATCGCCGCCTTCATCTCGGCTTCACGCACCGGGAAATAGCTGTATTGCAACTGTACGGCCATCACCTGCTCGACACCATTGCCGGTCACCGGGTCGAAAGCACCGTAAATGCGCACCTTATTGCCTGGAATGAACAGTGGAGTAAAGAAAGGCAGGCCATGGATGTGATCCCAATGGCTATGCGAAATGAAAATATTCGCCTCGACCGGCAGTTCGCGCAACAGCTTCTGAGCAAGGGCAAAGATACCCGTACCAGCATCGAGAACGATCAGCTTGCCTTGATCACTGCGCACTTCGATACAGGTAGTATTACCACCGTAGCGTACCGTATGCGGCCCAGGGGACGGAATGGATCCACGTACCCCCCAGAACTTGACTTTCATTTCAGGTTCCCTGTCTGAGTAAACAGACGCGCGTCCTCAACCAGCTTGGCCACGTCACCGAGCGAGCCAATTACGGCATCTAGATCATTACCGAAGCGCTCCGGCAATGCCTGCGGACCATCCGCACTCATGTTACCCAACGAATCATAACTAAGTTTTTCGGCGATCAGATCAGCAACGAACAGACATTCACCCAAGGATGAGACGTGCGGCACAGTGTGGTGGCTGGCGATGCATTCGACCAGATGATCAGGGAACTGCCAGCGCTTGACCAGCATGGCACCAACCAAGGTATGGTCAGCCCCGATGACGGACTCCTCGGCCTTGTGCAGCGACATTTTCTCGGTAATCGAGACCTCCATCGCACTCCTGAACTCTTTTCCCATGTTAAGTGCAAACACCACTTTGCCAAAGTCATGCAGCAGGCCAGCGATATAACAGTCGGTTGCGTCGTTCTCCGGCGCGTACTTGGCAGCAACCAGGCGCGTCAGGTTGGCTGTCACCAAAGAAGACACTAGGTAGTGCTGGACATCGAATCCCGCGGGATTGCGCGCCGGCAACATGCCCATAGTGGAGAACGACAGCGCGAGGTTCTTGAGCGTATTCACGCCGAGATAGATCACAGACTGGTTGATTGACGTGATTTTGTTCGGCAATCCGTAATAGGCCGAATTAATGATCTTGAGAACCTTGAGCGTGATGACCGGGTCCTTTTCGATCACGGCAACCAGATCTTTGGGGCGACAGTTGATATCCCGGGTCAGTTCCAGAATGCGCTGCACACTTTTCGGAAACGCAGGCATGCGCTCGACTGCGCTGCTCAATCGCTTGCTCAACTCGACGGATATCTGCCCCATGCCACCGCACCAAAATGAAGTCGAATCCATTATAAGGGGCGGACCACCCCAAAACTCAATCATTTGCGCGGAACCCTACCAGCTTTGCTCAATCAGATGATTTCCGCTATTCTGCACACCTCTTGAAAACGCAGCTCAACTTGCGTCCGGAAGCGTGGCAGAGTGGTCGATTGCACCGGTCTTGAAAACCGGCAACGG
>CAZAOQ010000261.1:0-2681 GCA_964486795.1 uncultured Rhodocyclaceae bacterium
CCCCCCCCCCCCCCCCCCCCCCCCCCCCCCCCCCCCCCCCCCCCCCCCCCTGCCCGAGAATCGATGCATAAAATCAATGGAACGTGATCTAAGATAACGGGTAGAATCTGGCCGCGATTTCGAAGTGTGGAGTAGAGTGCAAGGTTAACCGCCTGTTTCTATAGGAAAAACTTGTGACACGAGAAGCGGAAGTCAAGAGGAGCCTGTTATCCTTGGTCGTGGATCACTTCGTCCATCCAAGCTTCCGTACGGATTCCGACACCTTCTTTCGCGGTCGTATCTTGATCGCAGCGATGCTGTCCTTTGTTGCCGTCACCGTGATCTCCTACGTGATGGTGTTAGCGACCCCTTTTCTGACGCTCTCTGTCCGCTGGGCCAGCCTGATTCTGCTGCCGACGATGCTGCTTTTCATCGGCATGCTCGCCGTAGTGCGATCCGAGGGCCGCTACATGTTCTGCAGCATCACCAGTGTTCTGACGATTTTCACCATCATCGTCCTCGGCATCTGTGTATCTGGCGGCCCTGCGATTTCGCCTGCGGTGCAATTGCTGGTTGTGCCGCCACTTATTGCTTACTTTTTTGGCGGCTTGCGCTGGGGTGGCATGGCAGTCACGATTTCTTTCGTGGCACTCATCACGCTGGTGGCTTTGCATCTGCTGGGTTTTGGCTTTCTGCAAACCATCACCACCGACGCGCAGATGGCGCTGGCCCGCGATCTGATCGCCTTTCTGAATCTCGGCGTGATTTCCGGCATGGCCTTCATTTATGAGGCCACAGCTGCTGCGCTGAAACGTGAGCGCGATACCGAGCATGAGAAATACATTCTCCTCGCCAAGACCGATCCGCTGACAGGCCTCGCCAACCGCCGCAATTTCGATGCCATGCTCAAGGAGCGTGTTGATCTCTATGGTTCGCAGAGTCCGCCACGCCGTTTTGCGCTTGGCTACCTTGACCTCGACGGCTTTAAGCCTATCAATGATCAATACGGCCATGCGGTTGGTGATGAGGTACTGCGTGTGATTTCAGACCGTCTGCGTGCCGCTCTACGGGGTTCCGACTTCGTCGGCCGTCACGGTGGCGACGAGTTTATGCTGCTGCTCGACATGGTTGGGAGCCAGGACACGCTTGAAGCCATGGCGGACCGCCTGTTGTCCTCAATCGCCCAGCCTATCAAGTCCAGTGCGGGCGTCGTCGGCGTGACCGGCAGCCTCGGTTTTGCGATGTTCCCTCTCGATGCCTGGGAAATTTCGGATCTGATAAAAGCGGCCGACAGCGCGATGTACACCGCTAAGCTGAATCGGGGCAGCTGGTGCTTCTACCGCAAGGACATGGCGCAGGTTTCTGCGTCCTGAAAGCGTGCGCAGGGCTGCTCCATTTCTTGAATTTCGGGCATCTCTTGCAAAAAACGCGTCAATGATGATGCTCCCTCTACCCGGGGTGTGCGTCGTTCCGCCACCTGTCTCGTAAGCCAGTATTCATGCGGTTCTCCATCATGTCACGACGGAGGTCAAGTGTTGGCGCGGCTTCCAGGCAGGCGTTCGTGTGAACGCCGAGTCAGGTCTTGCGCTGCGGCAGTAGCCAGGCCGCCAAGGCCGGCAGGAGCAGCACGGCACCGAACATATTCACGAGGAACATAAAGGCCAGCAGCACGCCCATGTCGGCTTGGAATTTGAGTGCCGAGAAAGCCCAGGTGGCAACGCCCAGACTCATGGTGATGGCGGTAAAGGCGATGGCCGTCCCGCGCTGGCGTAGCGCCTTGGCGAAGGCTTCCGGTAGTGCCAGTCCGGCATCGAGGTGATTGCGTAGGTAGGCGTAGAGGTAGATGCCATAGTCGACGCCGACACCGACGCCCAATGCAATCACGGGCAGTGTTGAAACTTTGAGGCCGATCCCAAGCTCTGCCATCAGAGCATTGCAGAGGATGGAGACGAGCCCCAGTGGCAGGACGATGCACAGTGTCGCTGGCAGGCTGCGGAAAGCGAGGAAGCACATCAGCGAGATGCTGCCGAACAGCGCAATGAGCATCTGGTGTTCTGCCTCATCCACTGCTTCGTTGGTAGCGGCCATGACGCCAACATTACCGCTGGCAAGCTTGAACTCGATCTTGGGATTCTTCTCCTGTGCATTGAAGGCTTTCACTTCACGAACGATGCGGGCGATGGTGGTGCCCTGATGGTCTTCGGTGAACAGCAGCACCTGCATGGCGCTGCAATCAGAGTTGATCAAGCCGGTACTGGTATCGACTGGGCTGATGGCTTGCGCCATCGACTGAGCGTTGCGTGGCAGTGCAGCCCACTTGATGTTGCCTTCGTTGTAGGCAGCGGCAACACGCTTGGCCACATCGGGCAGCGCCAGCGCCGAATGAACCCCGTCCACGTTGCGCATGTGCCAGACAAAGCGGTCAATGGTATCCATGACGCCGTAATCAAGGCAGGCGGCCGGGCCGGCATCGTGGGTTTGCACGATCACCGAGAGGACATCGACGCCGATGGCGAAGCGACTCGTGATGGTGGCGTTGTCGCGGTTGTAGCGCGAGTCATCGCGGAGCTCGGGCAGACCGGTGCCGAGGTCGCCCGTTTTGACGTGGCGTGCTTCCCAGGCACCGGCGACGAGTACCAGCAGCGCCACACCCAGCACCACAGCGGCGCGACGCCGTTCGGCGAGTGTGGCAATCTTGTCCC
>CAZAOQ010000262.1:0-2671 GCA_964486795.1 uncultured Rhodocyclaceae bacterium
CGCGCGCCAGTTCGGGCACGTCGGGGTTTTTCTTCTGCGGCATGATCGACGAGCCGGTGCAGAAACGGTCGGCCAGATCGATGAAACCAACGCGTGGGCTCATCCAGAGAATCAGTTCCTCGGAAAGCCGCGAAAGATGCGTCATCAAGAGCGCCGCTGCGGCGCAGAATTCAATGGCGAAATCGCGGTCAGATACGGCATCAAGCGAGTTGTAGCAGACCTCGTCGAAACCGAGCTCGCGGGCCACGGATTCGCGGTCGATCGGATAGGTGGTGCCGGCCAGTGCGGCCGCACCGAGCGGCAGACGGATGACGAGCATGCGGCAATCGGCAAAGCGTTCGGCATCGCGTCGTGTCATCTCGAAATAGGCGAGCAGGTGATGACCGAAAGTCACCGGCTGGGCGACCTGCAGATGCGTGAAGCCAGGTAGCGGCGTCTCGGCGTGATGTTCGGCGAGTTCGAGCACGGCGTGCTGGAATTCACCGATCAGTTCGAGGATGCTGTCGATCGCGTCGCGCAGCCAGAGGCGGATGTCGGTCGCCACCTGATCGTTGCGCGAGCGCCCGGTGTGCAGGCGTTTGCCCGCATCGCCGATCAGTGCGGTGAGGCGTTTCTCGATGTTCAGATGCACATCCTCGTCATCGATATTCCAGTGGAATTCGCCGCGCTCAATCTCGCTCTGGATCTGCGCCATGCCGCTTTCGATAGCAGCGACGTCGGAAGCGCCGATAATGCTCTGTCTGCCGAGCATGCGCGCATGGGCGAGTGAGCCACGGATGTCCTGCATGGCCATGCGCTGGTCGAAATTGACGGAAGCGGTATAACGCTTGACGAGATCCGAAACGGGTTCGGAGAAACGGCCGGACCAGGCCTTAGCTTGGGTGTCGTGCTGCTGATCAGTCATAGTGAATCCGGAGGGCTGGAACGAAAGATGAACATGAAAACGAATCACCGGAGTGGCTCGGGTCGCTTGCCTGCCGCAACGATCATTCGATATATTCAATAGCTTATGAGTATACGGCAAAACTTCCAGACCACCGCCACCAAGGCCACCCACAGCGGAAGCGGGCCGCGTCTGCCGGACTTCGCTAATCTGGGCGTCTGGCTGCGCATCCTGCTCGGCGTGAACGGCCTGGCGCTGCTCGGCGCGCTCGCCGCCAACCGACACTTCGCGGCGCTGCCCGGCGAACTCATGCAGCTCGCCGCACTGGTCGAGCCGCCATTGATTCTTGTCCTGCTGATCCTGCGTATCCTGCATCGCCCGTTGCTGCATCTGCCGGGGCGTGTTGCGGGCTTTCTGGTACTTGGTATCGTGCTTGCCTGCAGTGCTGCGAGCTATTCGATCGGCATTGCCATCGGCACGGCCGAGGTCACTGGTCTGCCGCGCGCCTTGTTCTGGGCCGCCCTGTGTTGCCTGGCGCTGCAGCGCTACTTCGATATGCGCACGCGCCAGCATTCGCCGGCCCTCGCCGAGGCTCGCCTGATGGCACTCACGGCGCGCATCCGCCCGCATTTTTTGTTCAACAGTTTGAATGCCGTACTCGGTGTCATTCGCAGTGAGCCGCGCCGCGCAGAAGCGGCGCTGGAAGAGCTGGCCGATCTGTTCCGCGTGTTGATGCGCGAAAACCGCCAGCTAGTGCCGCTCTCCGAGGAGATCGCATTGGCGCGGCAATATCTTTCCCTCGAACGCCTGCGCCTGGGCGAGCGTCTGAAAGTCAAATGGGATATCGAGTCCATCCCGCCCGATGCGCTGATGCCGCCGCTGATGCTTCAGCCATTGCTGGAGAACGCCGTCTATCACGGTATCGAGCCGTCTGGTCAGCCGGGTGAAATTACCATCAGCTTTGCGCGGCGTGGCGAAGAGCTGGTGATCGAAATGAGCAATCCCTTCGACCCCGAGGCGAGCCCGAATTCCGGCAATCAGATGGCACTCGCCAACATCCGCGAACGCCTGATGCTTTTCTACGATCTCGAAGGCCGCCTCGAAGCGCAGGCCGACACCGCTGCGCAGCGCTACCGTGTGCGTATCGCAATTCCTTATCGACACGGCACGACGGTAGCGGCTGGTACCACAGGAGCCAAGCCATGAGCGATACCGGCCACGCCAATACTGCGCCGCTGCGCCTGCTGATTGTTGATGATGAAGCTCCGGCACGCGCACGTCTGCGCGACCTGCTCGGCGACATTGCCGGTGAGCTGCCCAACCTTGTTGTGGCCGAAGCGAGCGACGGCATCGAAGCGCTGGAGCTGCTCGCGCAACCCGACATGGCGGTCGACATCGCCCTCGTCGATATCCGCATGCCGCGACTCGACGGTATCGGTTTCGCGCAACAACTTGCCGCACACCCGGTGGGCACCGCACCTGCAGTGATCTTCACCACCGCCTACGACCAGTACGCCGTGCGCGCCTTCGATCTCAATGCCATTGATTACCTGCTCAAGCCGGTGCGCGCCCCGCGCCTCCTTGCCGCGTTGAACAAGACGCCACGTCGCGCACCCGATGCGCAACTCATGCGAACACTTGCGCCCGAAGGCCGCCAGCACTTGAGTTCGAGCGAACGCGGGCGCATTTTGCTGATTCCCGTAGCCGATATCGTCTTCTTGCGTGCCGAGCAGAAATACGTGACGGCGCGCACCGCGCAGCGCGAATACCTGATCGAGGAATCGCTGA
>CAZAOQ010000263.1:0-2662 GCA_964486795.1 uncultured Rhodocyclaceae bacterium
AGCGTCGCCGCCGAAGCAAAGCTGGCGATGTGGCCGCCCAGCCCGGAATCGTTTTGATTGGCGCGCATCACCATGGCCAGCGCATTCCAGCGCACATAGGAACGAATCCGCGACTCGATGGCGAAATCGCCTGGTGCCGCGATCTGCTTGTCGACCGAAATCGTATTGATGTAATCGGTATTGGCGTTGTACGGCAAATTGATGCCGGTACGGCGTGCAAGTTCGATCTGTTTTTCGATCAGGAAATGTGCACGCTCGGGGCCTTCACGGGCGATCACTGCCGCCAGTGCTTCGAGCCATTCACGGGTTTCCTGGACATCGACGTCGGTATCGACATCGACCGGTACGTCGCCCGGCAGGCTGGATAGATGGTCATTCGGCACGATGGACATCGCGGCTCCTCATTATGTAAGGGTCGATATTGCGGCGGACGCTGCGGGCGAAAAACAGTTTAAACCCGTTCGCGCCGCGTGCCGACAATAGCGAAGTATTCCGACTTCAATTGAAGCTCGCGGGATCACCGCGAACCAGCACATACCCGCCTGAGCGGGCATACCGCATTATGAAAGATAGACTCACGATGTGCAATATGGAACTTTTGGGCAGACTGCGTTAGGCTTCGTGCGCAGCGTCGAAATACAAATAAAACAAATAAAACGATGAGGAGGCGCCGATGTTTCAACTCAGAATCCATGGTCGCGGCGGACAGGGTGTGGTGAGCGCCGCCGAGGTGCTATCGGTCGCTGCCTTTTCGCAGGGCCGTCATGCACAGGCTTTTCCAAGCTTCGGCTCCGAACGCACCGGCGCGCCAGTGGTTTCATTCTGCCGCATCGATGACAAGGAAATCCGCCTGCGCGAACCCATCATGCAGCCCGATGCACTGATTATCCAGGACCCGACGCTGCTGCATCAGGTGAATGTCTTCAACGGCCTGACCCCTGACGGCTACGTGCTGATCAACACCTCGCGCAGCTTCGAGCAGCTGGGTATCAGTGAGATCGCACGCGGTCGTCGTCCCGAGCGGCTGTGCACCGTACCGGCCACCGAGCTGGCGCTCAAGCATCTGGGCCGGCCCATGCCCAATGTCGTACTGCTCGGCGGCTTCGCTGCGCTGAGTGGCATCATCGACCTCGCCGCACTGGCGGAAGCAGTCCGCGAGAAATTCCCCGGCAAGATCGGCGAGGACAACATCATCGCCGCCAGCGCCGCCTTCGACTATGTCCAGGCCGAGATGCTGCAAATCAGGGAGAGCGTCCATGCTTAAGCAATGCGAAGGCTCGCACGCCGTCGCCGAAGCCGTCGCGCTGTGTCGGCCCGAGGTCATCTGCGCCTACCCGATCTCGCCGCAGACCCACATCGTCGAAGGGCTCGGTGAACTCGTGAAATCGGGAGAACTGAAAGACTGCGAATACATCAACGTCGAATCAGAATTTGCGGCCATGTCGGTGGCCATTGGCGCATCGGCTGCCGGTGCACGCAGCTACACCGCTACCGCCAGCCAGGGTCTGCTGTTCATGGCCGAAGCGGTGTACAACGCTGCCGGTCTCGGCCTGCCGATTGTCATGACCGTCGCCAACCGTGCGATCGGTGCGCCGATCAACATCTGGAATGACCACTCTGATTCGCTCTCGCAGCGCGACTGTGGCTGGATTCAGTTGTTCGCGGAAACCAACCAGGAAGCTGTCGATCTGCATATCCAGGCCTTCCGCCTCGCTGAGGAGCTATCGCTGCCGGTGATGGTGTGCATGGACGGCTTCATCCTCACCCACGCCTACGAACGCATCGACCTGCCGACCCAGGCGCAGGTTGACGCCTATCTGCCACCGTTCGAACCACGCCAGTCGCTCGACCCGCAGCAGCCGGTGTCGATCGGCGCTATGGTTGGCCCGGAAGCCTTCATGGAAGTGCGCTACCTTGCCCATGCCAAACAGATGCAGGCACTGGACCTGATCCCGCAGCACGCTGCCGAATTCAAGACCATCTTTGGCCGCGATTCGGGTGGTCTGGTGCGTTCTTACAGCTGCGAAGATGCCGAGACCATCGTCGTCGCACTTGGGTCGGTGCTCGGCACCATCAAGGACGTCATCGACGAGATGCGTGCTGACGGTCACAAGATCGGCGCGCTGGGCATCGTTTCCTTCCGCCCCTTCCCGCTCAAGGAAGTGCATGACGCGCTGATCAATGCCAAACGCGTCGTTGTGCTGGAGAAGAGCCTGGCCGTCGGCATCGGCGGTATCGTCGCCACCAATGTGCGGCTGGCCACACCGGGCATCAAGCTGCGCGGCTATACGGTCATCGCCGGTCTCGGTGGACGCGCCATCACCAAGACCTCGCTACACAAGCTGTTCCGCCAGGCCGAGGCCGATGCACTGGAGGCACTGACCTTCCTCGATCTCGACTGGAACATTGTCAATCGCGTGCTGGAACGCGAGAAGCAGAGCCGTCGCTCGGGGCCGATCGCCGAAGGCATCTTGCGCGATCTCGGCCCGACCGGCGAGAAAAATGTTTGAAGCCTGAACCGGGAGAACCCTCATGGCATTCCAACCCGTCAAGTTCTACCAGACTGGCACCTTCACAGTCGGAAACCGCCTGCTGGCAGCCGAAGAACGCAGCGTGCAGGCCAATATGGCACGCACCAACTCGCTCAACTCCGGCCACCGCG
>CAZAOQ010000264.1:0-2629 GCA_964486795.1 uncultured Rhodocyclaceae bacterium
ACGGCGGTAACGCCATGACCGACGAACACCTCAAACAATGCTTCGCGCGTGACGTGGTATTGCTCAAGCTGGTCGGCATGAATCCGGTCGTCGTCCATGGCGGCGGCCCGCAAATCGATGAGATGCTCAAGCGCGTCGGCAAGAAGGGTGAGTTCATCCAGGGCATGCGCGTCACCGACCGCGAGACCATGGACGTCGTCGAAATGGTTCTCGGCGGCCAGGTGAACAAGGACATCGTCAATCTCATCAACCAGAACGGCGGCAAGGCCGTCGGCCTGACCGGCAAGGATGGCAACTTCATCCGTGCGCAGAAACTAATGATGCCGCACAAGGACAGGCCGGAAGAACTGATTGATATCGGCCAGGTCGGCGACATCACCGCCATCGACCCGTCGCTGATTGCGCTGCTCGATACCGGCGCCTTCATTCCGGTAATCGCACCAATCGGCGTCGGCAGCGAAGGCGAGACCTACAACATCAACGCGGACGTCGTTGCCGGCAAGATTGCAGAAATCCTCAAGGCCGAGAAGTTGATCCTCCTGACCAACACGCCTGGCGTGCTCGACGAAAACGGCAAACTGTTGACCGGTGTCACGCCCACGGATATCGATGCAATGGTGGCTAACGGCTCACTCTCCGGCGGCATGCTGCCGAAGATCGCCTCAGCGTTAGACGCCGCGCGCAACGGGGTGAAGAGCGTGCACATCATCGATGGCCGTGTCGAGCACGCTTTGCTACTGGAAGTTCTCACCGATGATGGCGTCGGCACGCTGATCAAGCATAAATAATTCGATGACATCGCGATGAGTGGGCGTGTCTGGCTGTTCGATCTCGACAACACGCTGCACGATGCCTCGCCACACATCTTCCCGCACATCAACCGCGACATGACGGCCTACGTCGCCAAGGCGCTGCAGGTGTCGACGGGCGAGGCGGACCGCTTGCGCGTCGACTACTGGCAGCGTTACGGTGCGACGCTAACGGGCATGATGCGGCATCACGGCACCGACCCGCACCACTTCCTCTGGCACACCCATCAGTTCGCCGAACTCGAACGCATGGTGGTCTTCGAGCGCAGCCTGAAAGCCATGCTGCGCCGCTTGCCCGGCCGCAAGATTCTATTCACCAATGCGCCGCGCCACTATGCCGAGGCGATGCTCGCCATCATGGGCATCGAAAATCTGTTCGACGCTGTCTATGCTATCGAGCACCTGCGCTTCCGCCCCAAACCAGAGGTGCAAGGCTTTCTGCGCCTGCTCAAGGTCGAACGACTGGCCGCTGCGCGCTGCGTGATGGTTGAGGACAGCGCCGAAAATCTGCGCACAGCCAAGACGCTGGGTATGCAGACCGTGCTCGTCGCGCGTGCCCGCAGCGCTCAGAGCCAGCCTTTCCGGGCAACGCCCGCCTGGGTCGACCTGCGACTACAATCCGTGCTCGATCTGCCGCGTCGACTGGGCCGGCTCTACTAATTCACACATCCACACATCACAGTCATCTCGAGGAAACCACATGGCAAGCAAACCGGGCGAGCGCAAACTGCAGATCCTTCAGGTCATCGCCGAAATGCTCGAAGACCCGGTCGGCGAGAAGATCACCACCGCTGCCCTCGCCAAGCGCCTCGACGTCTCCGAAGCCGCGCTCTACCGCCACTTCGCCAGCAAGGCGCAGATGTTCGAGGGACTCATCGAATTCATCGAATCGGGGATCTTCTCGGTGATCAACAAGATCTCCAGCGAGGAGGATCGCGGCCTGCATCAGGTGCAGATGATGATGTCTTTGCTGCTCGGCTTCGCCGAACGTAACCGCGGTCTCACCCGTGTGTTGATCGGCGATACACTGGTCAATGAAAACGCGCGCTTGCAGGCGCGTATCAACCAACTGCTGGACCGTGTCGAAGCTTCGCTGAAGCAGGCGCTGCGTATTGCCACCAGCCAAGGCGACCTGCCTGCCGAACATGACGTCGCCGCCCATGCCAACATCCTGCGTTGCTACGCAATGGGTCGCTGGCATCAATTTGTGAAGAGCGGGTTCAAGACGACACCGCTGAGCCACTGGCAACAGCAGTGGCCCTTGCTGATTTAGTCTCGCCTTTCCGGTACAGACTCTAGCGATTTTCCCACACAGCCCTCCAGCACACTGCCCGGAGATCAAGCATCCATGCGGTTCTTCGAGGCATGCCGTGAAGAACCGCACCAATACTCGCTCTCCGGGCAGCGATGCGAATCCAATGGGCTAAACCGGGGCTAAACCGGGGCTAAACCGCCCGCCGCAGAACTTCTGCCGCTTCCAGAGCGAAGTAGCTAAGGATGCCATCGGCACCGGCACGCTTGAACGACAGCAATGATTCCATCATCGTCGCCTCGCCATCGAGCCAACCATTCTGCGCGGCAGCCTTGAGCATGGCGTATTCGCCGCTGACCTGATAGGCATAGGTCGGCACACCGAATTCTTCCTTCACACGACGCACGATATCGAGGTAGGGCATGCCCGGCTTGATCATCACCATGTCCGCACCCTCCTCGATGTCTAGCGCCACTTCACGCAGCGCTTCGTCGGAATTGGCCGGATCCATCTGGTCAGTGTATTTATTGCCTGCGCCAAGGTTACCCGCCGAGCCGACGGCATCGCG
>CAZAOQ010000265.1:0-2626 GCA_964486795.1 uncultured Rhodocyclaceae bacterium
TGCAGATACTTCTCGAACTCACCAACAACCTCGCGCGGCTTGAGGCGCCGACCATCAGCCCAGACCATCTCCAGCAGTGCCGAGCCCGCCTGCAACAAGCCGATGTCATGAACGATGATTTCCTTAATGCCTGGCCGCAGGATCTTCACGGCAACTTCGTGACCGCCGTCTTGATCGTGCAGCGTCGCAAAATGCACTTGGGCGACCGATGCAGAGGCAACCGGCTCACGCTCGAAGCGCGCGAACACCTCATCGACCGGTCGGCCGTATACGCGCTCCAGCACAGCGATTGCCTCGACCTCCGGGAAGGGCGGCACCTGATCCTGCAACTTGGCGAGTTCCTCGGCGATATCCGGTGGCAGCAGGTCGCGGCGCGTTGACAAAACCTGGCCAAACTTGACGAAGATCGGACCGAGCGCCTCGAGCGCCAAACGCAAACGCACTGCGCGTGGCAGATCAAGCGCCCCCCCCTTGCCCTTGCTGCGCCAGAACTGACAAGCGTTGGCGATTCGCAACAGCCGACCACTCGGCTCCTGCTCCAGCAGCATCTGGTCGAGACCGTAGCGGCTAGCGATACGAAGGATTTTCAGCAGACGAAGGAGGGACATTAGCAGACGAAAAATGTTCTAGGCACACCCTGTCGGGCGACAGCCAAGCGTCAAAAAGGCCGCATTTTCCCATAGCCCTGACAAACCGGAAAGGGCCACAGGGCGGAATGCAGCGCAGCGAATGAGCTTAACGCGAAACCGTGAGTTTGATGCCGGCAAAAACGACTCGGCACGGTGATTGAGTCAGCCTACCCTCCATTGAAGGAGGGTAGGCAATACCTCACAAAGAACAGCCTACCGCCACCGGAGCCACCCTCTATGAAAAATCGCAATATCTGGCAGCAAGATGGCTTGCCTTTGGATATACGCCCGCTTTACATCTGCGGAGACCATCGACATCCTGGGCCTCAGGGGGTGAGAACCACCTTGACGGAGCTATCGACTGCAGCCTTGTCGATATAACCGATGGCATTGGGATTGGCTGCGACGAACTTCTTCACTTCGGCATCCGAACTCAGTTCCTTCAGTGGCTGCGCCTTACCCGTAAACACCAGCTTGGCCCAGTAAGCCTTAACTTGTGCGGCATCCTTGCCGGTGACCTTCTGATAGACGACATCGCGCAATGGATTGCCATCAGGAAGATCCACCCCAATCAAATCAGACGACTTGCCAAGATAGATATTGCTCACCTGTTCGGAGGTAAGTCCACCACCATGTTTCGGATTAACAATGACGGCTGCGGACTGTGCCAGCACCGGCAGCGCCACGCCCGCAAACACTGCCGCCATCATCCAGTTTTTAAGTGATTTCATCGGTCCCCCTGCTCAGAATACAAAATCGAGCGCTAGCGTCAGAAGATTCACGCTATGGCTCTGAGTCAGGAAGGTACTCTTTGGCGACACCGAAAGATCGCGGTACTCATTAACGAACAGACCACGGTTTGGCCCATTCATCGCCGGCTTATAGACATGCTCGAATTGCGCCTTGAATGCCAGGTTGCGGTAGAAATCGTAACGCGCACCGATAGCGATTGTGCTTTGCTCACGTGCGACTGCGACTCCGTTATCCACCGTCGTCATGACCAGTGTGCCAAAAGCGCACCCCGGCACTGTACCGCACCGCGTCGCATCCGGTCGCTGCAGTGACTGTGGCTTTGCCACGATTTTGCTGAAGGAGGCATACGGCGTGAACTTACCGAGGCGATACCCTCCGAGCAGATACCAGGCAGCCTGCCCCGGAACCAGAAGATTCCTCTCACTGTTCTTCGCATACTCGGTCTGCACCAACCACGCCCCCGCATCGTAGGCGTAACCAAACGTCCACATACTGTAGTCAGCACGCTGCAATTTCAGGTTGCTATCGTAATCCGATACGGCGGTCTGATATGCCTTGAGCCCTACGTCATACATATTGAACGCAGCGATATTGGAGCTGACGCCGAACCGGTACTTGCCATAACCGGCGCGATAGGTCGCGCCATTGCGCTCATAGGCCACATTGAATAATTTAACGGGACCGGAGATGTATGCAAAGTTATCCGAAGCTCTGAACTCAGGTGTGGTGATCGCGGCATAGTCTTTGATCTTGCCCACAGTCAGTTGCGCACTCAGCACTCCACCTGCCACATCGTACTGGGCTCCGACATCACCGCCATCAATATGGGTGAGTGGATTCATTTCATACACATCATACGGCTGACGCACAGCCGTCTGCGCATAGCCGACGTTCCGATAATCAGAAACCATGAACACCGGCGCTACCACCCTTCCGGCACGCGCATACCAGTTGGACGAAAACTGGTACTTGAGGTTGGCCCATTCAAACTGCGGCTTGTAAGAATTGTCGTAGCGATGATCAGCGACAACCTGAGCGGCACCCGACCACCCACCGCCCCAGTTGGCCAAGACCTGCGCACCGGCTTTAGTATCGACACCGAAGGCCCAGGGCGAGCTGATCCCGGCGCCGTTCGGCTGCATGATGCTGCCACGATAATCGGCCATGCGCGAATTGCTGTGTGTCGTTGCCAACGTCCCGAAACCACTGAAGTTCAGTTGCGTCTCGGCCCCCGCTGAACCCGC
>CAZAOQ010000266.1:0-2622 GCA_964486795.1 uncultured Rhodocyclaceae bacterium
CGCTTGACCTCATGTGGCTTGGCGGAAAAAGTTTTCATAAAAATCCTCGACATCCATTGCCGACGTGCACGGACGGCAGGCTCATTGCGGAAACCGCGCATTATAAGCAGACGATATTCCCTCTGTCAAACGGATTTCAGCTTATTCAAGCTGTGTTCTAGATATGGGAATAGGAACAGGCAAAAAAAAACGCAACCCCAAGAGGCTGCGTCAAATCCACACCAAAGGAGGAGGGTGGAGGGTACCGGTAGAAACGTGACTTGCATGTTGCATCTTCAAGTCACGATCAAGTGGTGGCTATTCTGCATAATTCGCTCGCCTGGCTCAAGCAACTGAGCCCGTGGCTTGTGACATACGTCACGAAAGTCCGCATTAAGGAAAGGAAAATTCCGGAGGGGGCGGAACGGACTTCATTCAATATGAGCGTGCTCCCGCTAGAATTCCCAGCTGTTAAACAATCCAGCACGAGCGAGGAATCGAAATGGAATGCAAGGTAAGTTGGTTCGATGGCATGAGCTTCATAGCCGAAACGGGTAGCGGGCATCTGATCGCAATGGATGGCTCAGCCGAAGCCGGTGGCCGCAACCTGGCGCCGCGACCGATGGAGCTGTTGCTGACGGGCATGGGGGGCTGCACATCGTTTGACGTCGTCATGATCCTCAAGCGTGGCCGCCAGGAAATCTCTGGCTGTGACGTGCAGATCAAAGCTGATCGCGCGGAAACCGACCCCAAGGTCTTCACGAAGATCCACATGCATTTCGTGGTGACCGGCAAAAATCTCAAGCCGGAAGCCGTCGAGCGCGCAATCAAGCTCTCAGCGGAGAAGTACTGCTCGGCGTCGATCATGCTCGGCAAGACTGCCGAAATCACGCACGACTGGGAAATCGTCGAAGGTTGAGCAGCACCAGGCGGTGCTGCCCGCTTCAGACGTAATACGCCACCTTCGTCATCACCCGCGACGCTAGCCGCATGCCCTGCTTGACGGGTGCCGGTAACTCGCGGGCACCGAGGCGCAACGCGGTTTCGGCATGACTCGCCTCATCGATGCGCATCTGCTCAAGGATTTCCCGCGAGCGCTGGTCGCCCTCGGGCAGGCGCGCCTTATGACTTTCGAGATGCGCTTCGACCTGACGTTCGGTCTCGGCAAGAAACCCAAGATTCCAGGCATCACCACACTTGCCGGCAAGCACGCCAATAGCCAGCGCACCGCCGTACCAGAGCGGGTTAAGCAGGCTCTTGCGACCGCCGAGCTCGGCAATGCGCCGTTCGGTCCACGCCAGATGTTCGGTTTCCTCGCGGCCTGCCTGCCCCAGCGCGCGCCTGATTGAATCATCGCGCGAGGTCAGCGCCTGCCCCTGATAGAGGGCCTGGGCGCAAATTTCCCCGCAATGATTGACGCGCATCAGCGCTGCCACATGAGCACGCTCAGCGACATCGAGTTCTGCTTCTGGCTGCTCGCTGCCGGGCATCGGACGGGTCGTCGGCGCCACCGTGAACACGGTACGCAGCGCCTTGTCGAACTCGCCAATCAGCGCATCAATGTTCATGACTGGTTAGCGGGTTGACGTTTTCTGTAGCGGGCACGGATGCCGGAGATAACTCCGCTTGCACCACCGACTCCGCAGCCTCCATCGGTTCCATAGGCTCCATCGGTTCCAAAGACTCCGCCCAGCCCGGCTTGCGGTCAGCCGGATGCAGGAACAAATGGCGCGCCAGTTCGGTCAGTGCCTGCTGATAGACATCGCGCTTGAATTCGATGACTGCATCAAGCGGCACCCAGTACTCATTCCAGCGCCAGGCGTCGAACTCGGGGCGCTCGCTGGCACGCAGGCAAACATCGGTATCGCGACCGACCAGGCGCAGCAAGAACCAGATCTGCTTCTGCCCCCGGTAGGTATTGCGCCACTCGCGGCGCACCCAGTGCTTCGGCACGTCATAACGCAGCCAGTCGCGCGTACGGGCAATGATGGCGACATGTTCTGGATTGAGCCCGACTTCCTCATGGAGTTCGCGATACATCGCCTGTTCCGGCGTTTCACCCTTGTTGATGCCCCCTTGCGGGAATTGCCAGGAATGTTCGCGGATGCGCTTACCCCAGAAGACCTCGTTGTGGCTGTTGACCAAGACGATGCCGACGTTCGGGCGATAGCCTTCACGGTCAAGCATGCTGAACCTTCAATTCTTTCAATTGGACTGCCTCTATTTTTTCACAGATCGTGTCGGAATAGAAGCCGATGCGGGCGCCTCGCCGCGCCATTCCTGAAATCTTCGCGCGATAACGCGCATTTCTTCGCGCCTCCCTCTGTCGTGCTCGCGGTAGAATTCCCGGCTCTCCTTCAATTTTCTTTGCGACCTCCGCCATGCGTGCCAGCCAGTTCTTCATCGCCACCCTCAAAGAAGCCCCGTCCGATGCCGAGATCGTCAGCCACCAGCTGATGCTGCGCGCCGGTCTGGTTCGACGTCTCGCCGGCGGCATCTACACCTGGATGCCGATGGGTCTGCGTGTGCTGCGCAAGGTCGAAAACATCGTGCGCGAGGAAATGAATCGCGCCGGCGCGATCGAACTGCTGATGCCCGCCGTGCAACCCGCCGAACTCTGGCAGGACTCGGGCCGCTGGGAGC
>CAZAOQ010000267.1:0-2605 GCA_964486795.1 uncultured Rhodocyclaceae bacterium
GACGAAGTCACCGAAGGTCCGCAACAGATCGCTGACCTCGACCACAACCTCACCAGCCTCGCCACTGGGACGACGTTCGAGCTTGATCGTCGTCGATTGGATATCGCCAACCGCAGCCCGGAAGAGGACCATGAATCCATCCTCGAAGCGCGGCGCAGTCGGTTCGTAGGCAATTGTGGCGTCACCTTCATCATGCCGGGGCGGTTCGGGTTCGTGGGTAACGACCCGCACCCGACCTGCTTCAGGCACCGCGTCGACAATGCCGGGATGTTTGAATAGACGGGCTTGTAGCGAACGCGCCGTAGCACCCTCGGTGGAACTGGCCATGAAAACGCATTCTTCAGCCCGCGCCGTAATCTCCTTTGGCGTTCCCTCTGCGAGCACTTTGCCATGATGAAGGGCCACGATATGGTCGCAAAATTCCGCCTCATCGAGGTACGAGGTACTGACGACAACCGTCAGTCCGGACTCTCGAACCAGATGCCGAACGATCTCCCACAACTCCTTGCGCGAGAGTGGATCGACGCCCACGGTCGGTTCATCGAGTAACAGCAGTTCGGGAGAGCGGACCAAGGTGCAGGCCAGGCCCAGCTTCTGCTTCATGCCTCCCGAAAGCGCGCCGGCCAAGCGCTTGGTAAATCGACCGAGTGCGGTCATTTCTAGCAGTCGCGGATAGATTTCCTGGCGTTCCTCGCTGCTAACGCCATGCATATCCGCATACAGATCGAGATTCTGCTGAACCGTCAGATCCTCATAGAGACCGAATTTCTGCGGCATATAGCCGATTCGCTCTTGTACGGACTGCGGGTCGGCTAAAGCATCTACGTCCAGTACACAAACCGAACCGTCATCGGCGGTCATCAGGCCGGCGATCATACGCAGAAGGGTTGTTTTACCACCACCATCCGGGCCAACCAGCGCGGTCAGGGTATTGCGTTGCGCGGTGAAGGAGACGGCATCAAGCGCCTTGACGGTCTCGCCAGTCTCACGACGGAAGGTTTTATGGACGCACTGGATTTCAACCGGTTGCGCCGTACCCTGAAAAGTCATCACTTGGCCGGGGCATCGGCAGCCCCATCTCCATTGGGGAGTATCTTTACTGTCGCCGGCATGCCAAGGCGCAAGACGTTGTCGGCATCCTTTACGAAGATCCGAATTTCATAGACCAGGTTGGTGCGTAAATCTTCGGTCTGTACCGTCTTCGGTGTGAACTCGGCCACCGACGAAATGAAACCCACCCATCCATCCAGCGCGCTGTTGGGCATGCTGTCGACCCGGATTTCCGCTTTTGAGCCATTTCGGACATGACTAAGCTTCGGCTCTGGAATATAGGCACGAACCCATTTTGTTCCTATCGTCGCCAAGGAAAACACAGGCTTGGTCGGAGAAGCCATCTCACCGGGCTCCATCAATCTTGACTGAACGATTGCATCAAAGGGCGAGCGTAGCTCGGCGTCAGCTACCTGCTGGCGCAACAGGGCCAGTTGCGACTCATTGCTCCGAAGTTGAGCCTTGGCCTGGGAAATATCTTCTGCCCGCGGACCAATCACGGCCAGCTTGAAGGCGTTTTGCGCGACGTCCACCTTGGAAATGGCTACGTCAACAGTGGCCTTGGCTTGATCAATCTCTTGCTGGCTGACTGCCGCAATCGGCCCCAGTGCCTTGCGCCGCTCGTATTGAGCAGTGGCGTTCACCGCGTCTGCTTTCGCCGATTCAAGATTGGCTTTTGCCTGCGCGACTTCTTCCTTACGGGTACCGTTTTGCAGCCGCTCGACCGCCGCCTTCTGCGCTTCCATTGTGGCTTCGGTTTGCCCCAGTTGAGGGAGAAGTCGGCTGGTATCGAGACGGGCCAGTAATTGCCCCTTTTTAACCACCGCACCTTCTTCCACCAAGACCTCGGCAATGCGCTCATTGCCATTGAAAGGCACTGATGCCTGACGGAAATCAATGTTGCCGTAGAGGGTAAGCGTCCCGTCCTCAACTGGACGATGGGCGTACCACCAAGCGCCACCGCCTGCGACAGCCAGGATAAGGAGAGCGGGAATGAGGAGTCGGGTTTTCGTTTTCATGGGTTCATGATGGCACTCCGACTACACGATGTCAAATTACAATTTGAAATTGAGATTTAAGTTTATCTATCCTTGGAAAGACTTTACGGCTATCCTTTCACCTATGAAACGTGTAACTCAGAAACGCAAATCATCCGGGCGTCGAGAAGATGGTGCAGCGACCAGACTGCAAATTCTCGAAGCCGCCGGCGAGATTTTTGCCGAAAAAGGTATCGGCCATGCTACGGGTAAGGAAATTGCCGAACGCGCTGGCAGCAACTCTGCGGCGGTTAACTACTATTTTGGGGGTATCGACGGACTTTACGCCGAGGTCTTGGTGGAGGCGCATCATCGCCTGATGGACTTCGAATTCCTGAAGAGCGTCGCAGAAGCGCCAGGCCTTCCCTCGGAAAAACTCAACATCTTCCTGGAGGGGATGGTGCGGGCAATCCTTGGGCCAGCGTCCTCCAGTTGGGTACTTCGTGTCCTTGCCAGGGAGATGCTAAATCCATCAGATGCCTTGCAAACGCTACTGGAGCGCGAAATCCTTCCCAAAA
>CAZAOQ010000268.1:0-2581 GCA_964486795.1 uncultured Rhodocyclaceae bacterium
TGATCTCGATCTGGTTGCGGTAGGTGTCGAGCTTGTATTCCTTGGCGATGCGGGCGATCTCGTGTTCGTATTGCTCGATGAGTTCAAAGGTCCACTCAGAGTTCGAGGAGAGCTGGGATTTCTTGCGCTTGGATGTCCTCTTCATACCAGTTTCTTCCGGAACAGTTCGCGGAACACGGGGTAGATATCGGCCAGGTTGCCAATCTGCTGCATGGCGAAGTGGTGCGGGTGGCTGTCCTTGATCTTGGTGTATTCATACCAGAGATTCTGCGGTTCGGCGCCGCCAATCTCGATGTAGGCGAAGTACTGGAGCAGGGGCAGTATCTTTTCGTCGAGCAAGGCACGACACCTGGGTGAGTCAGCATCCCAGTTGTCGCCGTCTGAAGCCTGGGCACCGTAAATATTCCAGTTGCCGCGAGCGTAACGTTCGGCGATGATTTGCTGCATCAGTTCGAGTGCGCTGGAGACGACGGTGCCGCCTGATTCGCGCGAGTGGAAGAAATCCTCTTCATTGACCTCGGCGGCCTGCGTGTGGTGGCGAATGAAGACCAGTTCGATGTGCTCATAGGTGCGTGTCAGAAACAGGTAGAGCAGCATGAAGAAACGCTTGGCGACCTGTTTTTTCTCCTCATCCATTGAACCGGAGACATCCATCAAACAGAACATCACGGCCTGGGTCGACGGAGCGGGCACCTTGACGCGGTTGTTGTAGCGCAGATCGAAGGTGTCGATGAAGGGTAGCCCTTCAATCTTGCGCAGCAGGCGTGCAATTTCCTGTCGTAGTTCAAAGGCCTCCGGGCAGTCGCTGTCACCATTCGTTTCGAGTTCTGCGAGACGTTCGCGCGCTTCACGCAGTGACTTGCGATAAGGCGCGCCCACCGCAATGCGCCGCCCGGTCGCACCGCGCAATGAGCGCACGACGTTGATGTTGGTTGGCACACCGGTTTGCGTGTGACCGGCGCGGATCTGCTTGTATTCGTTGATTCGGGCAAGCTGTGTCTTGACCAAATGGGGCAGGGCCAGGTCGTCGAAGAAGATGTCGAGGAATTCCTCGCGCGAGAGCGTGAATGCAAAGTCGTCGATACTCTCGCCTTCGTTGCTCGCCTTGCTGCCACCACCGCCACCGCCCTCGCCACTGTTGGGGCGATCGATCTCGTCGCCGGTGATGAAGCGGTCGTTGCCAGGCTGCACCACACTCCAGCGGCCACCGTGCCCATGCTGAAATTGCGGTTCGGAGATGTCTTTTGCCGGGATGCCGATCGTCTCGCCGTTGTCGATGTCCTCGATGTTGCGCCCGGAAATGGCATCTTGCACAGCCTTGCGGATCTGTCCCTTGAAGCGTCGCAGGAAGCGGTTCCGGTTGACGGCGCTCTTCTTCTTGCTGTCCGTGCGTCGGTCGATGATGCGGAGCATGTCTCCTCCCGCTATTTTGGGCAAGCCGGTGGGCTCTTTTGTAGCACCCCCTGGCTTGCCTGCTGGCTCGTCGTCAGATCAGTACAATCAACGATCAGGACGATTTGCGTACGCGTAGATACCATTCGGCAAGCAGGCGTACTTGCTTGTCGGTATAGCCCTTGGCCGTCATTCGATTCACGAAGTCCTGATGCTTCTTCATGTCGTCGGCGGTCGCCTTGCCGTTGAAGGAGATGACCGGCAACAACTCTTCGGTATTTGAGAACATCTTCTTCTCGATGACTGCACGTAGCTTCTCGTAGGAAGTCCAGGCCGGGTTCTTGCCATCGTGCTTGGCGCGGGCGCGCAGCACGAAGTTGACCACCTCGTTGCGGAAGTCCTTGGGATTGCTGATGCCAGCGGGCTTCTCGATCTTTTCGAGTTCGTCGTTGAGGGCGCTGCGGTCGAGGATTTCGCCGGTATTCGGATCGCGGAATTCCTGATCCTGGATCCAGAAGTCGGCATATGTGACATAGCGATCGAAGATGTTCTGCCCATACTCCGAATAGGATTCGAGGTAGGCGGTCTGGATTTCCTTGCCGATGAACTCGGCATAGCGCGGCGCCAGGTATTCCTTTATGAAGCCGAGGTAGCGCTGCTCGATCTCGGGAGTGAATTGCTCCTGGGCGATCTGCTGCTCCAGCACGTACATTAGGTGTACCGGATTGGCGGCGACTTCGCGATGATCGAAGTTGAATACCTTGGAGAGGATCTTGAAGGCGAAGCGTGTGGACAATCCGATCATGCCTTCATCGACGCCGGCGTAGTCGCGGTACTCCTGGTAAGACTTGGCTCTCGGGTCGGTATCCTTGAGGTTCTCACCGTCATAGACGCGCATCTTCGAGAAGATCGAGGAGTTCTCTGGTTCCTTCATGCGTGAGAGCACAGCGAACTGTGCCATCATGCGCAGCGTGTCGGGTGCACAAGGTGCTTGCGACAAAGAGGAGCCGGCCAGCAGTTTCTCGTAGATCTTAACTTCGTCGGAAACGCGCAGGCAGTAAGGTACTTTGACGATGTAGATACGATCTAAGAAGGCTTCGTTGTTGCGGTTGTTCCTGAAGCTGATCCATTCGGCTTCGTTCGAGTGCGCGAGGATCATGCCGTCGAAGGGGATGGCACCGAAACCCTC
>CAZAOQ010000269.1:0-2579 GCA_964486795.1 uncultured Rhodocyclaceae bacterium
GTGACGAAGGCCGCGACGTGCTGTTCTTCGTCGACAACATCTACCGCTACACCTTGGCCGGTACCGAAGTTTCCGCATTGCTTGGCCGGATGCCGTCTGCGGTGGGTTATCAGCCGACGCTGGCCGAAGAGATGGGCCGCCTGCAGGAACGTATCACCTCGACCAAGACCGGTTCGATCACTTCGGTTCAAGCCGTGTATGTGCCAGCCGATGACTTGACCGACCCGTCTCCGGCCACCACCTTCGGTCACCTCGATGCAACCGTCGTGTTGTCACGCGATATCGCTGCGCTGGGTATCTACCCCGCTGTTGATCCGCTCGATTCCACTTCGCGTCAGGTCGACCCGAATGTCATCGGCGAAGAGCACTACAACACGACGCGTGCCGTGCAGCAGACCTTGCAGCGTTACAAAGAGCTGCGCGACATTATTGCCATTCTCGGCATGGATGAACTGGCACCGGATGACAAGCTGGCCGTTGCCCGCGCTCGCAAGATTCAGCGCTTCCTGTCGCAGCCGTTCACGGTAGCCGAAGTGTTCACGGGTTCGCCAGGCAAATACGTGACGCTCAAGGAAACGATCCGTGGCTTCAAGATGATCATCAACGGTGAATGCGATCACCTACCCGAGCAGGCTTTCTACATGGTCGGCACCATCGATGAAGCATTCGAAAAGGCCAAGACGCTGTAACAGGTGCCGTGCGGGGGTTCCGCGCGAATCCTGCCTAGCCACTGAACGGAGAAGTTAATGGCAATGACCATACATGTTGATGTCGTCAGTGCTGAGGAGTTGATCTTCTCGGGTCTGGCGGAGTTTGTCGCCTTGCCGGGCGAGACCGGCGAGCTGGGCATCCTGCCAGGCCACGTGCCCCTGCTGACTCGTATCAAGCCGGGTGCAGTGCGTGTCAAGTTGCCTGACCAGGATGTTGAAGAGCTCTTCTTTGTCGCCGGTGGCATGCTTGAGGTTCAGCCGAACATGGTGACTGTGCTTGCCGATACGGCGATCCGCGGCAAGGATCTCGATGAAGCGAAGGCAATTGAAGCCAAGCGTCGTGCCGAGGAGGCCATGGTCAATCGCAGCTCGGAACTCGACTATGCCCGCGCTCAGGCCGAACTGGCTGAAGCCATCGCTCAGATTGCGGCGATCCAAAAATTGCGCAAGCATTGAAATAAGCCAAAAATCACTGCGTGCCTTACGCATGCAACATTAAGCAAAAAGGTAGCTTTGGCTGCCTTTTTGCTTATATATTCCAGCAAGAATAAATTCTTTAATGTAAATAAGGAGAATCAATTGAAGATGCGAGCCTTAGCCCGTTCTATTTCCACCATTCTCGCTTCGAGCCTGCTGCTTGCAGGTTGCGTGGGCGGTGATGATGACAGCAGTTCCGCCGCGCAGTCTTCGTCAGCAGTACCATCAACGCCCTCACCCTCACCTTCGCCTGCACCTTCCCCTTCAACGCCACCAGCAGCCGCTTCGACGACCGCCCTCAGTGGCGTGGCCATGGCCGGGGCAATCGATGGTACGGTTTGCGCCTATTCCCTGTCAGACGCTGGTGCAGTCGGTGCGTCGGCATTGGCTTGCGGTGCAACGTCGTCAGGAACAGGTGCTTACACGCTGACTTGGAACGATTACATAGGCAATGTGATTCTCAAGGCATTCGGCCGCTATATCGATGAGGCGACTGGATTGTCCAAGAGCATTTCCGAAGCTCATCCGATGCGCTCCACGGTGGGCTGTACCGGTAGTGCTTGTCAGGCCGCGGTGACACCGTTGACCGAGGCGGCGGTTCTTTCCGCCGGGCCATTGACCGCTGCAAATCTGGCCGCAGCTTACACCAGGGTAGCGCAGGCTTTTGGACAGAACCCGAGCGGTAATGACGATGCTTTCGCCAAGCTGGTGACGCTCTTGCCAGCCACAGCGGGTAATGATTCTGCTGCGCAATATTACGCGAGGGCACTTGCGATTGTTTCCCAGATGCAGCGTGATTATTGTGGTGCTTCCTGCACCCAGGACACCTATTTGACGGCCCTGCAGTCCCTGCTGGCGAACACGAGCGGTGTGACCGATGTCCAGACTGCCATGAATCAGGCACTCAACGCATGGACGAGCAATCCGAACAACACCAGTGGCATGGATTGTTATTTTGCAAACAATGTGTTGACCTGCAATCTGCCGAATTCCGGAAATGCCTCGGGTAACGGGAGTTCAAACAACGGCAGCGGAAACTACAAACTGACCATTGTGGTGGTGGTGCAAGGCATGGCTACCCCCGGTGTGGTGATCAACCACATCGATAAGCCATCAACCCAGGCTCAGTTTTGTGATTCATCTGACGTCAAGGAACAGCTCAACCAGTCGATGAGTGGCGCCGGCGGCAGCTGGACGCTGAATAGCTGCAGCTTCAGCGGCAACAACGGCACGATCTCGGCGACGGTCTCCCAGACGACGCCTATCGGCCCGATGACCATTCCTTACACGATCACGTACACTTACTCATCGATGTAAGTCGCCACGCAGTCGTCGGTCGTACAAATAGAAAGGGCAGCTTCGGCTGCCCTTTCAGACTGCTGACAAAGCCCT
>CAZAOQ010000270.1:0-2544 GCA_964486795.1 uncultured Rhodocyclaceae bacterium
AGGATGACGACGACGAGGAATATTGTTCGTCGCGTCAGGATCTCGTCGATGCCGCTTCCGTTTGCGATGTCATCGGCATCGACTTGGAGGTAGTGAATTTCTCGACCGAGTACAAGGATCGCGTGTTCAGTGAATTCCTGCGTGAGTATCAGGCCGGCCGCACACCCAACCCGGATGTGCTGTGCAATGCCGAGATCAAGTTCAAGGCCTTTCTCGATCACGCCATGAAACTGGGCGCAGACAAGCAGCAGCGTCTCAAGGCGGAGGACGGCACAAAGGACCAGAGTTATTTTCTGCATCGTCTCAACCAGCAGCAGCTTGCCAAGACGCTGTTCCCGATCGGTCATCTCTACAAGCGCGAGGTGCGCCGGATGGCTGAAGAAGCCGGTCTGCACAATTTCAGCAAGAAGGATTCGACGGGTATCTGCTTCATCGGCGAACGGCCGTTCCGCGAGTTTCTGAGCCGTTATCTGCCCGGCCAGCCTGGTGAGATTCGTACCCTGGAAGGCGACAAGGTGATCGGCCAGCACGATGGCTTGACCTACCACACCATCGGCCAGCGCAAGGGTCTGCACATCGGTGGCATCAAGGGGAATGCTGATGAAGCCGGCGACCACGATGCCTGGTACGTTGTCGCCAAGGACATGCAGCGCAATGTGTTGCAGGTGGTGCAGGGTCACCAGCATCCGGCGCTGCTCAAGGATCGGCTCGTCGCCCGTGACCTCTCCTGGGTCAGTGGCCGTGCGCCGCACACGCACTGGGTATACACGGCAAAAACGCGCTATCGACAGCCCGATGCGCCATGCGAAGTCGAGTCGGTTGACGCAGAGCACTGTGAGGTGGTCTTCGCCGCGTCGCAATGGGCGGTGACGCCGGGGCAGAGCGTGGTGCTCTACGAGTCGAAGGTGTGTCTGGGTGGTGGGGTGATTGCTTAGCGTCGCTTATCGATCGCTAAGTTTCACTAAGCGATCGGTGAGGTTTGAAGCGTGAGGTAAGCGACTCTCCGCGATCTCAGTCGCGCGGCAGCGTTTCGACGAAGGACGGACGCTGCATCAATTTGTCATACAGCCGGGCGAGGTTGGCATGCTTGTCGTGCCAGTTGATATCCGGGTGGCGGAAGGCGAGATAGCCGAGCGCACTGCCGACGGCGATGTCGGCCAGCGAGATGGCGGTGCCGTGGAACCAGTCGTTGTCGCCGAGATCATTCGACATGACCTGAACGCCTGCGATCATTTTTTCCCGCTGACGCTCGATCCACGAGGCGCTGCGCTCGCCATCTGGGCGGCGTGATTCGAGCATTGCGGCGGCGGCGGCATCACTCACACCATCGGCGAGCGCTTCCCAGCGCTTGATCATGATTTGCTCGCGCCCGGTCGCCGGAATCAGGCGCTTGTTGGGAGAAATCTTGTCGAGATATTCGACGATGACACGTGAATCATAGAGCGTGCTTTCATCGTCGAGCACCAGCACGGGGATCTTGCCGAGCGGGTTGTAATTTGTGACCGTACTGCCAGCAATCCAGGGCGAGTCCAGGACGAAATCGTAGTCGATCTTCTTCTCGGCGAGCACGAGGCGCACCTTGCGAACATAGGGACTAGTCAGGGAGCCAAGCAGTTTCATCTACGATATATAAAAGCACGAATCATGGGAGGGCGATTATCCCTCATCGTAGTGGCAACTTCAAGGTTGCGGCCTGTTTGTAGCCTGTTTGTAGCCTGTTTGTAGCCTGCTTGACAGCATGTTTGATGCAGCACCGCACGCTCCAGTGCTGCGTTGCTACCGGGCGACATGTTAAAATGGCGGATTACCTTCGTGATGCCACGAAGCTCCCTGACCGTTCCTCTGCAATCCTATATTTGACCATGTTGACGACACTGACTTCCCTTTCGCCACTCGACGGCCGCTACGCACAAAAGCTTGAATCCCTGCGTGTTCATTTTTCTGAATTTGGTCTGATCAAGCGCCGTGTGCAGGTCGAGATCGAATGGCTGAAGGCACTTGCCGCTGCGCCTAAGATCGGTGAAATCAAGCCGTTCTCGCTCGCCACACTTGCCGAACTCGATGTCGTGCTCGCCAGCTTCAGCATCGCTGATGCCGAAGCCATCAAGACCATCGAGGCGCGGACCAATCACGACGTCAAAGCGATGGAGTACTGGCTCAAGGAACGGCTTGCCGATAATGCTGAGGTCATGGCAGCGTCTGAATTCATTCACTTCGGCTGCACCTCGGAAGACATCAACAACCTCTCGCATGCGCTGATGCTTCAGGACGGCCGCAGCATTGTGCTGTTGCCGGTGCTGCAAACACTGGTCAGTCACTTCCGTGATCTCGCCCATGCGCTCGCCGATATGCCGCTGCTGTCGCGCACCCACGGCCAGCCGGCCACGCCCAGCACGCTGGGCAAGGAAATGGCCAACATCTGCGCGCGCCTCGAACGTGCCACACAGCGCATCGCCACCGTCTCACTGACTGCCAAGTTCAACGGCGCAGTCGGCAACTACAACGCCCATATCTCGGCCTATCCCGATTTCGACTGGGAGAGCT
>CAZAOQ010000271.1:0-791 GCA_964486795.1 uncultured Rhodocyclaceae bacterium
AAAACGCGGCGAAGATTCATGAAAGACTCGCTTGCAGGAAAGTTTGAAAATCCTCGGGTTCAAAGACCTTGAGTATCGCTGTGGCAAGTTCCACGGCATCGTTCGTGATGCTGCATTCGTAGGCACCAAGGCCGCTGGCATCGCGATAGATCATTTTTGAGTGGATGCGCAGAGGCATGTCGGCGGCAAAGGCGGGCTGTGTCGAAATGTAGCGCCGGGTACCAAGAAGGGCGCCCTTCTTTTGAAGTTCACCTTCGCTTCGCTTGAGTAGGCCCACGTGAGCGGCGATCGTCTGTGCCATCAGTTCGATGCCGATCCATGCCGGCATGTTGCCTTGCTCGTCGGCGTACCATGTGTCGCGACGGGGCACATATTCTGCGTTTGCCGTCTCCGCGTCGAAGTCCAGCACGCGGTCGAGCAGCAGCATGGTGCCGCGATGCGGCAGGATGTCCTCGATGGGAGGCAAAGCAGTGTTTTTGCTCATTGTGCATCTCCGATCAGCAGGCTGACATTACTGCCGCCGAAGGCGAAAGAATTGCTCATGCAGACACGACCGGCATTGCGCGCAAAGTGCTGTCCGACGCTGACAAGATTTAGGCGCGGCAGCCCGGCATCGGCTTCGCCATCCCAGATATGCGGCGGCAGCCAGCCGTCGCGCACTGCGAGCGCGCAAACGGCAGCCTCGATCGCCGAGGCGGCGCCCATCGTGTGGCCGATCATGGACTTGTTGGACGACACCGGCGTCGCCGCAGCCCGCTCCCCGAAGAGCCGCGCGATGGCGACGGCCTCGA
>CAZAOQ010000271.1:801-2481 GCA_964486795.1 uncultured Rhodocyclaceae bacterium
CCATCCCAGATATGCGGCGGCAGCCGGCCGTCGCGCAATGCGAGCCAGCAGAAGGCCAGTTCAGTGGCACCAGCGGCGCCGAGGGTATGGCCTGTGAGTGGTTTTGTACCGCTGGAGGCGATGCCATCGGGGAATACGCGAGCGCAGGCGCGACTCTCCATTTCGTCATTCTTGGGCGTCGCCGTGGCGTGCAGATTCAAGTAGTCAATGCTGATTTCCGGCAGGCTGGCATCGGCCAGCGCCGCGCGCATCGCCGATTCGGCGCCGATCCCTTCGGGGTGTGGCGCCGAAATATGATAAGCATCGCTGCTTTCTCCGACACCGAGCAATTCGATTGCCGCTTCCTCTCGACTCATCAGGAAGAGAGCTGCTCCTTCGCCAATGTTGATGCCGCGCCGGTTGCGACTCATTGGGTTAGTGAGTTCCACGGTTGTCGATTCAAGCGAAGTGAAACCATTGATGGTCAGTCGACACAGCGAATCGACACCGCCAACCAGCACCGCGTCGCAAAAGTCGTGGCGCAATAGATTGCGTGCCGAAGCAAAGGCCTTGGCGCTTGATGTACAGGCGGTGCAGATCGTGTAGGCCGGACCTCTAAGGCCAAGATAGCGGGCGAGGAATACTGCCGGCATGCCGATTTCCTGCTGCGTGTAACGATAGCCTGACGGTAATCTGCCGCTGGCATGATGGGCAGCGATGGCTGTTTCTCCCTCGGCCATACCCGTAGTGCTGGAGCCAAGGACTACGCCAATGCGTGCTGGTCCGTAACGTGCCAGGGCGTCACCCACGACACTTTCGATTTGTCCTAGAGCGCAGAGCAGAAGACGGTTGTTGCGGCAATTGTAGTCAACGAAAGCGCTCGGCACTTCGGGCAGCATGCCGCGCGCGCGACCGACGCGGGCAGGACTATCCGGCTTGCCCGACAACCAGCCATCCTCGAGCACCAGGCCTGCTGTGTCGCCGACAAACAGGCCTTGCGCGACCTCGTGGGTACCACAGCCGAGTGCGTTGATGATCCCCAGAGTCTGGAGATAGACATGTTCCTTCATTGGATGATTTTCTCGAAACGCAACAGCGAATGGCAGATGCCAAGATTATCCACCACATCGGCAAGGCGCAAGCCATTGATCTCGGCGCAGGTAACGATGGCGCTGGATTCATACATCTTGCTGTTGCCGCTGGCGATGGCTGTAAAGTATGGTGAGGTATTGATCAGGCAATAGCTGCCGATCGCGTATTTCTGGCGATCCCAGAATGTATCCAGCACCCAGACGGATCCTCCATTTCCCAAGCAGTCAGCAACCCGGCGGAAAATATGGCCGATCGCCTCGATGCTGAAGCAGGTCAAGAACTGACTCATCCATACGGCATCCATTTCACCTGGAAATGGCTTAGCGAAATCCAGCATGTCGATCGGATACAGAGTGGCACGGTCAAGCAAACCGGCACTCGCTAACGTTGCGCGAGCCTGGGCCAACTGGATCGGCAGATCCAGCAGGGTGACATGCAATTCCGGATCATGACGCAAGCAAAGCAATGACAAAATGCCGGTATTGGCGCCGATATCCATCAAACGACGCGGCTTGCGCGCGAATACATGTGCCAGCGCCTGGTCGAAGGCCGAGTTCGAATAATAGTGATTGAAGTTGAACCAGCTGGTACGGGCTGGTTCTGGTAGCG
>CAZAOQ010000272.1:0-2470 GCA_964486795.1 uncultured Rhodocyclaceae bacterium
CCTGATCTCGAACGACGCCGGGGGCGCGAACTCCGCTTGCCGCGTGGTGCTGTTCCACCTAGTGTCAGCGACAGCAGCACCAGAAAATAAAACAGGAAAGCCACGCGAGGGACATCGAGCAGGCTGTCGAAACCACCGACGACCAAGCATCCCACTAGCGCAGATCCCAGATACGGGGCCAGCGGATGTTCCCGCGCACCGCCCAGCGTCAGGCGCCACACGGCAGCACCCAGCAAGCCTGCGAACAAGAGCAAGCCGATCATGCCCTGATCGAACATCACGTTCAGGATGATGTTCTTGATATGCCACGGCAAGTGGTGGTGATCGCTGGTAAAGAACCAGTGCGCCATTTCGCCGCTGAAGTCGCCATTCGGCAGCAGGCTTGCGCCGTGCCCGTCGGTCAGTACAAAGTTATCGACATCGGCGACGACACCGGCGGTCTCCAGCGCCACGGCGAAGAAAGCCAGTTGCGGCGCATACCAGTGGCCACCCGACAATTCCTTGCCGTCCAGATTGACGGCGACATGCTGCCAGACATTGGCATCCGGCTTCACCCGCGCATCCGCCATCGCACAACCGGCGCGGTAGAGCAAATGCTTCGCACAGATCTCGAAATGCAGTGCAGCTTCGTGTGGCGCCCTCACATCGAATTCAAGCCGATAGCGCTCACCACGGTGGATCGGCACACGCTGGGAAATCCGCAGGTATTCGCCATAGCCGCTGGCATAACGTGCACCCGCCAGTCGCAGGTAGCGGTTTCCGTCGTCCTCCTGGAGCCGGTAGCTACCCGGAAACTCACCACTTCTTGACGAAAAGAAATAGCTCGCCGGGAAACGTCCGAGGCCCTTGCCCAACCACCATTCTCCGGGGGTTTGCAGCAACTCGATGCCATCGCTCCAATGCTTGAAACGCCCCTCCAGATCCTGACCGCTGGTTGAGAAGCGTCCCGACATATAAGCGCCACCGCCGAAGATTGCGATCGCACCGGCAAGCATCAGCACCACGCCGAACACGCCGCCCTGCCAGCGCAGCCGCGCCGGCCATAAGGGCTGTGGAGCGAGCCCGTTCCAAACGGCCAGGCCAACGATCAGCAGCAGCACCAGAGCCATGTCGAGCCCGGCCCGCGCACCGCCCCAGACATAGCCAACCAGCAGCGCACTCACGGCCAGCCAGACATAAGTGGCAAACAAAAGCACGCCGTCAGACACGCTCGTTCTCTCGCGTTGCCGCAGCAACAGCGTCAAGCAGGCAACAAACGCCGCAGCAAACGACAGGTAAGCCCCCTTATCGACCCACAAGGCCAGACCCACAGCGGCTGCCGCTAACAGCACGCCAAGCGCAAGTCCGCCCGGCAGCATGCCCATGCCCGTACCCGTACCCGCACCCAAAACACGTCGACGCACCACCGTGCCCGACAGCAAGGTGATTGCAAACAGCCCAAGTGTGGCCAACATCGCCCGGTAGCCACCGGAATGAAATGCCAGATAACAAGCGCCAGCCGCCAGCGCCACCACCAGCATCAACCCTGCCGGTGCCGTGCCGCCCTCCCGCGTGGCTGCCGATCGATTACCGAACATTCCTCGCGCATACAGAACACTGATCAGAACCGCCACGCCGGCCGCCACACCAAGATAAACACCGCGCGAGAATGTCGTCAGGCAGGCATAGGAGGCCAGCGCAAGCAGCACCAAGGCAAGGGCGAGGCGCAAGGGGCTGCGTGCCACAAGCACCTCACGCAGTGCGAACGGCAAGGTCAAGGCCAGAAAGCCATCGAGCGCCGCACCGCCCACATGCATCTCCCAGAACAGCGCCGTGGTGCGATAGTCATCGGAGAAATTGAGCAGCCCCGGAAAGGCATCACGCTCCCAGACACAAGCGAGTGCGGCCACCGTCAAACCCAGCAGCATGCCGGTCGACAGGTAGGACGTCAGCCGCAACTCGGACTTGCCTGCCTCGTGCAGCGCCAGCGGCAACATCAGCAGCGCCAGAAAAAAACTCTTGCCGATACGCAGGCTGTTCATCGGCTCCTCGTAACCCTGAAACCAGCCGAAGTGGAAACCACCCGCATCGGCAAAGCCCCGTTGCATGGACAGCAACAACGACGCGCCATACAGCAGCACCAGCGCCAGAGAAATCACCGATACGCGCCTTGCCGGAACCGCCTCAGCCGTCGGCGCAAGCGCCAGTCGCAAATACCCACCGGCCGCCGCAGCGAGAAGCAGGATGTCGAATTCTTCGAAACTCAACCAGCCTGACCATGAAGCCAGACCCGCCAGCGGCAGCAGTGCCGGCACGATGAGCAGCCAGAGTGCGGGCCAGACCAGAAACGCAGCACTTGCCAACACGAATCCAGCCAGCATGGGTAACGGCACCAGCGGATGAAACCAGGCCAGCGTCGCGCCACCTGCAGCACAGAGCAAACCACAGAGCGCTGCCGCCAGTCGCCCCGACAAAGCAGCCGCACTCATGA
>CAZAOQ010000273.1:0-2419 GCA_964486795.1 uncultured Rhodocyclaceae bacterium
TGAACGCCACGATGCAGGCCATGCTCGCCAATTCAGCCGACAGCCAGACTTTACAGGCGGCCGCTCTGGTCGGTCATGCCGTACTGGTACCGGGCAATCATCTGACGCTGGTAAAGGGGCAGGCGATTGGTGGCGTTGATATGGCGGGTGTGGCCGACAATGTCGCGGTAACGATCAAGGATGCCAATGGTCTCTTGGTACGGACGCTGGATCTCGGCCCACTCGCCGGCGGCACCTCCAACTTCACTTGGGACGGTACGAGCGACGGCGGCGCGATTGCTGCGGACGGTAGCTATACCGTGAGCTTTACTGCTAAGCAGGGAACGAACGATGTGACGGGTACGGGGCTCGAGTACGGCGCTGTAACCAGCGTGGCAAGGAACAACCAGGGTGTGACTCTGACCGTAGGCGTTCGCGACACGGTGTATTCCCTGTCCGATATCAAGCAAATTATCTAGTCAGGAGACGAACATGAGCTTTCAGCAAGCACTTAGTGGCCTTAACGCTTCCTCCAACTCGCTCAATGCGATCGGTAACAACCTTGCCAACACGAGTACCGTGGGCTTTAAGGCGGCTGCCGTCCAGTTTGCCGATGCTTTTGCGGCATCAATGCAGGGGGGCGGTACGTCGTCGGTCGGTATCGGCGCCCAGATCGCCGGCATCCAGCAGCAATTCACCCAGGGCAACCTGACGACGACCAACAACCCGCTGGATGTCGCCATCAATGGTGGCGGCATGTTCCGCATGGATAACAATGGCAGCACTACTTACACGCGCAATGGCCAGTTTTTGCTCGACAAGAGTGGTTACATCGTTAACAACCAGGGCCTGAAACTGACGGGCTATGCGGCAGACGCAACTACGGGCGTCATTGTGCCGGGCAATATCGTGCCGCTACAGGTCAACAACAATGCAATCCCACCGGTGGCGACGACGTTGAGCCAGATTCAGGTGAACCTCGATTCGCGCGCTCTGCCGCCGACGTCGATGACCCATGGTTCGACGACAGCGAATGGCGCGGCAACCTTTCCTTATCTAGTTGTCGCCGGCGCCAACGATAGCTTCACGGCGACCGTGGATGGTGCCGCTCCGGTGACGGTGACGCTGCCTGGCCCCAGTTATGCGTCGCCAGGACAACTCGCTACAGCGGTCCAGAGTGCTCTCAATACGGCACTGACCGCCGTTGCGCCGTCGGTTCAGGTGGCGGTGACGATCGATGCATCGAATCAGCTTGTCGTGACATCACGCAGCGTGGGTACCATGGGAGCGATGGGCCTCGGCTCCTCAGTGGCTCTGGCAGTGGATGGCGTCAACACCGCATTCCATGACATTTTCGATAGTGGTGGCGGGGCGATTGCATCGACTACGGGTACGGATGTCTTCAGTGTGGCCAACACCAACAGCTATACGGCATCGACGGCGCAGACTGTGTTCGATACGCTTGGCAACCCGCACACGCTTTCGTTGTATTACGTTAAGACCTCACAGCCGACCAAGTGGCAGATGTATACGGCGCTTGATGGTGTACTGGCTCAAAAAGTTGACCCGCTCAACCCGCCGGCACTGATCACGGCGGTGACGGATCTGTCGTTCGACACTTCCGGTGTATTGGCTACGCCGGCTTCCGGCACGTTGCTGCCGCAGACTTTCGGGGTCTCTACTGGAGCAACCTCGCCGCTGACATTTAATCTCGATCTCGCTGGAACGACTCAGTATGGTATCTCCTTTGGGACTAACCAACTGATCCAGGATGGTTACACCTCGGGCAAGCTGTCTGGCATGAGCGTCTCTGCAGATGGCACTGTGCAAGGTCGTTACTCCAATGGCAAGTCGCGCAATATGGGCCAGCTGGTTCTGGCAAATTTCAACAATCCGAACGGCCTGCAGTCCCTGGGTAACAACCAGTGGGCTGAAACCTCGGAGTCGGGCTCGCCGATTCCTGGCAGCCCGGGTAGCGGCAATCTGGGTGTCGTGCAGTCAGGTGCGGTGGAAGAATCGAACGTCGATATGACGGCCGAACTGGTCAACATGATCACTGCACAACGTGCTTACCAGGCCAATGCGCAGACCATCAAAACGCAAGATCAGATCATGCAAACGCTAGTGAATCTCCGCTAAGTACAGGGGCGTAAGACATGGATCGCCTGATCTACACCGCCATGACCGGCGCATCGCAGACGATGAGCCGGCAGGCCGCCGTTGCACACAACCTCGCCAACGTTTCCTCCACCGGCTATCGCGCCGAGGAGCATCGTCTGCGCGCCGTTCAGGTGCAGTCGCAGGCTTTGCCGACGCGGGCTTTCGTGGTTGATGCCAGTACGCACACGAACTTTGCCGAGGGTTCAATGCAGGCGACCGGCCGCACATTGGATGTCGCGGTGCAAGGCCAGGGCTGGCTGACACTGGCGATGCCCGATGG
>CAZAOQ010000274.1:0-2416 GCA_964486795.1 uncultured Rhodocyclaceae bacterium
ATTTCGGGAAAGGAAATGTCGACTTGCGCACGACCGCTCGCGCGCCGCGCATCGAGCAGTTGCGGCAACCGATGCAGTGTCTGCGGGCCGAAAACGACATCCACATAAGGTGCCCGCGCGATGATCGCCGCACCCTCCTGGCTAGCCACGCAACCGCCGACGCCAATCAGCAGGCCGGGCTTGTTCGTCTTCAGGTGACGCACGCGGCCGAGGTCGTGGAACACTTTTTCCTGCGCCTTCTCGCGCACCGAACAGGTGTTGAAGAGAATGATGTCGGCATCCTCCGGCTTGTCGGTGATGACGGTGCCTTCGTCTCCGGCATGTTCGGCGAGGACGTCGAGCATCTTCGCCGAGTCGTACTCGTTCATCTGGCAACCGAAGGTGCGGATATAGATTTTCTTGACCATTGCGTGAGGTGAGATGAGGCGGCGCAGGATGCTGCTGCGGTGAAACGCGGAATCGCGAAACCACTAATTATAACGGACGCCCCAGCGCTTCTTCGGCGACAAGCCATGAAGAACGGCAAAGCGCACTGGCACACGATAAAATCACACTCTTGTTTCGCGAAAGCTCCCCCATGCTGCGCCTCACCGAAGTCAAACTGCCGCTCGATCATCCCGCTGAAGCCCTGCAAGAGGCCATCCTCAAGCGGCTCGACATCGCAGCGGATGCGCTGCGTGGCTATACGATATTCCGGCGTGGCTACGATGCGCGCAAGTCTTCGCAGATTTTCCTGATCTACACCCTGGACATCGAACTCAGTGCCGTCGACGAGGCAGACGAGGCCGCCGAGGCAGACGAGGCCGCCGAGGCTTCCTTGCTGCAACGCCTGAAAGATCGGCCCGAAGGAAAACATGTCGCTCTGACGCCGGACATGCGTTATCGCTACGTCGCCAAAGCGCCGCCGCAACTGACGGAGCGTCCGGTGGTCATCGGACTGGGGCCGTGCGGCTTGTTCGCCGGGCTGATTCTGGCGCAGATGGGCTTTCGCCCGATCATCCTCGAACGCGGCAAGGCGGTGCGCGAACGCACTCAGGACACCTGGGGGCTATGGCGCAAAGGCGTGCTGAATCCGGAATCGAATGTGCAGTTTGGCGAAGGTGGCGCCGGCACTTTTTCCGACGGCAAGCTCTACAGCCAGATCAAGGACCCGCAGCATCATGCCCGCAAGGTGCTTGAGGAATTCGTTAGCGCTGGTGCGCCCGAAGAGATTCTTTACGTCAGCAAACCGCACATCGGCACTTTCAAACTGGTGGGCATGATCGAGCGCATGCGCGCGACCATCGAGGCGCTTGGCGGCGAAATCCGCTTCCAGAGTCGCGTCGATGATGTGCAGATCGAAACAGCCGCCGACGGCAGTCGCGCGCTGCGTGGTGTGCGTCTCGCCGATGGCACGTGCATTGAAACGCGTCATGTGGTTCTCGCGGTGGGCCACAGCGCACGCGATACGTTCGGGATGCTTCACGAGCGCGGCGTCTTCCTTGAGGCGAAGCCGTTTTCGATCGGCGTTCGCATCGAGCATCCGCAATCCCTGATCGACCGCGCCCGCTTTGGCAAGTTCGCCGGCCATGCGCTGCTCGGCGCCGCCGACTACAAGCTGGTGCATCATTGCGCCAATGGCCGCTCGGCTTATAGCTTCTGCATGTGTCCCGGCGGCACGGTGGTGGCCGCAGCCTCCGAGGAAGGGTGCGTCGTCACCAACGGCATGAGCCAGTATTCGCGCAACGAGCGCAACGCCAACAGCGCGATCGTTGTCGGCATCACCACCGAGGATTTCCCCGGCGATGCACGCACCAATCCGCTGGCCGGCATCGACTTCCAGCGTGAATGGGAAAGCCGCGCCTTCATCGCCGGTGGCAGCAATTACGCGGCGCCGTCACAGCGCGTCGGTGATTTTCTAGCTGGCCGGCCATCGACGGCACTCGGTAGCGTGCAGCCCTCCTATACGCCTGGCATCCATCTGACTGATCTGTCGCAGTGTCTGCCCGATTACGTCGTCAGCGCACTGCGCGAGGCACTGCCGGCCTTCGAGCGACAGATCCGTGGGTTTTCGATGGATGACGCACTGATGACCGGCGTCGAGACGCGCACCTCGTCACCGCTGCGCATCCAGCGTGACGCCGGGTTTCAAAGCATCAACACACGCGGCCTGTTCCCTGCGGGGGAAGGTGCAGGTTATGCCGGAGGAATTCTTTCGGCAGCGGTGGATGGTCTGAAGGTGGCGGAGGCGGTGGCGTTGAGTATGGTGGGTAGTGAGGTGCGCTGAGTTGCAGAGGCATCATGTAGGTCGGGTTAGCGTAGCGCCCCTCAAGGGATTTCCTTTGGTCATAACCTGACAATCCGCAACGTCGGGTTACGCTGCGCTCTCAAGAAACACCATTTAAGTGATTGATTTCTATTGTGGTCATCACGCAGG
>CAZAOQ010000275.1:0-2395 GCA_964486795.1 uncultured Rhodocyclaceae bacterium
ATTGCCGGTGGCCGTACTTGACGCCTTTCACGCGAACCGGCACAATTCCCGAGCTTGTTTATCAACTATTCTCGAAAGACCGAGGCCTCGCCATGGACGAAGTACAAAAGCAGATTCACGAAATCGTGACCAATCATCCCATCGTGCTGTTCATGAAGGGTATTCCCGATGCGCCGCAGTGCGGCTTTTCGGCAACCGCGGTGCAGATTTTGAAGGCCTGTGGCGTGGAAGAATTCGCAGCGGTTGACGTCCTGCGTTCGCCGGCGATCCGCGACGGCGTCAAGCAATATGCCAACTGGCCGACGGTTCCGCAGCTCTATATCAAGGGCGAGTTCGTCGGTGGTTGCGACATCATGAAAGAGATGCACCAGTCGGGCGAACTGCAGAAGCAAATCGCCGGGCTCGCTGCAGCCTGAGCACCGCAGGCTTTCCTGCTCCATTGCTGAGCAGGAAAGCAGCAAGAAATCGAACCAGCGCCGTATTGCGTCGACTTAGCGTCGGCTCAGATCGACGTCAGCCGGATATTGGCATCGTTGAGTCGATTCGCCAGCACTTCGAGGAACGCCAGATAGAAGTGCATGCGGCACGCCTCCGAGGCGTTGCGCAGGGCGTCGGCGCGCACAGTGATGATCTTGGCATTGGTCTGGGCGACTACGTCGGCGCCGCGAATCTGACTGTTCTTGCCGATGATCGCCATTTCCCCAAAGCAGTCGCCGATGCTCAACTGACTGAGCGTGTGGCCGCGCTTGATAACGCGCACTTCGCCGTCGAAGACGAAGCAGAAAAAGTCGCCGTGCTCGCCGTCCTTCATGATGACGGTATTCGGTGCGATTTCGTCCCAGCTTGAGAAACGCACCACCTCCCAGATTTCGACGTCGGAAAATTCCTTGAAGAAGGGCAGTGCGCGCAGCGTCTCGAACTTTTCGCTATCGGGAAATTCCTGGCGCCGCGCCTGCAACTGCTGATTGCGGAAGGCTTGTGCAAGATCGTGGGCGAACTCGCCCCAGGTCGCATAGCGCGCCTCCGTCTGCTTCTGCATCGCGCGCTGAACGATGGCGTCGAGGCTGGCTGGAATGTCGGTGCGATAGGTTGATGGCGGCGGCGGTTCAGCATTGAGAATCTGGTAGAGCATGCCGTAATTGTTGGTCGCCTTGAACGGCAGATGGCCAGTGAGCAACTGGTACATCACGACGCCCAGCGAGTAGATGTCGGTCTGGTGATCGAGCGGCAGCTCGCGCACTTGCTGCGGTGACATATAGGCTGGTGAGCCGACGCCGGAAACCTGCGTCTGGTCGTTACCTGTCGTCAGTGCCGCGCCAAAATCGGAAATCTTGATATCACCGCCGAGCTCGGTTGCCGCGCCGGATTTGGCGAGCAGGATGTTGGCCGGCTTGATGTCACGGTGCGTAATACCGTTGGTATAGGCGTAATCAAGCGCCCGCGTGCATTTGAAGACGATCTCGACGAGCCGCTCGATCGGCAGCAGCTGGGCGGGCTGGATGTGCTGCTCGAGCGTGCCGCCCGGCACGTATTCCATAACGATGTAGCTCTGTTCTTCGTCGACCACCGCGTCGAAGATCTGCACAATGTGCGGATGCAGGAGCTTGCCGGCGAGGGATGCCTCGTTGATTAGCATGCGCCGGTACTGGCCACCTTTCTCGCGGTCCTTGAGCATCTCCGGAAAGATCACCTTGACGGCTACTTCGCGCTGGGCGAAGGGGTCAAAGCCGAGGTAGACGGTCGACGTCGCACCCTCGCCGAGTTTGCCGCGGAGTTCGTATTTGCCGATGCGCTCCATGGTCGTTTGTCGTTCGTCGTTTGTCGTTTGTCGTGTAGCGCGATCAGCGCATCGCGCGGGCGCGAGCGATGGCGGCGCGCACTTGTGCGGGTGCTGTGCCGCCAATGTGATTGCGCGCAGCGAGCGAGCCTTCGATGGTGAGCACATCGAACACATCGCCGTCGATCAGCGGCGAGAAGATGCGCAATGCATCGAGTGACAGGCCAACCAGATCGCAGCCCTGTGTCTCTGCAGCGCGCACCGCGCGGGCGACCGCTTCATGGGCATCGCGGAAGGGCAGACCCTTTTTGACGAGATAGTCGGCGAGGTCGGTTGCCGTCGCATAGCCCTGGCCGAGTGCGGCACGCATGGCGTCCGGCTTCACGCGCACGTTGAAGGTGCGCGTGCCGTCGGCTTCGATGCGGCTGCCCATCATGTCGCTGTAGATGCGCAGTGTGTCGATCACCGTGTCCGCCGTGTCGAACAGCGGCTCTTTGTCTTCCTGATTGTCCTTGTTGTAGGCGAGTGGCTGGCCCTTCATCAATGTCAGCAGCGAAATCAGGCTGCCATTGACGCGGCCGGTCTTGCCGCGCACGAGCTCGGGCACGTCTGGATTCT
>CAZAOQ010000276.1:0-2392 GCA_964486795.1 uncultured Rhodocyclaceae bacterium
TTGCAAGCGCTGCGGCTTCGACAGCCACGAATGGCGGTGGTGGCGCTACAACACGGCGGAAGGCATGACGCGCAAGACGCCGCCGCCGGTGTGCGATTCGTCCGGTAGTCGGGCGAACGAGTGGAGGCGCGAGCGCTGATGCCAACCCTCGCCGATCTCCAGGCGGAACGCGAGGCGCTGCGCGCGGCGCAGGCGAAGGCCGATTTCGACGCGGCGCAGGCCGAGACGTGCGCGCAGGCCGATCTGATGGCCGCTGCCGATGCAGTGCGGACCGTGCTGCTTGACGCGCTCGATGGACTGGCCGACCGGTTTGTGTCGGCGATTGCCGGCGAGCGCGACGAAACGCGCGTGCATTACCTGCTCTCGGAAGAAGCGCACCAGTGGCTCACGGCGCTGGGCGAGGCCGCCGCGCCGCAGCCGATCATTGGTAAGCACTTCCGCCGTGGCGTCAAGCCGCGTGATCTGCTCACCGTCTCGCGCTGGGCCGATCTGCACCGAGAGATCAACGTCGGCACCAACATGCCGGGGCAGTGGGTGACGGATCGCACGCCCTATCTGCAGGAGGTGATGGACAGCCTCTCCGAACACTCCGACGTGTCGGAGGTGATCTTTGTCAAGGCCGTGCAGATCGGCGCTACCGAGGTGATGTACAACTGGATCGGCTACGTGATGCACCACCTGGGCAATAAAGACATGCTGGTGGTGGTTCCGACCAAGGAATTCCGCAACCAGAAATTCAACCCGCGCTTGGGGCGCGTGCTGCGCGATTCGCCGGTGTTGAAGAAACTGTCCAGCTTCGCGAGCCGCAGCAACAAGAACACCGAAGACGTGCTGGAATACGGCGCCGGGGCCAAGATCGTCAAGGCCGGGGCGAACGTCGGTACCGACCTGAGTTCAGATTCCATCGCCTACGTGGCCTGCGACGAGGTCGACAAGTTCCCAGCCGAGATACCAGGATTCGGCGACCCAATGGCGCTGATTCGCGGACGGCAGACCACGCACACGCGCGCCAAGGCGTTTAAGGTGTCGTCGCCGCTGCTCGAAGAAACATCGCGCATCTGGGGCGAGTGGCTCACCACCGACATGCGCCGATACCATGTGCCATGTCCGCATTGCGGCGAGTATCAGCATCTGGAGTGGGGCGGTGGCGACGAATACCCGCACGGCCTAAAATACGCCAAGGCGCTGCGCCGCGAAGGCGAAGAAGGTCCGGAGTGCGCCGCCAGCGCCTGGTATGTCTGCAAGGCCAACGGCTGCATCATAGAAGAGCCGGAGAAGACCCGCATGCTGGAGCGCGGCCGCTGGATCGCCGAGCGGCCCTACGTCAAGGGCCGGCGCGGCTATCACCTCAACGCGCTCTACGCGCCGCCGGGGCTTGGCCTGTCGTGGCTCAAGCTGGCCGGCGAACACCTCGCCGCCCTGGGCGACAGCGCCGCGCTGCAAACCTTCAAGAACGAGCGCCTCGGCCTTCCGTGGAAGGAAGTGTATGACGCCGCCGACCCCGCCGCCATCATCGCCCGGCTGGAGCCCTACACGCTTGAGACCCTGCCCGCGTGGCTGGTGCGCTCGGTCGGCATCGACATCCAGAAGGACGTGATCGAAGTCACGCTGTATCTTTTCGGCATCGATGAGGAATGCTGGGGCGTGGCGCATTACATCGTCCCCGGCCAGACCATCACCGCCGCCCCCTGGCAGGCGTTGGGCGAACTGCTCGCCGAGCTGCGCCCGGACTGCGGCGGCATCGATTCCGGCTTCAATGCCGAAATGGTGTATGCCTTCGCCAAGAACCGGCGCTGGCTGCATGTGCTCAAGGGCATGGCGCGGCTGTCGACCAACACCCTGATTGAAGACGACGGCAAGCGCCGCCAGCGCCTGCGCGGCAAACGCAAGACCGGCATGTCTCCGCACCTGGTCAGCAACCTCGTCGGCATGCAGGAAATCACCGAACGGCTGAACCTGCCCGTGCCCGAGGCCGGAAAGCCCTGCGGCAAGTTCATCCACTACCCGGCGGGCGAGGAATCCTTCGACCCCGGCTTCTTCAATCAACTGACCTCGAACCGCAAGAAGTTCAAGAAGGTCCGCCATCGCGTCGTGGTCGAGTGGGAAGAGGGCACGCCGAACGAGGCCTACGACTGCTGGAAGTATTCGCTGGCCGGGTTCAGGCTGTCGAAGATCGATCCGGCGGCGAGGAGCCGGGCACACCAGGCAAAAGTCGGCGCTGGCGAGACGGCGCAGGAAGACCCGCCCGACGAATCACTGGCCCGCACCGTCGTCAGGAAACGCATCAACCAACTGGCCCGCACCGCCGGCCGCAGCAGCTTCGTGAAAGGGTAAATGATGAGCACCTGGTTCTCCGAATACCGCGTCCGCACCCTGGCTGAGCATATTGCCC
>CAZAOQ010000277.1:0-2379 GCA_964486795.1 uncultured Rhodocyclaceae bacterium
TACCGACCTGGATCGCGAGCGTGCCGCCAATGACGACCGGCAGTTCGAACTGGCTGATCTGGTAGCCCTTGGGCAGGTCGGGATAAAAGTAGTTCTTGCGCGCGAATACAGAACGCGGCGCGATATCTGCCCCGATCGCCAAGCCAAACTTGATGGCGCATTCGACGGCCGTCTTGTTGAGTACCGGCAGCACACCAGGCAGCGCTAGGTCGACGCCACAGGCTTGCATATTGGGTGCTGCGCCGAAGGCAATGGCTGCACCGGAAAAGATCTTCGAGTTTGTTCGTAGCTGGGCGTGGGTTTCCAGGCCGATGACGACTTCCCAAGTCATTTGCATTCCTCCGGCATATGCAGATGCCAATCGGTGGCTTGCTGGTAGCAATGCGCCGCATTGAGCATGCGCGCTTCGTCAAAATAATTACCGATCAGCTGCAGGCCCACTGGCAGCGGTTTGTTCTCCATGTCGCCGGCCGGCGCAAAACCGCAGGGAAGCGACATGCCGGGCAGGCCGGCTAGATTGGTTGAGATGGTATAGATGTCAGACAGGTACATTTGCACCGGATCCTTGCTCTTGGCACCGAAGGGGAAAGCGACGCCTGGCGTGGTCGGCCCGGCGATGATGTCGCAATGCTTGAAGGCTTCTTCGAAGTCGCGAGCGATCAGGCGGCGGATCTTCTGCGCCTGCAGGTAGTAAGCATCGTAGTAGCCATGCGAGAGGACGTAGGCGCCAATCAGGATGCGCCGCTTGACCTCGGCGCCGAAGCCTTCGGCGCGACTCTTCGCGTACATGTCGTTGAGGTCACCGTATTCGGCGGCACGATGGCCATAGCGCACGCCGTCAAAGCGCGACAGGTTGGAGCTCGCCTCGGCAGGTGCCAGCACATAGTAAGCGGGTACCGAAAGGCTGGTATTGGGCAAGCTGATGTTGACCGTGATGGCGCCGAGCTTACGGTATTCGTCGAGTGCCGCTTCGATCGCAGTTCGCGCACTGTCGTCCATGCCGACTGCAAAGAATTCCTTGGGCAGGCCGATCCGTAGCCCTTGCAGCGGCTTGTCCAGATCACGCGCGTAGTCTTCGGTCGGACGATTAAGCGAGGTGGAGTCGCGGCAATCAAACCCGGCCATCGCATTAAGCAGCAACGCGCAGTCCTCGGCTGAGCGGGCCATTGGCCCTGCCTGATCGAGCGAGGAAGCGAAGGCGATCATGCCGTAACGAGAGACGACGCCGTAGGTCGGCTTGAGGCCAGTCAGGCCGCAAAGGGCGGCGGGTTGGCGAATCGAGCCACCGGTGTCGGTGCCCGTGGCGGCGGGCGCGAGGCGTGCGGCCACCGCAGCAGCCGAACCACCAGAGGAACCACCCGGCACACAGCGGGTATCCCAAGGATTCTTGACCGGGCCGTAGTATGAGGTCTCATTCGACGAGCCCATAGCGAACTCGTCCATATTGCATTTCCCCAGCGTCACCATGCCGGCAGCATTGAGTTGTTCAACAACGTGAGCGTCGTAGGGGCTGATGAAATTGGCGAGCATCTTCGAAGCGCAGGTGGTCAGCCGGCCTTCGGTGCAGAAGATGTCCTTGTGAGCCAAGGGAATGCCGGTCAGCGGCCCGACGTTTCCTGCAGAGATGCGGGCATCGGCAGCGCGTGCCTGACCCAGCGAGCGCTCGGAATCGGTGCTGATGAAGGCGTTCAGTGTCGGATTGAGGCGCTCGATGCGGTCGAGGAAGAGTTGCGTCAGCTCAACGCTGGACACCTGCTTCGCCGCAAGCGCCTGCGCCAGCTGTTTCAGGGATGCTTGGATCATGTTTTTTGGGGCGCGAATAACGAGGACGCCGGAACGCCCGCTCCTCACGCCTCACTCCTCAATTATTCAATCACTTTTGGCACGAGATAGAGGCCGGCTTCGACCTCGGGGGCAATCGCCTGATAGATGGCGCGACGATCCGTCTCGGTCACAACGTCCTCGCGCAAGCGCTGGCTACCTGCGACGGCATGGGCCATCGGCTCGATGCCAGCCGTGTCGACGGCCTGCAACTGCTCGATGAGACCCAGGATGGCGTTGAGTCGCTCACCGGTCTGGATCGCCTCGGCAGGGGAAAGTTCAATACGGGCAAGGCGCGCGATGCGCGCCACTTGGTCGGGATTCAATGGCATACGAACGGTTGTAACACTTAATTTACACAGCTCGATAGAGTATCATAAGCGCCTTTAGCTTCGCAGCCCCCTGTGCATACAACTCGTGCGAATGGCCGTCGCCAGACGGCTATCCACGTCGACGCTGTCGACCGCCGGGGCACCTACTGTTGATCGATTGATCGGATGCCTTGATGTTCAATTTCCTACGTTCCTATTTTTCAAATGTCCTGGCCATCGACCTTGG
>CAZAOQ010000278.1:0-2361 GCA_964486795.1 uncultured Rhodocyclaceae bacterium
CCGGCCAGGGTAAAGCGGTAGATGTTGTCGACGAAGAACAGCACGTCGCGGCCTTCGTCACGGAAGGCTTCGGCCATGGTCAGACCGGTGAGTGCGACGCGCAGACGGTTGCCCGGGGGCTCGTTCATCTGACCATAAACCAGCGACACCTTGTCGAGAACGCTGGAGTCCTTCATTTCGTGATAGAAGTCGTTACCTTCACGCGTGCGCTCGCCAACACCGGCAAATACCGAGTAACCACCGTGTTGCTTCGCGATGTTGTTGATCAACTCCATCATGTTCACGGTCTTGCCGACACCTGCACCACCGAACAGGCCAACCGTGCCGCCCTTGGCGAAGGGGCAGACCAGATCGATCACCTTGATGCCGGTTTCAAGCAGTTCCTGGGACGGCGAAAGCTCATCGAATCGCGGCGCTTTCTGGTGAATCGAACGCAATGTGTCGCTATCGATCGGCCCCGCTTCGTCGATCGGTCGACCGAGAACATCCATGATGCGGCCCAGCGTGCCCTTGCCGACCGGCACTGAAATCGGATTGTCAGTATTCGTGACCATCATGCCACGGCGCAAACCGTCGGACGAGCCCAGTGCAATAGTCCGCACCACGCCATCGCCGAGCTGCTGCTGGACTTCGAGCGTCAGCTCGGAACCATCCATAGTTAGCGCGTCATAAATCTTGGGCATCTCATTGCGCTGGAACTGGACGTCCACAACCGCGCCGATGCACTGAACGATCTCACCTTGACTCATCGTCATTTCCTAAAACAATAAATTCGTTAATCGGTGGCTTAAACCGCTGCGGCGCCGCCGACAATCTCCGCGATTTCTTTGGTGATCGCCGCCTGACGCGTCTTGTTGTAGATCAACTGAAGCTCATTGATCACATTGCCGGCGTTGTCCGTAGCGGCCTTCATCGCTACCATGCGTGCCGACTGCTCGGAAGCCATATTCTCGGCCACCGCCTGATAAACCAGCGCTTCGACATAACGTACCAGCAGTTCGTCGACCACCGCTTGCGCATCGGGCTCGTAGATATAGTCCCAGCCGTGCTGCTTTTCGTCTTCCAGCTTGTCAGCAGTCAGCGGCAGCAATTGCTCGATCACCGACTCCTGCTTCATTGTGTTAATGAAACGGGTATAAGCCAGATAAACGACATCAAGCTCACCTGCGAGGAAGGCGTCAAGCATCACCTTGACCGGCCCGATCAGCTTTTCCAGATGTGGCGTATCGCCGATCCCCGTCACATTAGAAACCACATTCGCGCCAAGGCGCTGCATGAAACCCAGCCCCTTGTTGCCGATGACCGTCACCCGGATATCCTTGACGCCAGACGTCTCGAGATCACGGAAGCGGTTCAGCGCCTGCCGCAGAATGTTGGTGTTGAGACCGCCACACAGCCCCTTGTCAGTCGTGACGACGATAATGCCGGCACGCTTGATCTCCCCCGACTTCGCCAGGAACGGGTGCTTGTATTCGGAGCTGGCACGCGCAAGGTTCGCCGCAATGCAGCGCACTTTGTCGCCGTAGGGGCGAGCCGCCTTCATGCGCTCTTGAGCCTTGCGCATTTTAGAAGCCGCCACCATCTCCATGGCCTTGGTGATCTTGCGCGTATTTTGTACGCTCTTGATCTTGGTACGTATTTCCTTGCCGCTCGGCATGGTCCGCTCCTGGCAGGCTAGGGCTTACGCCCAGGTTTTCTTGAACGCGACAATCGCCGCCGACAGGCTCTTTTCGCTTTCAGCGTCGAGATCCTTGGAGGTTTCGATCTTGTTCAGCAGCGCAGCTTGGCTTTGCTTGAGGTAGCCCATCAAGGCACCCTCAAAGGCAAGCGCACGCTTGACATCGATGTCGTCGTAGAAGCCCTGATTGACGGAGAACAGCGTGACCGCCATTTCCGAAACGCTCATCGGCGAATACTGCGCCTGCTTCATCAGCTCAGTGACCAGACGGCCACGCTCAAGCTGCTTGCGGGTGGCTTCATCAAGATCAGAAGCGAACTGAGCAAATGCAGCCAGCTCACGGAACTGAGCGAGTGCCAGACGCACGCCGCCACCCAGTTTCTTGATCGCCTTGGTCTGCGCAGCACCACCGACGCGGGAAACCGAGATACCTGCGTTGATCGCAGGACGGACACCGGCATTGAACAAGTCAGTTTCCAGGAAGATCTGGCCGTCGGTAATCGAAATCACGTTGGTCGGCACGAATGCAGTCACGTCGCCTGCCTGGGTTTCAATCACGGGTAGCGCGGTCAGCGAACCGGTCTTACCCTTGACTTCGCCGTTGGTGAACTTCTCGACGTATTCCTCGCTCACGCGGGCAGCACGTTCAAGCAGGCGGCTGTGCAGATAGAACACGTCACCCG
>CAZAOQ010000279.1:0-2346 GCA_964486795.1 uncultured Rhodocyclaceae bacterium
CCATTCGCAATGGCTTTGAGCATCAATTCCTTCGCAATCGTGTCACCACCGATCAGTTCGATGACGATGTCGATTTCCGGATTATTGACGACGCTGAAGGCATCATCCGTCAGATGCACCTTGCCGCCGGTCATCTTCTGCGCATCGTCGAGATTCTTGGTGGCAACCGAGTGCACACGCAGGGGCCGCCCGGCACGGCGCGTGATTTCCGCCTCGTTACGCGTCAGTACCGTGTAGGTGCCAGCGCCGACCGTGCCGAAGCCAAGGAGTCCGATGTTGATGGGGTTCATTGATATTGAGTGAGAAGTAAGGGGTGGAAGTGATGAGTGATGAGTGGAGAGGTTTGCGTTTTACGCTTCACGCCTCTTGAAATTACTTGCCATGCCGCTTCCGGTAGGCATCGAGGAAGCGTTCAACACGGCTGAGCGCCTCAGTGAGGTCGTCGACGTTAGGCAGGAAGACGACGCGAAAGTGATCGGGACTCGGCCAGTTAAAGCCGCTGCCCTGCACCAGCAGCACCCGCTCCTGCTGAAGCAATTCGAGGATGAACTGCTGGTCGTCCTTAATCGGATACATGTGCGGATCGAGACGCGGGAACAGGTACATCGCCGCCTGCGGCTTAACGCAGGTGACGCCGGGCATGTCGTTGAGCATGGACCAGGCAAGATCGCGCTGCCGGCAGAGGCGCCCACCGGGTGCGACGAGATCGTTGATGCTCTGGTAGCCCCCGAGTGCCGTCTGGATGCCGAACTGCGCCGGCACATTGGCGCACAGGCGCATCGAGGCGAGCATGTTGAGGCCTTCGATGTAATCCTGAGCATGACGTTTCTCGCCTGAAACAATCAGCCAGCCCGCGCGAAAGCCTGCAGCGCGGTAGTTCTTCGACAGGCCATTGAAGGTGATGCAGAGCACGTCTTCGGCCAACGAGGCGATCGACGTGTGCGTCGCACCGTCGTAGAGCACCTTGTCGTAAATCTCGTCGGCATAAATGATCAGCTGGTGCTGCCGGGCGATCTCGACAATTTCCTTGAGCAGGTCGTCCGGATACAGCGCACCCGTCGGATTGTTCGGGTTGATAATGACGATGGCACGCGTGCTCGGGCAGATCTTGCTACGGATATCATCAAGATCAGGCAGCCAGCCGGAACCCTCGTCGCACAAATAATGACGTGCCGTACCGCCGGAGAGGCTGACCGCGGCGGTCCACAGCGGGTAGTCGGGTGCCGGCACCAGCACTTCATCGCCGGAATCGAGCAGCGCATTCATCGCCATGACGATGAGTTCCGAGGCACCGTTGCCGATGTAGATGTCATCGACCTTTACACCGGGAATCTTCTTTTCCTGGGTGTAGTGCATGATCGCCTTGCGCGCGGCGAAGAGGCCCTTGGAATCGCTGTAGCCCGAGGCCTCGGGCAGGTTGACGATGATGTCCTGGATGATTTCTTCCGGCGCGATGAAGCCGAATGGCGCAGGGTTGCCGATGTTCAGCTTGATGACGCGATGGCCTTCTTCCTCCATCTGTTTGGCGCGCGCCAGCACCGGCCCACGGGTTGCATCGCGTCAAACCATCCTTCCTGAATACCTGATCACCTCCCTGCCTCATGATGAAGTGAAGAAAGAGAGGGCGGGGAACAACATCGCCAGAGCACGCCAGCGAAAAGATATAATCTTACCGAAGCCGGCGGCATGCCGCAAACGGCTGCACCTGTGCAGGCGGGTCTCGGGACCAGATAATCCGGTCTAAGGATCCACGGCCTGCACTATTTTTTTGCCGCCCTTCTTCCAAATTCGATGAAACTCCAACGCGACCTGAACATCGGCCAGAACGTCGTCACCGCCATCGGCGAAGGTTATGTCGACATCAATGGCCTGCGCCAAACAAGCAGCCTGCTGATACTGCCGGGCCAACTCCGCACCAACTGGGGACTGGCGGGCTTCGAGGCACTGACGACCGAAGATTTCCGGCCTGTCATCGAACTCGGCTGCGAAATCCTGCTCTTCGGCACCGGCCGCCGCCAGCGCTTCCCGCCGCCGGCACTGCTGCGCGAGCTGATGGCCGCACGCATTGGTGTCGAGGTGATGGATACGGGCGCGGCCTGCCGCACCTTCAACATCTTGGTCGCTGAAGGCCGCAACGTGGCTGCTACCCTGCTGATCGAACCATGACAAACCAGAATACTGGCGTCCAACGGCCACTCGCCCCGACCTTGCTGCTGCTTCTGCTCGCCTGCCTCGCTGCTCTCTGGTTCGGTACGCTGCACCAGCGCAAGCTCATCAACCCCGACGAGGGGCGCTATGCCGAAATCCCGCGCGAGATGGTCGTCAGCGGCGACTGGCTGACGCCGC
>CAZAOQ010000280.1:0-2327 GCA_964486795.1 uncultured Rhodocyclaceae bacterium
TCCCCTCGACGTTCGGGGAGGATGTGGACAAAGGGGACTTGCTGACGGCCATTCGGGCCTACCTGCACCGCTATGTAGATCTGACGCCGATCTTCGAGGAGATAGCCGCCCACTATATTCTGCTGACCTGGGTCTACGACACCTTCTCTGAGGTGCCGTATCTGCGGTTCTCAGGGGCCTTTGGGGCAGGCAAGACGCGCAGCCTGCTGGTCCTAGGGTCAATTTGCTACAAACCCTTCTTCGCCTCCGGTGCGAGCACCGTCAGTCCGATCTTCCACATCCTTGATGCGTTCCAGGGGACGTTGATTCTCGACGAAGCCGACTTCCGCTTCTCCGATGCAACAGCCGAGCTCACCAAGGTCTTCAATAATGGCAACATGCGTGGTCTCCCGGTGCTCCGCACCATGCAGAACCGCCATCACGAGCTGAACCCAACCGCCTTTCGCGTGTTCGGGCCGAAGGTCGTGGGCATGCGCGGCGCGTTCGCCGATGATGCTCTGGAAAGCCGCTTCATCACCGAGGTTATGGGGCAGCGGGACATCCGCCCAGAGATTCCAATTCATCTACCCGACGCCTATCGTTCCGAAGCGTTGGACCTACGAAATCAGCTTCTCGGCTACCGGCTCAGGCACCGCCGGGGCATCGCGATCGATCCTTCGCGTTTGATCGCAGGCGCGTCATCACGCCTGAACCAGACGGCGCTCGCCCTGCTCAGCATGGTCGATGACCCTGGACTGCGCGAACAGATTGGCGGTTCACTCAATGACGTCACCAGTCGCAGCCGGATCAACGCAAGCGAATCCCTTGATGCGATCATGCTCAACGCCGTCGTGGAGACATTCGAGGTCGGCACAGGGGCCTGCGCACCGATCCGTGACATCGCCGACCGGTTTAACGCGCGCACCACTGCGCGCTTCGCGACGGGTATGAGCAACAACTGGGTCGGCGCGTATCTCAGAACCCGCTTCGGCCTGGCCACCACCAAGACACGTGGACTGTATGTCGTGTCCGCCGCTGAGCGAGATCGCGTGACGGACCTCGCCAAGAAAAACTGATGCGCCGTTCGCGCACCGCGTCCTGCCCGTACGAGTTGCGAGACGGTACAATTGATGCATCGCCTCCCTGTAGCGGGACAAAGGCCGCCTATGCGACGCGCCTAGAAACGGCGACGATAGACACAGCCGTCGGTCGCCAAGCGCCGGTGGCGCATTACGCGACTAACGCCCGCTCATTATGAAAATGCATCGTAGGCGCTGCGCACTTAGCCAGCGTGAATTGGCTCATCTGCTTCTCGGTATCTCGAAATCTGCGCTCGCGCGCTACGAAGCCGGCGCGTGTCTTCCGCCGTTCCGGGTTGTCATCGCTCTGGAGCTGGTTCTGGGGACCTCGGCCAGGGTCCTATATCCTGATCTGTTCGCCGAGATCGAAGACTGCGTCATGCGGCAAGCTGCCAGCTTCTCAATCACTCTCCAAGACGCCGTCGGCACGCGCGCGGTTATCAAACGCGAGTTGCTGGCTGACATTAGCCGTCGGGCATCAGCGACCTCGCCCGCATGACGGTGTTTCGACCGCATGCAGTGACCGCTCTCGGCGTTCACGCGACGTCCCATGGCTTCGGCTGGGTAGCCTTCGAAGGACCGCTATCGCTCTATGACTTCGGCACGACGCGCGCGACCGATAACAAGAACGACATGTCGATGCGTCGGTTCGAACGGCTTCTGGAGCGCTTCCAGCCGGAGACCTTGATAATGGAAGCGTTCGAAGGAATCGGTGCGCGTCGATCGCAGCGGGTTATCCGCTTGTGTCGCTCGATGATCGCAAGCGCAGCCGTTCGCGGCATGTCAGTGGCGGTCTATCGACGCGGCGAAGTAAGGGCCAACTTCGCTCATCTGGGCGCTGTTGACCGGCATGATATCGCACAAGCGCTGACGCGCCTCTTTGATGTGCTACGGCCGAGCCTTCCGCCACGGCGTCACGCTTGGGAGATGGCCAACGACCGTATGGGCGTCTTCAACGCGGCGGCCGTCGTGCTGACTCACTTCCAGCTAGACGCTCAGACGATGCTCCAAGGGCTCGACGACAATTGCTGACCCGTGCCTATCACGCGATATGGCGGCGCGAATACGGGAGCTAGGAGAGGGGTCGCGACCGACACTGACGCATCACTCTTTGCCCGAACCCGTAGTCAGCCGGACATTGATGGCCGCCGCGTTGAGCCGCGTCTTGATGTGAGAGGCGTAGTATTTTTCTATCATCTCCACGCTCGTCCGGCAGTTCTTCGCCACTTGGTAGATGTCCGCGCCTTCGATGAGCCGCATGCAGATGTA
>CAZAOQ010000281.1:0-2314 GCA_964486795.1 uncultured Rhodocyclaceae bacterium
CACGTGAAATGGCTGCAGGACATCGAAGTCAGGAAGATCGTCGATTGAGCCACTGCTCGACGCAACAAACGGTATCGCCGTCGTGCGACCACCCGGTTGTGGGAAGTGTGCGCAATTCACGGTATGCTTTCCGTCCTTTTAGGTAGGCGGACAGCACGATATGGAATCAACAGAACAGCCCATCGAGCTGCACGGCTCGATCTGGATGACCCTGGGTGGCGCGAACTTCGGCGGCGCCGGCCGTGTCGAGTTACTGACCCGGATCGTCGAACACGGCTCGATCAGTCAGGCGGCCAAATCGATGAAGATGAGCTACAAGGCCGCCTGGGATGCCATCGACACCATGAACAATCTTGCTGGCGAGCCGCTCGTGGAGCGACTCACCGGTGGCAAGGGCGGCGGTGGCACACGCCTCACTCAACGGGGCGAACAACTGGTGGCCAATTTCAAGGTGATCGAACGCGAGCATCGCCAGTTTATTGACCAGCTCAGCCGTCAGGCGGAGGGCATCACCCACGACCTGTTACTTATTCAGAGGATGAACATGAAAACCAGCGCACGCAACCAGTTTCTCGGCAAGGTCTCGTCGATCAAACGTGGCGCCGTCAATGATGAAATCGAACTCGACATCCCTGGTGGCTTGAAGATTGTCACCATCGTCACCCATGAAAGCAGCGAAGGCCTCGGCCTCGCCATTGGCGCCGAAGCCTTCGCGTTGATCAAGGCTTCTTCGGTGATTGTCGTGACCGACGGTCACGACGCCCGTTTCTCGGCACGCAATCGCCTGGCCGGCACCATCTCGCGCCTGCAGGTGGGTGCCGTGAATAGCGAAGTGGTCATCGAGTTGCCCAGCGGCGGTGCCGTCGCCGCGATCGTCACCAACGAAAGCAGCCAGTCGCTCGGCCTCGCCGTTAGTCAGCCAGCGACCGCGATCTTCAAAGCATCGAGCGTGATCGTCGGCGTGCCGGCGTAGTTTGTCACTTGCGCTGCCACTGACGCTGCTGCCAGGCATCGGTCGGAGAGCAAGCATTGATGCGGTTCTCCAAGGCATGTCTCGGAGAGTCAATATCCATGCGGTTCTTCGCGGCTATTCGACGGAGAACCAGTATCCATGCGGTTCTCCGGGTAGTGCCTTAATCAGCGGGCGAGATCGGCCCGCTTCACTACCCGCGTGCGCGGATGGACGAATTCCTTTGCGCCGATCCAGCGGAAGCATAGGGTGCCGACCTCATGGCCGGCGGTCTCCAGCCAGTTGGGCAGGCCAGGATCGCTGTGGGCAACGATCAGCGTGACGCCACCGCCCGCATCGGGCTGCGCGCTGTGCTTGTTCAGGTGGATGCGGTGGTAGCGGTAGTCGAGTGACTCCATCCAGTAGTTATCGACCTGAAAATTCCAGAAGTCGCACTCGGGGATGCGGTCGAGTTCGACGAGTAGCGCTTCATCCGGGGCGAGCGTCCAGTAGCCGTGGTAATAGAAGATGTTTGGGTCACCGCCGGCGGCCTGGAACATGGCTTGATCGCGTGGCGGCAGGGTGTTGGGCTCCTGCGCCTGAAACAGCTGTGCCCAGTCAGCGAAGATGCGCGCGGTGTTCTCGACGAAGCCGGCAGCGCGCTGCAGATTTTCGTGCAGGGTGAGGGGGTCGAGCGCAGTGGGCGAATCGGATAACTCGCCAGCACCCATGCCTTCGTTGCCGTTGTTGCCGTTGTTACCTTTGTTGCTTTCGATACGCTCGATGCTGATCTGTGCCGGCTGCTCGGTGGCACGGTCGAGAAAGGTTTGCCGCACCAGCAGCTGGTTGCTGTCTTCACTCATCGCCAGCCAGTTGCCGGGCTGCGGCTGCTGGCTGAGGATTAATTCGAAATGGCCGTCGGCGTCGAAGCGCATGCGCTTGGCGTCGATGAAGCCGCTGCCCTCCATGCGGCCATTGCTGTTGGCATAGCCGCCGGTCTTGGTGGCGAAGTTGAGTGCCGAAACAGTGCCGCGCGTACCGCGCACGCGGTAGTCGTAGTGACCATCGATACGCGCCGAGAGGTAGAGGTTGTCGGGATTGTCGGCGCCGATCTTCACCGTCTCGTGCGAGGGCTGGATGAAACCGGGATAGCGCGGATCGGCGTGCTCGACGTGCATTTCGAGCGCGACGCGGATCAAGCGACTGAGGTAGCGCCAACCCTCGGCGCGCGTGAATTCGTCGGCAGGCGCTTCCGGGCGCAGGATCTGCTGACCAGCACGCTTGAGGGTGTCGCAGAACTGGTCCCAGGTTTCGCCGGTCAGAACAGGCGAAGGTGCGGAAGGATGTCGCGGATCGCTCATTTCA
>CAZAOQ010000282.1:0-2312 GCA_964486795.1 uncultured Rhodocyclaceae bacterium
CCTGCGAACATTCGCCGCGATTGGCGCTGCGCCCGGTGTGGGCGTGGCTGATGTAACACAGGCCACTGTAGGCGACGCAGAGTGCGCCATGGACGAAGAATTCGAGGGCGACGTTGGTTTGCTCGGCGATGCTGCGTATCTGCGGCAGGGTGAGTTCGCGCGCCAGGACGATCTGCGAGAAGCCGACGTCTTCGAGGAAGCGGGCCTTGGCCGGCGTGCGTATGTCGGTTTGCGTACTGGCGTGAAGCTGGATCGGCGGCAGGTCGAGTTCGAGCAGGCCCATGTCCTGAACGATGAGCGCATCGGCGCCGGCGTCGTGGAACTGGCGCACGAGGGCTGTGGCTTCTTCCAGTTCGGCGTCGGTGAGGATGGTGTTCAAGGCGACCAGCACGCGGGCGTTGAAGCGGTGGGCGTAATCGGCGAGCTGCGCGATATCACTGACGGAATTGCCCGCCGCCGCCCGTGCACCGAAGGCTGGTCCGCCGATATAGACGGCGTCGGCGCCATGATCGATGGCGGCCCTGCCAAATTCGAGGTTCTTGGCAGGGGCGAGCAGTTCGAGGCTGCGGCGGCAGGTGATGATCTCGCTGGGTGTGCTTGAGGAAGGCATGGTGTAAGGAATCAAGGATGACTGCGGATTTTAGTCGCCGTGCGCGCGCTTGTCGCGGTTGAAGGACGACGGATATATCCTAGGTATCGTTTGGCAAAGCGCGCCGTGTTATTATTGTCGGCTACTTTTTATCCGAAACGTATTGGCAAGCCACTGTTTCTATGCCTCTTTCGCCATCGACTGTTGCTCGTAAGAAAATCCATAACCGCCATATCGCGCTGGAAGGCTGGAAGCGTGAGGACGGCCTTTGGGACATTGAGGGTCGGATCACCGACACCAAGACGCACGACTATTCGCTGGGCTCGGGTGTGCGCAGGACAGGCGAGGCGGTGCACGATATGTGTGTTCGCATCACCATCGACCCGCACTTCAATGTCGTGGCCGCCGAGGCGCATTCCGACGCGGTGCCCTACCCGGGCGGCTGCGAAACCATCGCGCCGGCTTATCAGAAGCTCGTCGGGCTCAATTTGATGCACGATTTCCGGCGCAGCGTTCATGAACTGTTCGGCGTGGTTAAGGGCTGTTCGCACATCACCGAGTTGTTGATGGTCATGCCGGCGGTGGCGTTTCAGACCTTCGCCAGCGATATGACGGATGAGGATATTAACGACCCCTCGAGAAAGCCGTTTCCGCTGGACAAGTGTCACGCTCTGGAGACGACGACGGAGACCGTGAAGCTGTATTACCCGCTCTGGTATCGGGGCGGGCAACCCGATCCGCAGGACTGACTGCGAGACCTCCGTCATTGGCGCCCTAGTCCGGTCGGACGGCGTCGGCGGGGCGTTTAGCGGTTATTTTGGTAGTTCCATTGGTTCTATTCAGCAAGGAAAACGCATGAAAATCCATGAGTATCAGGGCAAGGAGCTTTTGAGAAAGTTCAACGTCGTGACGCCGCGCGGCAAGCCGGCACTGTCCGTCGATGAAGCCGTCAAGGTGGCCGAAGAGCTCGGCGGCAAGGTCTGGGTCGTCAAGGCGCAGATTCACGCCGGTGGTCGCGGCAAGGGTGGTGGCGTCAAGGTTGCCAAGTCACTCGACGAAGTTCGCAAGTACGCTACCGATATCCTGGGCATGCAGCTGGTGACGCATCAGACCGGCCCTGAAGGTCAGAAGGTGAACCGCCTGCTGGTCGAAGAAGGCGCGGACATCAAGAAGGAATACTACCTGGCCGTGCTGACGGATCGCGCGACGCAGAAGATCGTTGTGATGGCGTCCTCCGAAGGCGGCATGGACATCGAAGAAGTTGCTCACAGCAACCCGGAAAAGATCCTCAAGGAATTTGTCGATCCGCTCGTTGGTATGACCGAGAAGCAGGCCGGTAACCTGGCCTTCGGCATTGGCGTGCCGGCGGCTTCGGTCTCCCGCGCGACCGAGCTGATTCGTGGCCTGTACAACTGCTACATGGATACCGACGCTTCGCTGGCCGAGATCAACCCGATGATTCTCGAAGGCGACGGCAATATCAAGGCGCTCGACGCCAAGTTCAACTTCGACGCGAACGCGCTGTTCCGTCACCCCGAGATCGTTGCTTTCCGCGACCTCGATGAAGAAGATGCGGACGAGATCGAGGCTTCCAAGTTTGACCTCGCCTATATCGCCCTCGACGGCAATATCGGCTGTCTGGTGAATGGCGCCGGCCTGGCCATGGCGACCATGGACACGATCAAGCTGTTCGGCGCCGAGCCGGCCAACTTCCTCGACGTCG
>CAZAOQ010000283.1:0-2305 GCA_964486795.1 uncultured Rhodocyclaceae bacterium
AACACCCCGCCTATGCAAAAGTGATGGCCGGTGAGCCATTTTCCGGCAAGGTGCAGATGTTCAACAAGGACTACTACACCGCCTACACACCGATCAAGGACAAGACGGGACGAACGATAGGCCTGGTCTTCATCGGGCTCGACGTCAGTCAGGAAGTGGCCGCACTGAAGCAACAGATCAGAATGGTCAAGGTCGGCAGCAGTGGCTACTTCTTCGTGCTCGATTCACGTCCTGGCAATGGACTAGGGACCCTGATCGTCCACCCCTCCAAGGAAGGCCAGAACATACTCGGCGCGAAAGACGCCGATGGCCACGAGTTCATCCGAGAGATGCTGGAGAAGAAGCAAGGTACGATCCGCTACCCCTGGATGAATACCGAACTCGGCGAAACCACGCCGCACGACAAGCTGACCGTATATAACCAATATGCCGATTGGAACTGGGTCATCGGTGGCGGCACCTATATTGAAGAAATCCAGAGTTTTGCACACGAATTTCAGCGTGCCCTCGCTCTCGCTTCGCTGCTCGCGGTACTGATCCTCGTCGCCACCATTTATTGGCTGATCCGGCGCGTCAACGCGCCGCTCGATCAGGCTTTACAAACCTTCCGTGCGATTTCCAGCGGCGATTATTCGACGCGTATTGATGTGGTACGCAATGACGAAATCGGCAAAGTCATGCAGGGTTTGCAAACCATCCTCACCCGCCTCGGTTTTGAACTGGCCGAGAACAAGCGGGTGGCCGAAGAGTCACTACGCATCAAGGTCGCGCTCGACAATGTCAGCACCGGTGTGATGATCGCTAACAGTGAGCGCAACATCATCTATGCCAACCGCGCGGTGCAGCGCATTCTCAAGGGTGCCGAAGCCGACATCCGCAAGCAGTTGCCGAATTTCGACGCTGACAAGATGATCGGTACCAGCATCGATATCTATCACAAGAACCCGATGCATCAGGCGGGCCTGCTGGAGAAGCTCAAAGGTACTCACGTCGCGAATTTTGAGATCGGTGGCCGGCATCTGCGTATCTCCGCCAGCCCGGTGCTCAGTGAGCGTGGCGAGCGTCTGGGTGCGGTCGCCGAATGGCTCGACCGCACGGCCGAAGTATTGGTCGAAGGCGAGCTAGCGGATGTCGTCGAGGCCGCACAGCGCGGCGATTTCGAAAAGCGTCTGACACTCGAAGGCAAGGAGGGCTTCGTGCGTCAACTGGCCGAGGGACTCAACCGGCTGGCCGAGGTCACCTCGAATGGTTTGCAGGATGTCGCCCGTGTGCTCAAGACCATGGCACGCGGCGATCTCACCCAACAGATCGACGCTGACTACGAGGGTATCTTCGGTCAGCTAAAAGACGACACTAACACCACGGTAGGGCGCCTGCGCGAAGTGGTCAGTCGCATCAAGCAAGCCACCGAGTCCATCAAAACGGCCGCGCAGGAAATCGATGCAGGAACTCTGGATCTTTCGGCGCGCACCGAGGAGCAGGCGAGCAGCCTCGAAGAAACGTCATCCAGCATGGCTCAACTTAGCGAGACCGTTAAACACAACGCCGACAACGCCACTCAAGCCAATGCGCTGGCGCGCAAGTCGAATGAGGTGGCGAGTAAGGGGGGCGACATGGTCAAACGTGTCGTCAGCACCATGAGCGACATTCAGGGCAGCTCGAAGAAGATCGCCGACATCATCAGTGTCATCGACAGCATCGCTTTCCAGACCAATATTCTCGCGCTGAATGCGGCAGTTGAAGCCGCACGGGCTGGTGAACAAGGTCGGGGCTTCGCTGTTGTGGCAACCGAAGTGCGCCTGCTTGCGCAGCGCAGTGCGACGGCAGCGAAAGAGATCAAGGCACTGATCGCTGAATCGGTGGACAAGGTTGAAGAGGGTGCCGAACTCGTCGAGCTTGCCGGCAATACCATGGACGAGGTGGTCAGCAGCTTCCATGGTGTGGCCAGTCTCGTCACCCAGATTGCCGACGCCAGCCACGCGCAGAGCAACGGCATCGAGCAGGTCGCCGAAGCCATCAACCAAATGGACGAGGTCACGCAGCAAAATGCCGCCCTCGTCGAGGAGGCGGCGGCGGCTTCGGAAAGCCTCCGTGAACAAGCCCGTGCTCTGATGCAGTCGGTCGGCATGTTCAAGCTGGACAGCGGACACAGCGGACATAGCGGGGCGCACGGCGCAGCGGCCGCACCGGCACCGCGCTTAGCGGCGTCCACAAGTGCGTCGCAGTCGACGCGTGGTCAAGGCGCCAACCGCCGGCTCAGCCCACCGATCCCCGATAGTCCGGAAGACGAATGGGGTGAGTTCTG
>CAZAOQ010000284.1:0-2301 GCA_964486795.1 uncultured Rhodocyclaceae bacterium
GCTGATCCAGGGCGTCGTGAACACCTTCGTCATCTTCCTTTCGCGCATCATCGGTTGGTTCGTCGATTCGGCCTTGCGCAAAGGTGACGAGGAAAGTACGGGGCCAGGTATCGGCTATACCATCGCTGTGATCGCCTGCGACATCGTCTTTGGCATTCTGGCCAGCGTCATCGTCATGTACTTCTCGCGCCGCCGCGAATTCCGTGCTGATGCGGGTGCTGCCGAGCTGATGGGTTCGCCGCAGCCGATGATGGCCGCACTCGCGCGACTTGGCGGGATGCAGCCCGGCGCATTGCCGCAAAACGTGGCGACCGCCGGCATCAATGGCCGCCCCGGTTGGATGGCGCTGTTCTCCAGCCATCCGCCACTCGAGGATCGCATTGCCGCACTGGCTGCGAGCCGCAAAAATTGATCGCGCACGAAAACTAAGACACTAAGACACTAAGATCCCAAGCGAAAGAAAAGACCATGACCGCAATCGACTCCTACGCCAGCCCCCTCCTCTGGGCGGGTTTTATCGGCTTCGTGCTGGTCATGCTGGCGCTCGACCTCTTCGTGTTCGGGGGGCGGCGCGTCCATAAGGTCAGCGTCCGGGAGGCCGCCACCTGGACCGTCGTCTGGGTCTGTCTGGCTTTCGCCTTCGATGGCCTGCTCTGGTGGTACCTCAACGGCACCTTCGGGCCGGAGATCGCCAATGCCAAGGCAGTGGAATTTCTCACCGGCTACGTCATCGAAAAATCACTCTCGGTCGATAACGTTTTCGTCTTTCTAATGATCTTCAGCGCCTTCAAGGTCGCACCAGAATATCAGCGGCGCGTTCTGGTCTACGGCGTACTCGGTGCCATCATCCTGCGCGCTGCCATGATCCTCGCCGGGGCGTGGGTGGTGCGTGAATTCGATTGGGTGCTATACATCTTCGGCGCCTTTCTCGTGGTCACGGGCATGCGCATGCTGGTCGCAAGCGAGCACACCCCCGATCTGACGAAAAACCCGATCCTGCGCTTCGCCCGTCGCCATCTGCGCATCGCCGATGGCGATCACGGAGAACGGTTTGTCATCATCAAGGATGGGGTGCGCTACTTCACGCCGCTGTTCCTGGTACTGATCCTCGTCGAGGCCTCCGACGTGGTGTTCGCGGTTGATTCGATTCCGGCGATCTTCGCGATTACGACCGATCCCTTCATCGTGTTCACCTCCAACATCTTCGCCATCATGGGCCTGCGTGCGCTCTACTTCTTGCTCGTCGACATGGCTGACCGCTTTCATCTGCTCAAGTACGGCCTGGCGATGGTGCTGACTTTTATCGGCGCGAAGATGCTGATCGCACCGTGGTATCACGTACCAACACCGGCATCGCTGGCCATTGTCGCCGTTCTGCTCATCGCCTCAATCAGTGCCAGCCTGATCGCCACGCGCAAGCACTGAGCCAGAAGCCATATAAGACGCGGGTCTCCGAGGCATACCTCGGAGACCCGCATGGATATTGGCTTCCAGCCCGATGGCCTGGAGCGATGCGCGACCCTACTGCTTGATTGCTTCGACCGCGAAGGTCAGTGTGACATCGTCGGAAACGAAGGGAGCATTCTTGCCCATATTGAAATCCGAGCGCTTGATCTTCGCCACTGCATTAGCGCCGATGGCGTCCCGCTTCATCATCGGGTGTGGCTTGGCGAGGAATGAGGTCACGGTCAGCGTCACGGGCTTGGTCACACCCTTGATGGTCAGATTACCGTCGATGGAAACCGGTTGATCGCCTTCGAATTTCACGTGGGTCGACTTAAAGGTGATCGTTGGATAGGTCGCCGTGTTGAAAAAATACTCGTTCTGGATGTGCTCGTTGAACACCGCATTCCCGGTATTCACAGACTTGGCGTCGATACTGACATCGACCGAAGCCGTCTTCGCTGCGCGATCGAGGATGATCGTGCCGCTGGTTTTGTCGAAGCGATGCTGCTGGTTTGAAAAGCCCAGGTGGTTGTACTCGAAACGCGGCGCAGTGTGTCCGGTCTCGATGACGTAGGTTTCAGGCGCGGCGAATACCGATCCGGCGAGCATGGCGGCTATGCTGAAAACAAAGCGCTTCTTCATGACAGGATTCCTTTTGAGGTTGGATGATTCGTAAGTGTCAGCAGCGGATGTAAATTGATACAAGCCAGCGATTGAAAGTTGATACACCAAGTTAAGAGAGAATCGGTGGATTTGAGGCGCCGGTGATCACAAACGAGGTGTATATGGAAATCGAAGTATTAACCTATTTTCCTCAGTCAACTCGAGACGAACGGCGGTGACGCTGTTAGCGGG
>CAZAOQ010000285.1:0-2299 GCA_964486795.1 uncultured Rhodocyclaceae bacterium
CAGGAAAGCGACGGCGGTTCGGCGGTGATCATCACCACGCCGGAGCGTGCGCGTGATCTCAAGCAACCCGGTGTGCTGATCAACGGCACCGCCCAGTGCTCGCCGAAAGATCAGGAAGAAATGACTTCCTTTTACCGCCCGGAAATCGGCCGAATTCCCGAGATGGACATTGCTGCCAAGCATGCTTATGCGCAGTGCGGCCTCTCAGCCAAAGATATTGATGCTGCCGTTATTTACGACGCATTTTCTTCGATTGTGCTGCTGCAGCTCGAGTCATGGGGCTTCTGCAACTTCGGCGAAGCGGCTGACTTCGTGCTGGCCGGCAACTTGCGTCCCGATGGACGCCTGCCGACCAATACTCATGGCGGCCAGTTGTCGGAAGCCTACATTCACGGCATGAATGGCATCGTCGAGGCCGTGCGTCTGGTGCGTGGCACCTCGGTCAACCAGCCGAAAAAGAACGTCAATCACGCCCTGGTCACCTCCGGCGTCGGCGTACCGACCGGCGGCGCCATCCTCGGCAAGATGTAACCGATCCAGATCAAGGAAAAGGACTCTCCATCATGGAATTCGACTTCAGCGAAGAACAACGCGCCATCGCCGACATGGCGAGCAGCGTCTTTGCCGACTACTGCAATGACGACCAGATACGCGCCTTCTGGGACAGCGGCAAGAGTCATGACGAAGCGCTGTGGAAACAGCTCGCCGAGACAGGTCTGCTCGGCCTGATTGTGCCCGAGGCCGACGGTGGCAGCGGGCTTGGAATCACCGAGCTGATGCTCGCGCTCGAACAACAGGGCCGCTACCTTGCGCCGGCACCCTTGTGGCGCCAGCAGCTGGCAGCGGCTGCGCTGGCGAAGTTTGCCCCCGCCGCCAAATCGGCCTGGCTCGAAAAGCTGGTCGCTGGCACGGCCTTGGCAACGCTGTCGCTCGACGGCCTCTTCGCCTCGCGCGGTCTCGACCTGCAGGCCAAGGCGACGGCCAACGGCTGGCAGCTCGACGGTCGTGCCGTCGCTGTGCCGCTCGCCGCCACGGCGCAGCTCGCTTTGCTGCCGGCAGGTACCGCCGACGGCGTGCGTCTGTTCATCGTCGATCCGGCTGCCGCTGGCATCGAGAAGCAGTCCGGCATGTTGACCCACGCCGAGCCAGCCGCCGATCTCATCTTCAAGGGTGTTGTTGTCGGCAAGGAGCAGGTGCTGCCGGTTGAGGCACTGCCTTGGCTCGAACAGCGCGCCATCGCCTGTCTCGCCGCACTGCAGCTCGGTGTTGCCGCCGAGGACCTGCGCCGCACGGTTGAATACACCACCCAGCGCATTCAGTTCGACCGCCCGATCGCCAGCTTTCAGGTGATCGGCGCACGCTCGGCCGACTGCTACATCGATATCGAAGCACTGCGCTCGACGCTCTGGCAGCTCTGCTGGCGCCTCGACAATGGTCTCGATGCCGAAGGTGCTGCGCGCGTCGCCAAGTTCTGGGCTTGCGAATGCGGCCATCGCGTGTCGCATGCCTCATCGCATATGCATGGCGGCATGGGTTCCGACGTCAGCTATCCGATTCATCGTTTCCTCTATTGGAGCCGCGCCCTCGAACTCTCGCTGGGCGGTGCCACCGCCGATCTGCAGGCGCTGGGTGATTGGCTGGCCAAGCCGGAAACCACCGGCGTCGAACTTTGAACTCCTCGCCCAACATTCAGTGAAAGACAAATCATGTACGTAGATTTGACCCCGGAACAGAAGGCATTGCGCGAGGAAATCCGCGCCTACTTCAACCAGATCATGACCGAGGAAATCCGTTTCGCGCTGCGTCGCGAAGACGGTCCCGAACGGCATGAAGCCTACAAGAATCTGTGTCGCCAGATGGGCAAGGACGGCTGGCTCGCCGTCGGCTGGCCGAAAGAATACGGTGGCCGTGGCTACACACCGATTGAGCAGCTGATTTTCTTTGAGGAAGTATTCCTCGCGGGAGCGACGCTGCCCTTTGTCACCGTCAACACCGTCGGCCCCGCGCTGATGGCGCATGGCTCCGAAGAGCACAAGAAAAAATTCCTGCCTGGCATGGCCGCCGGCGAGTTGCACTTCGCCATCGGTTACACCGAAGGCAATGCTGGCACCGATCTGGCGATACTCTCCACCAGCGCGGTGCTGGAAGGCGATCACTACGTGGTGAATGGCAGCAAGCTGTTTACCTCGGACGCCGAATCGGCTGACTACATTTGGCTCGCCTGCCGCACCAATCCGGAAGAGAAGCGTCACAAGGGCATCTCCATCCTGATCGTCGACACCAAGGCGCCTGGCTATTC
>CAZAOQ010000286.1:0-2277 GCA_964486795.1 uncultured Rhodocyclaceae bacterium
GACGACCGGACAGATTGCGTGCTACAAAACCGGACAGATCATTAACTCGCGACACGGAATCCCTAGCCAGAGAAGGAATGCCGGTCTTGAGTTAAAATCGCCGGCTATCTTCGACAGGCCCGCCCCGCGCCCCACCCGATGCCCTCCCCCGAAATCTCCGTCATCGTTCCCGTTTATAACGAGGAAAGCGGTCTCGCCGCACTGTTCGAGCGGCTATATCCTGCACTCGACAAACTCGGTGCAAGCTATGAAGTGGTCTTCGTCAACGACGGCAGCCGCGACCGCTCCGCAGCCATCCTGCGCGAACAGTTCCAGAAACGCCCTGACGTCACACGCGTGATTCTGTTCGCCGCCAATTTCGGCCAACACATGGCCATCATGGCTGGTTTCGAGCAGTGCCGCGGGCAGATCGTCATCACCCTCGATGCCGATCTGCAGAACCCACCCGAAGACATCGGCGCGCTGGTCGACAAGATGCGCGAAGGGTACGACTACGTTGGCAGCATCCGCCGCCAACGTCAGGACACGCTGTTCCGCCGCTACGCCTCGCGTGCCATGAACCACCTGCGCGAACGCATCACACGCATCAAGATGACCGATCAGGGCTGCATGATGCGTGCCTACTCGCGCTCGATTGTCGAGGCCATCAATAGCTGCAAGGAAGTCAGCACCTTCATTCCCGCGCTCGGCTACACCTTCGCGCAAAGACCGACCGAAATTGTCATCGGCCATGAAGAACGACACGCTGGCGAGTCCAAGTACTCGCTCTACAGCCTGATCCGTCTCAACTTCGACTTGATGACCAGCTTCTCACTAGTGCCACTGCAATGGTTCTCCGTGCTCGGCATGGGCATTTCGTTTCTCTCCGCGCTGTTCGTCATCTACCTGATGATTCGCCGCTTCATCGTCGGACCGGAAGCCGAAGGGCTGTTCACACTGTTCGGCATCGCCTTCTTCCTGATCGGTTTGACGCTGTTCGGTGTTGGCATGCTTGGCGAATACATTGGCCGCATCTACCAGCAAGTACGCCATCGGCCACGCTATCTGGTCGAAGCCATTCTCGAAGCCAAAGAATAGCCCGTCGATGACACGCGCCGTCGTCTTTGCCTATCACAACGTCGGCGTGCGCTGCCTCTCGGTGCTGCTGGCGCATGGTATCGAGGTCGCACTGGTCGTTACGCACAAGGACAACCCCAGCGAGACCATCTGGTTTGACAGCGTCGCCGAGCTCGCCGCCCTGCACGGCATTCCGTCGATTACACCGGAAGACCCCAACGACCCGGCCATCGTCGCCTGTATCGCCGCGCTACAACCTGACTTCATCTTTTCCTTCTACTACCGCCAGATGCTCAAGGCGCCCGTGCTCGCGCTCGCGCCGCATGGCGCCTGGAATATGCACGGTTCACTATTGCCCAAGTATCGCGGTCGCGTGCCGGTTAACTGGGCCGTACTGCACGGCGCGCGCGAATCGGGTGCAACGCTGCACCGCATGCTCGACAAGCCCGATGCAGGCGGCATTCTCGCGCAGCAGGCGGTACCCATCCTGCCGGATGACACCGCACACGAAGTCTTTCTGAAGGTGACCGTCGCCGCCGAAATCGCACTCGACGGCATCCTGCCGCAGCTGATCGCAGGCTCCGCTGTCGAACACGCTCAAGACTTAACTCAAGGTAGCTACTTCGGCGGCCGCAAGCCGGAAGATGGCCGCATCGACTGGCGCCAGTCGGCGCAGGCTATCCACAATCTAGTGCGTGCTGTGGCGCCGCCCTACCCCGGCGCCTTCAGCGACACGGCAGCGGGCCGCCTGCGTGTAATGAAGAGCTTTCTGCCACACCAGACGACCGCCACACAAATAGCCACACAAATAGCCACACAAATAGCCACACAAACAGCCGCACCGGAAACAGTGCTTTACGAGGATAATGGCGCCCTTTACTCGCTCTGCGGCGATGGTCAGCGGCTGCAGCTGCTCGCAGTCGAGCTGGACGGCGTACCACTGACCACCACGACATTCGCAGCACGCTTCGGCACTGGCGTGTTATCACTGACTTGAAGCATTCGGAATATTTGGGAACCCTCTTCGCATCATGAAAAAAGTCCTTATCCTCGGCGTCAATGGCTTCATCGGCCACCACCTCTCCCAGCGCATCATCGAGACCACCGACTGGGAAGTTTATGGCATGGACATGATGTCGGACCGCGTCAGCGACCTCATCGATCATCCGCGCTTCCACTTCTTCGAAGGCGACATCACCATCAACAAGGAGTGGATCGAGT
>CAZAOQ010000287.1:0-2272 GCA_964486795.1 uncultured Rhodocyclaceae bacterium
CTACGATATGGACTTGCTGCCGCGTGGTTTCCGCACGCGCGATGCGGAGATGTTCCTGAATCGGATTGCGACCAATATCTACGTCTCAGACGCTTATGTGGCACCACCGATCAAGACGCCGGTGAGTTTGTTTCTGGCGGCTGAAGTCGGCGAGAACAGCTATGTAATTGATGTTGATGCCTGGCGTAAGGTGGCGCTCGGTGGGGTCGACGCCATTACGGTGCCCGGCAACCACCTCAACCTGATCCAGCAGCCGCATGTCGAAACACTGGCGACGAGCCTCAGGGCATCGATCAAGCGCGTGGAAGATGACTGGGTAAAGCGGAAGTAGGAAGTAGGCAGCGGCGATCTGCGCCGCGCCTTGGTGCGTCAGGCGCCTTCGAACGTGCAGCGTTCGAAATCGGTGCCGCTTTCAAGACGTCCGGTGAGCCGGATTTTCTTCGTCTCGTACTCGGTCCTGATTTCGATGACATGACCCGGCTGGAACCACGCCGGAGGTGTCAGGACGCTGGCAGGCTCACCGAGGCCATCGATGGCTGGCAGGGAGAAGCCGCGGCAGTATTGCGCTTTGATCGAACCGATGCCATTGGTATGCAGTGTCGCGGCTTCCGGTGGGCCGGGCAGGATGTGAATGCCGGCTAGCAGGGTGTCGCGATTACCACTGACGGCGGCCCACTGCACTTTGCCGATCTGCAGACTGTCGTTGCTGCTCGTGCGTACTGCAACCAGTTGCGCGCGTGCCAGTCGTTTCCCCGGCTGGTTAAGCATGCGTTTCAGGAGGATGTCGGTGACATTCTCGTCGAGCTCCTGCCAGTCCTCGATGGTGTAGTCAGCGATCAGGGCGTCATCTTCTGCAGCGTGGTCTGCCTCGAGGCCGAAGGTGCTCGGCTCGCGAAACACCAGCCCTGAAAAGAAGTAGTGAATCGCCTCGACACCAACCACCACCTGGCACGCACCGGCACCACCCTTGACGACCGCGCGTCGACCGCCACGGCACCAGTCTTGATAGACCTGGCGCAGCAGGATTTCGCAGGCGGGTTGTACTGCGTCCTTGCCCAATTTCAGATTGACCGGCGACTCGCCCTTTTCGAGGGCGGCCAGGGTCTGCTTGATGGTGACGCGCACACCCGCCATGTCGAACCAGCGCACGTTTTCGCTGGCCGTCGGATGGGCCTTGAACATGCCGGCCTCCTCACCGGAAATATCGATACCGAGCGGCGGCGTGCGCAGGTCGCTCGGCGGCATCGGGAGGATCGGCGTCTTGTTTGACCAAAGCTTGGCCCAGTAGGTTACCTGAGTGATCTGTGCCGGGTTGAGTTCGAGGGGGTTTGCGGCGGCGAGCAACAGGGTTTCGACGTAGATCGTTGAAACCGAGGTGGTGAACTGGGGGCGCAAAGGATCCTCGACGGCCAGAAGAGTCAGGTGTAGCTTTTCCAGGGTTCGGTAAGTCCGATGCAGGCGCAGCCAGAAGCCGGGGAGCGGCAGAACTGCAGCGCGGCAATCGTCGAGGTAGGAGGAGAACAGTGATGCCAGCACACGCACGGCGGCGAGGGCGACGCTCTTGCGCGTTTCCTCGGTCGCCGCAGTGGCATTGTCGATGAAGCTTTGCAGGCAATGCAGATAACCAATTTCTAGTGCCTGCCAGAGGGCCTGACAGGTGTCGAATGCAGCGTGTTCAGGGGGGGCGAGTGGCAGCGGCCGTGCGGTGAAGCGAATCGAGCATTCGAAATGAACCGCGTAGATCGGCTCGCGCAGCAGTTCGAGTACCCTGAAGCGTTCCTCGGCCGGCATCTGGAAACGGTTGAGCAGATTCATCTGCCGCAACAGCAGCGCCTGTGCCTGGCGGGCATTGGTGGATGCGATCCCGGAAACCCAGTTCTGGCAGGATGCCGAATTGGTGAAGACCGGCGGCTGCTCCGTCGTGAGTTGTGGAAGTTCCAGTCCGAACAGGGTTTGGCTCATTCAGTGCCTATGTCCTCGTCTGCGCCAGACCCGATGCCAAGATGCAGAAACAAGTCGAGATCAATGCCAGATAAATTCCAGCGTGCGTCAGTTGGTCAGATATTAGCGCAACAGCGGAGTTGCTCACAACCGCTTGTCCTGAAAAACAACGCGCCACCGTTGCAAGTAGCACCAATACGGGTACTTTGGGCAGAGACTAAAGCCAGCGTGAGGCTGGCTTTAGTGTGTTGGTGGGCCCGCTCGGACTTGAACCGAGGACCAAAGGATTATGAGTCCTCTGCTCTAACCAACTGAGCTACAGGCCCGTGAA
>CAZAOQ010000288.1:0-1790 GCA_964486795.1 uncultured Rhodocyclaceae bacterium
GCTTGCGGTCTACGAGAAAATCGCTACTGAAACGGGTGCCAGCGTAGCCGATGTGATTGTGCTGGCAGGCAATGTCGGCATCGAGCAGGCTGCCAAGGCCGCGGGCTTTGACGTTGCGATTCCCTTTGTTCCCGGCCGTGGTGATGCCACGCAGGAATTGACCGATGTTGAGTCGTTCGATGTGCTGGAGCCCTTGGCAGATGGTTTCCGCAACTGGCTGAAGAAGGACTATGTGGTCAGTGCCGAAGAGTTGTTGCTTGATCGCGCCCAACTGATGCGACTGACTGCCTGTGAGATGACCGCCTTGGCCGGCGGTCTACGCGTCTTGGGCACCAACTACGGCCGCACCCGGCATGGTGTGTTCACTGATCGTGTCGGTGCGCTCACGACCGACTTTTTTGTCAACCTGACTGACATGGCTTACACATGGAAACCTTCCGGACACAATCTCTACGAAATCCGCAACCGCAAGACGGATGCCGTGAAGTGGACCGCGACCCGCGTCGACCTGGTGTTTGGCTCAAACGCAGTCTTGCGTGCCTACGCCGAAGTCTATGCCCAAGATGACAACAAGCAGAAGTTCGTTCAGGACTTCGTGGCTGCTTGGACAAAGGTCATGAACGCGGACCGCTTCGATTTGGCGTAGTTCTTGGATAACCGGCTCTTGCGACGACAAGAGCCAGTTGCCCAGCTCTTTATAAGCGCTCCGCTTGGTGTGCCAGTTGTTGGCGTTTAATTTGCCCAGCTTGACCCAGGTAAGTGCTCTTAAATCCTCCCCAAATGCTCCCGCAAAAAATCAATGAAGCGTTGCGTCTTCGCCGGCAGCAGGCGAGTCTCGGTAATGGCGTAGACGGGGATTGGCGTGGCTTGCCAGTCCGGTAGCACACGACGCAGTCGCCCGCAGGCCACGTCATCCGTGACTATATCTTTGGCCAGCACCGCAATGCCCATATGCAGCGTGGCAAGACGCTGAATCATGCCGACACTGTTGAGCAGAAAACGGCCGCCGACCGCGACCTCTTCCTTTTCACTGCCTTGCAGCAATGTCCACTGGTCGGGCTGCGCGGTTTTCAATCTAAGACACTCATGCCGGGCCAAATCGACCGGTTGCACCGGTTCGCCAGCAACGGCCAGGTAGTCAGGCGAAGCGTAAAGATAGCGCGGCAGGCGGGCGAGTTGCCGGGCGATCAGGTTTGAACTCGGCGGCTCGCCCATGCGGATCGCCACATCGACCGGCTCGCTGACCAGATCGACCGGCCGAGGGGCCAGGTCGAATTCAAAGCTGATGCCGGGGTAGCTGCGGGCAAAGTCGGCGATCAGCGGTGCCAGGAAGATGTTGGCAAAACCTTCCGGCATTGAGGCGCGCAATACCCCACTCGGCTGAGCCAGCATCTCGCCGAGTTGTTCGTGGGCCAGACTCGCTTCGTCGACGATGCGCTTGCAGCGCTCGAAATAGAGCAGCCCGGCTTCGGTCAATTCGATCTTGCGTGTCGTGCGGTGTAGCAGCCTTAGCCCGATCGCCTTCTCCAGCGCGCTGATTCGTCGGGACAGGGTCGAATTCGGCACGCCGATCGCCTCGGCGGCACCGCGAAAACTCATCGCTTTGACGACCTCAACGAAGAGTGCCATGTCATTCAAGAGTTTCATGGTTATTGCGCCATATATGGATCAATGAATTGTATTTTGCCCTATTTATCCCGAACGTGTGCTGGCCCACAATGGTGTCTCTTTACCACCAAGGAGTACCGCATGACCAAGCTATTCACCCCTGTCCAAATCGGCCGACTGAC
>CAZAOQ010000288.1:1800-2265 GCA_964486795.1 uncultured Rhodocyclaceae bacterium
CGTCTCGTCATGGCACCGATGACCCGTTCGCGTGCTGATGACGATGGCGTGCAAAGCGATTTGGCAATCACGTATTACAGCCAGCGCGCCAGCGCCGGGCTGATCATCACCGAATGTGCCTATGTTTCACCGATGGGAAAAGGTTATGTGCGCACGCCGGGGATTACGACCGATGCCCAGGTAGCCGCCTGGAAGAAAGTGACATACGCCGTACATACCAAAGGCGGCCGGATTTTCATGCAACTATGGCACACGGGCCGTATCTCTCACCCCTCGTTATTACCCGAAGGTGCTGTACCCGTGGCGCCATCACCGATCAAGCCAGCCGGTCAAGCCTGGACAGGTACGGGGATGGAAGAATTCGTTACACCGCGTGCGCTTGGCATCGCCGAGATCGCGGATATTGTTGAGGATTTCCGCCTGGCGACGCGTCGGGCGCTTGAAGCCGGCTTCGATGGCGTCGAG
>CAZAOQ010000289.1:0-2259 GCA_964486795.1 uncultured Rhodocyclaceae bacterium
ATGATCAGCGGCGGCGCGATGCGGATCACCGTGGCGTGCGTGTCCTTGCTGAGCACACCGCGTTCGAGCAGCTTCAGGCAAACCGTGTGGGCATCGGCCAACGCGGGATCAAGCTCGATACCAACCAGCAGCCCGCGACCGCGCACGTCGCGCACCGCCGGTATCTGCAGGGTGCGCAGGCGTTCCAGCAGATGCGCGCCCAGTTGCGTGGCACGCCCGGCAAGATCGAGTTCTTCGACGAGATCGAGTGCCTCAAGCGCGACGGCCGCCGCCAGCGGATTGCCGCCGAAAGTGCTGCCGTGGTCGCCGGGGCGGAACACGTCCATCACGCGGCGGTCGGCGAGGAAAGCAGACACAGGCAGCAAGCCACCGCCCAGCGCCTTGCCGAGAATTACGCCGTCGGGGCGGATCTCCTCGTGCCACGCAGCGAGCAGCGTACCGGTGCGCGCCATACCGGTCTGCACCTCATCGCAGATCAACAGGACGTTGTGACGTTTGCAGATGTCCGCACAAGCACGCAGGTAGCCATCGGGCGGCACGACGATGCCCGCCTCACCCTGGATCGGCTCAACGAGAAAGGCGGCGGTATCCGGGGTGATGGCCGCTTCGAGTGCCGCCGCGTCACCATAGGGAATTCGCAGCAGACTTGCTGGAAACGGGCCGAAGCCGGTGCGGTACTGTGGCTCCGACGACAGCCCGGTGATGGCGATGGAGCGGCCGTGGAAGTTGCCATCGCAGGCGATGATCTGCGCCCGATCCTCGGCAATGCCCTTGACCTCATAGCCCCACTTGCGCGCCGCCTTGAGCGCGGTCTCAACCGCCTCCAGTCCGGTATTCACTGGCAGCGCGGCTTCGTAGCCAAACACTGCCGAAAGCCGCGCCAGCAGCAGCGGCAAGCGATCATTGAAATAGGCGCGTGAAGTCACTGCGAGTCGCTGCGCCTGGCGTGTCAGCGCGGCGACAAGGCGCGGATGACCGTGACCGAAGCTGGTGGCCGAATACGCTGACATCAGATCGAGGTAAGACTTGCCAGCGCCATCCCAGACGTAGCAGCCCTCGCCGCGCGTCAATACAGCGGGTAGCGAAGCGTAGTTGTGCGCGCCGTAATCATTTTCCATCGCGATGAGTGACGCATCGGGCGGGGTGCTCAGCGATTCCAGCAGGCGCTCAACAAGCAGCGCGGTATGACGATCGTCGTCGGCGAGCGGGTTGTATTCACTGATTTCGAAACCGACGCACTGCGGGCGATGGGCAAGGCTGCGTAATTCGTCAATCAGCGCGCCGGCCTCCAGCCCGTCCGCCACCGGCGTGTTGACGCCATGTGTGACGAAAGGATCAAGCGCATCGAGATCAAGCGAAATGCCGAAAGCCCGGCCATTGCGACTCACCAGCGCAAGCGCCTCGGCGAATGCTGCATGCATCCCGCGACGGCGGATTTCCTCAATGCCAAAAATGCGCACGCCATGCGCCTGAAGCAAACTCACCTCGGCGCTCTCATAGCTGCGCGCGCCAAACACACAGGTGTGCCGCGCATCAATCACCGGCGTGGCCTGGTTCCATGGATTCGGCGTGCAGCCCAGCAATGCCGCCAGCGGCATGCCATGCGGATTGCCACTCGGCGTACTAAGTGCCGTGTGCGCATCGAGATGGGCATCAATCCAGAGTAGCCCAGGCAGCGTGCCGCACGCCTGCGCCACACCGCGCCAGGCACCCTCGGCAATCGCATGATCGCCACTGAGGATCACTGGAAGAACGCGTCGCCGCTCCGAGCCCTGCTGAACAGCACTGACGATGCGTGCTTCGAGAAGGGTGCAGATTTCACGCAGCGCCTCTTCGCGCGATGCACTGCTATCCGCATCCGCAGCAAGCGCAAGGGGTTCATCCCAACTGCATTCAATGCCGTTGCGTCGCACGCCGCGACCGACATCGGCCTGACGCAGCACCTGCGCCGCCAGCGCGCTACCGTGACTCGCGTCGAGCGGCACACCGTAGCCGCTGCTGACGCCAATCAGGCGCAACGCAAGCTTCACCGGCTCCGTGTGGAGCGTGTCAGGATGCTGAAGCGAAACTTGTGTGTCCATGGCAAGCTCCCCGGTTGATAAGCCAACGTTGCGACACTGCAAATTCCCTGCACTTAAGACCACTTGCCGCGCTCGATGTTCCCACCGTTCGCGTGATACAACCCGCTGTTCAGCCACGCAGCTACGGCTTCGATGCTACTCCGAATTTGTGGTGGTAAACATGACGCCGTTGATCACG
>CAZAOQ010000290.1:0-2228 GCA_964486795.1 uncultured Rhodocyclaceae bacterium
GCATGTCATTGAGGAATTCGATGGCATCGAGTCGCCCATGCTGGCGCTAACCGCGGCTATACAAAGGCTGCCATTGCTACTTTCCTTGTCTTCGGTTGATGCTGTACGCGTCGTGGTAGCGGATTGCTGGCTGGCGGTGGCTGGAGTGCCTTGGAGCCAGAACTTGAAGCGCACTGCAAACGCCGATACCTTTGCCCGGACACAGCTTTCTGGCGCAGGTTTTGAAATCGATCCGGCCGATACGCTCCAGCTGGACGACGCGCCCTATGAATCTCCCCGTCTGACCGTTGCTTACCCGACGACATTGTTGACCGCCCTGAATTATCTGGCTGATCACTTGAATGGGCGGCTGATTTCGATTCTGCCCCTCTCAGTGGCAGCCTGGGGGCTGGCGCTACGCCAGCGCGGAGTTCGTCCCCAGGCGCTGGCGGTACTTGATAATGAGTTGATGATGTTTGGTTACGTGTCAAAGGGACGCCATCCTCGCTTGACCGATGTGTCCGTGCGCCGAAGCGCCAGTGGCAGTGCATTGACCGATCAGCACTTGCGTGAAGTCTGGCAGCGTTTGTGCTTGCGCGATCCGAGTCTGGCTGAGATGGGGCAAGTTGCCTTGCTGGATTTGACTTGCTCCGGAAATTCGAAGCGCTCGGCAGATCAGCCTTTTGTGCTGATTGATCTGCCGCCGCAAGTAGCCGCAGTAAGCCCCTCTGGCGTCACTCCTGGCTTGCATCTGGCAGCAAATGCGGGTCATCTACGGCATATTCTTGATGCCATGTCGAATGCATCGACGCCATTGCCGGGGCGATGGTTGGCTTTGGGGGCGGCAGTTTTGTTTGCTGCAATCATGATCCTGCAGGCAGTGGATACGCGACAATCTGTCGAATCGCTGTCGTCTCTCTTGGCCGCAGCGACGAATGCCACGCAACACGTGGCGCGTCCAAGTTCATGGAATCGTGAAGAGATCACGCGGGTAAAGGCGGTGAACGCGGCAATTCGCGAGTTGAACATGCCAATTTCGTCTATTTTGCGAGCGCTCGAGCCGCCGCGAGACATTCGTGTCGCTGTGCTGAGCGTGGAGACTGGCGCTGGTAGTTCCTCGACCACCCAGGTGTCTAACATCAAGATCGTGGCAGAAGCGCGCACCAGTGCGGAGATGGCGCGCTATGTCGGCGTTGTGTCCGAGCGCAAGCCTTTCACCGGCGCCTATCTCACGGAGCATGAGATCGATAAGACATCGGCTGAACAATCCTATCGTTTCACGGTGGAGGCGCCATGGAGCGAATGACGGACGCTGGCAACGACAGCCTGGCGGCGCATCCGAAGGCAAGGTTTGTCCACCACATCGATCAGACGGTCTGGGAGTTGCGCCGCGGTACCCACGCTTTTACCCGTCGATTCGGTTTTTGCGGCTGGATTGTGCTGGTGCTCGGTTTTGTCGGTGCTTTGGCGTGGTCGGTGGAACGCCAGCAGCGGGTGGAGATGAGCGCACTACACGTGCGACTGGCTGAACAATCTTCCAAACAGACGCTTTCTTCGCTTGCAATGCAGGGCCAACGCCCTGACGCCCATGCCCGTCTCAATGATTTCGAAAACTATTTATTGCCGCATGAGGACATTCCCTTTCTTGTGCAGGACCTATTGCGCCTGGCCGAAGACGAAGGGCTGTCAATACAGAGGGGAGAGTACCGACCGCAGATTGACGCTGAGGGTGGTTTCTTACGCTACCGTATGAGCTTGCCGATCAAGGGAGCAGCCTCCGCGATTCATCGCTTCATGCAGGCTGCGTTGCGTACGCAGAAAAACCTGGCGCTTGAAAGCGTTCACTTCAAGCGCGAGCGCATTGAATCCACCGACATTGAAGCCCGCATCGAATGGGTGGTTTTGGTCCGCTTGCCTAGTCGTGGGGTGAATTCGACGATGCCCCGGCAAGCTGACATCAGGGGTTCATGATGACGCCGCGTGCGACGCGTGTTGTGCTTGGCTTGGCACTGGTTGCTGTCTTGATCGCTGCCTGGTTTGCGCCACCCGCCAAAGATGACGGCGTTGTGTTGAGCGAGCACAGCCAAAAAACTGCGCCATCTGCAGGTGTTGCCTCGCAAACCATGACATACAAGACAGCCCCGACGCTTGATGTCTCGGTGCGCGGAACCTCCATGACATCCGTTGAAGTACTCGGTATTCGTCCACGAATTCAAGAGGACGAGGACGACGAGCAGGATTCAAAACTG
>CAZAOQ010000291.1:0-2226 GCA_964486795.1 uncultured Rhodocyclaceae bacterium
TAGCAGAATCATGCCTCGTCTTTTTTCTTCACTCGCCAAAACGGCGAGCCAATCCAAGCACACTGTTCTTTCTGAGCCTGTTGGGGCGTACTTCGCGAGCATCCAGCGCATCCCGGAGTCGGTAGCCTGCCAGCTTGGGGTCCTATTGCTCCCGCTGCTCCTGATCGGCTGTGCCGGTAAAGCCATTCTTCCTGCACTTACGGCTGCACCCGCACCAGCGCAGCAATGTACGCCTGCAACGCAATGTCCCGCCTGCCCAGTCTGCCCAGGTGTCGAAGTGCCGAAGCCGGCCGCCAAGCCCTTCGAAATGACGCGATGGGAAGGCCTGCCCGACTGGCCCGGTACAGACGGACTTGCACCGGCCTTCGATGCCCTGCTCGCTTCCTGTGCCAGACTGCAACGCCAGCCTGCCTGGCAGCCCTCCTGCACCGCCGCCCGCAGCCTTGCCGAACGTGGCGAACGCGACGAGGCGACACTGCGCGCCTGGTTCGAGAAGCATCTGCAACCCTGGCAACTGGTGAATCCCGATGGCAGTCGCGAAGGCCTGGTCACGGGCTATTACGAGCCTATCCTGAAAGCCAGTCGCACCCGGAAGAGTCCTTATCTGCACCCGATCGAGGGCGTGCCTGACGACTTGATCGATGTCGAGCTCGGAGGGCTCTACCCCGAACTCAAACATATGCGCCTGCGTGGCCGGCTCGAAGGACGCAAGCTGGTGCCATATTATTCACGCGCCGAATGGGACCAGCAAGAGTTCCGCCAGGCCGCCAGCACGCTGCTCTGGGCCGACAACGTGCTCGACGTGTTCTTCATGCAGATTCAGGGCTCCGGCCAGGTCCAGCTCGACGACGGCAGCCGCATCCGCGTCGGTTACGCTGACCAGAACGGTCACCCCTACCGCTCCATCGGCCGCTGGCTGATCGACCAGGGCGAGCTCAAGATCGAACAAGCCTCGATGCAGGGCATCCGCAACTGGCTCAAGACACATCCAAAGCGCATGCAGGAACTGCTCAACGCCAATCCGAGTTACGTCTTCTTCCGCGAACTGCCGCTCAACAGCGAAGGACCGCCGGGCGCCATGGGCATTCCGCTGACTGCCGAACGCAGCATCGCCATCGACCCGCGTTACACACCGCTTGGCGTGCCAGTCTGGCTGGCCGCGTCATACCCTAACAGCGACCGCCCACTCACGCGACTGATGGTCGCGCAGGACACGGGTGGAGCGATTCGTGGCGTGGTACGCGCCGACTTCTTCTGGGGCAGCGGCCATGAAGCGGGTAACCAAGCGGGAAAGATGCGCCAGAAAGGTCAGATGTGGGTCTTGCTACCGATCGGCCACACGCCAGCCGCCTTGCTCAAATAGGTGCGTCACGGATGATCACAATGGCTACGATAGCAATGATGGCACCAGCCTGGTGCCATCGCACGCACAGCCGCACCGATATCAGGCACATCCGACAGCGCTTCGGCGGATCACCGTCACAAGCCATTGATTAGAATCACGCACCACTTAGGCGCGATATTTGCATGAGGCTTCCAAGTCAGTGAACTCGGAGCCTCAAAATGGAAAACCCAAAACACGCCAGCGACGTTCTGTTCATCCTGCTCGGCGCAATCATGATTCTCGCGATGCATGCCGGATTTGCCTTTCTCGAACTCGGCACCGTCCGCCACAAGAACCAGGTCAACGCGCTGGTCAAGATCATGGTGGACTTCGCCGTTTCGACACTGGCCTACTTCTTCATCGGCTACTCGATCGCCTACGGCATCAACTTTTTCAGTAGCGCCGAAGTGCTCGCCCAAAAGAACGGCTATGAGCTCGTCAAGTTCTTCTTCCTGCTGACCTTCGCCGCCGCCATCCCGGCCATTGTCTCGGGTGGCATCGCCGAGCGCGCCAAGTTCCATCCGCAGTTGGTTGCCACCTTCCTCCTCGTCGGCCTCGTCTATCCCTTCTTCGAGGGCATCGCCTGGAACCATGGTCTCGGCGTGCAAGACATGCTCAAAGCGAGTTTCGGTGCGGAGTTCCACGACTTCGCCGGCTCCGTCGTGGTGCATGCGGTCGGAGGCTGGATCGGCCTCGCCGCCGTGCTCATGCTCGGCGCACGGCGCGGCCGCTATCACAAGGACGGCGGTATCTCCGCGCATCCACCGTCGAGCATTCCCTTCCTCGCCCTCGGCGCATGGATCCTCACCATCGGCTGGTTTGGCTTCAATGTCATGAGCGCG
>CAZAOQ010000292.1:0-2223 GCA_964486795.1 uncultured Rhodocyclaceae bacterium
CAATGACATCACAGACGGAAGCGGCATCGACGAGATCCTGACGCGATGAACAATATTCCTCGGTATCGTCGTCCTCCCAGTTCTTCATGAACAAGCCGATGACCTTCCAGCCCTGCTGTTTGAGGAGCAGTGCGGCGACAGAGGAATCAACACCGCCGGACATACCGACGATTACTGTACGTTCAACCATAGTGCTTCACCAGATCAAGTGGAAAACGCCGGCCGGCCAGATAGTCGTGGATGCATTGCATCACCAGCGGGCTGCGATGTTGGTCGCGCAAGGCATGAGCTTCTGCCGGCGTCAGCCAGACGGCACGCAGGATGCCGTCGTCGAGTTTGCGTTCTGCCTCATGCGCGCCGAGCTCGCCACAATAAGCGAAACGCAGATAGGTGAGATCCTTGTCAGGACGCTGCCACTGATAGACACCGACCAGATGCTGCGGCGTGAAGTGCCAGGCGGTTTCCTCGAGCGTCTCACGCGAGCAGGCATGAAGCAGCGACTCGTTTTCGTCGAGGTGCCCGGCCGGCTGGTTGTAGCGCACGACAATGCCGTGCTCACCGTCGCTGACCTCCTCCTCGACGAGAAGGAACTTGCCGTCGCGCTCGATCACCGCAGCAACGGTCACATGGGGTTTCCAGATCGTATTCATCTTTTTATTTTAGCGCGTCAATTCGACAAACAGCCCCAGCCCTGCGAGATCAAGAACAAATCGGCTAAAATCTCCTCTTTTAAGCACACCCCCCGGAGACTCCACAATGTCCATGTCTGATCGCGACGGCCTTATCTGGTACGACGGCAAGCTCGTCCCCTGGCGTGACGCCAACACGCATGTGCTGACGCACTCGCTGCACTACGGCCTGTCCGTATTCGAAGGCGTGCGCGCCTACAAGACGATCAATGGCACGGCCATCTTCCGCCTCAAGGAACATACCGACCGCCTCTTCAACTCGGCACACATCTATCGCATGGCGATGCCGTACGACAAAGAGACGCTGATCGAAGCCCAGAAGGAAGTGGTCCGCGCCAACAATCTCGAATCCTGCTACCTGCGTCCGATCGCCTTCTACGGTTCGGAGAAAATGGGCATTTCGCCGCGCGGTCTGAAGGTTCATGTCGCCATCGCCGCCTGGCCCTGGGGTGCTTACCTCGGTGCCGACGGTCTGGAAAAGGGCATTCGCGTGCGCACGTCCTCCTACGCGCGCCACCATGTCAATGTCACCATGGCGCGCGCCAAGTTCGCCGCGACCTACGCCAACTCCATCCTCGCCAACATGGAAGCACTCGACGACGGCTACGATGAAGCCTTGCTGCTCGACGTCGACGGCTTCGTCGCCGAAGGCGCCGGCGAGAACCTGTTCATCATCAAGGACGGCGTCATCTACGAACCGGAAATCGCCTCGGCCCTCTGCGGCATCACCCGCGCCACGATCATCGCGCTGGCCAAAGATCTCGGCCTGACGGTGGTTTCAAAGCGCCTAACGCGCGACGATATCTATATCGCCGATGAAGCCTTCTTCACCGGCACCGCGGCTGAAGTCACACCGATCCGCGAACTCGACCGCCGCCAGATCGGCGAAGGCAAACGCGGTCCAATTACCGAAAAACTGCAAAGCCTGTTCTTCGACTCGGTCAACGGCAAGGTACCGGCGCACGCCGACTGGCTGACGCCGGTGGCCTGAGGAGTGACGATCATGAGCGAAACCAAGGACACCGCACTTAGCGTCACCGTGACCGCTGCCGATCTGCCGCTCCACTGCCCGCTGCCCGACAGCCCGCTGTGGTCACGCCATCCGCGCGTCTTCCTCGACGTGCTGAAGACCGGCGCAGCCACCTGCCCCTACTGCAGCACGCAGTATCGTTTCAGCGGAGAAAAGCCGAAGGGGCATCATTGATGTCCAACGGGCAGGGGATATTTTGCACATCCTGATCGTCGCGCCGTCCTGGATCGGCGACACCATCCTGGCCCAGCCGCTGTTCGCGCGGCTGCACGAGAAGCATCCAGATCTCGCGCTTGATGTCGTCGCACCGCCATGGACCGCGCCGCTGCTGGCGCGCATGCCAGAAGTGCGCAAGGTGCTCGACAACCCATTCGCCCACGGCGAGTTCAACCTTGCCGCGCGCTGGCGCCTCGGCCGCGAGCTGCGTGCCGGGTGTTATGACGAAGTCGTGGTCCTCCCCAACTCCTGGAAGTCCGCACTGGTGCCCTTCTTCGCCGGCATTCC
>CAZAOQ010000293.1:0-2204 GCA_964486795.1 uncultured Rhodocyclaceae bacterium
CCCAGTCTTTCAGTGCAAGCCATTCTTTAGCGATGGCTTCAAACGTGTTGGAATGCTCTTGGCCGGACTGGATTCGATCAAGTCGCTTCTGCTGCGCCGGATGAACGCCCTGCTTGACGAGCTTGCGGGCCGTTTCAGTTTCTTCCCGCGCCTCCTTGAGTGACAACTCGGGATAGCTGCCCATAGCGTAGCGATTTTCTTTCCCGCCAATCCGATATTTCCAGCGCCACAATTTTGATCCGCCCGGCATCACCTCAAGGTACAAGCCTCCGCCGATGGCAAGTTTGTATGCTTTGGCGGCGGGCTTTGCGGCACGCAAGGCAGCATCGCTAATTCCCCGCTTGGGGGCACGGACTGCAATGTGAGTGGGGGCGTGCTGGAGGCTGCTATCTCCAGTGCTGGCAAGGGTTTCAAGGTTATTAGGGGGCATGGTTCCTCCGGTCGGTGGGGGCACGTTTCCTATATGCCCCCAATCAGGCCCCCAGCGTTGCCGGATGTCAATGAACGCTCGCGAACAGAAGCGGTCACGGAATCCCATATTTTCAAGGTGTTAGACGATATTAAAAACATCGACGAACACCTGAAAACAGCTATTTTGGCTTAGACGTTGAACAAAAAATTCAGCACATCCCCATCCTTGACCACATATTCCTTGCCTTCGGCGCGCATTTTGCCGGCTTCTTTCGCGCCTTGCTCGCCTTTGTACTGGATGAAATCGTCAAAAGCGATGGTCTGGGCGCGGATGAAGCCACGTTCGAAATCGGTATGGATGACACCGGCGGCCTGCGGGGCGGTGTCGCCGATGTGGATCGTCCAGGCGCGGACTTCCTTGACGCCGGCGGTGAAGTAGGTTTGCAGGCCGAGCAGTTGGTAGCCGGCACGGATCAGCCGGTCGAGGCCGGGTTCGGCCAGCCCCATCGAGGCGAGAAAGTCGGTTTTGTCGGCATCGTCGAGATCGGCGATTTCGGCTTCGATGGCCGCGCACAGGGCGACCACCTGCGCGCCCTCGTTCGTCGCGTGAGTCCGCACCGCATCCAGGTAGGGGTTGTTCTCGAAACCGCTCTCCGCCACATTGGCCACATAAAGCACCGGTTTGGCTGTGATCAGACAGAACTGTTTGAGATTCGCCCAGTCTTCCTTCGAAAGATCGAGCGCGCGCACGGGCTTGGCCTGATTGAGCTGGGCGAGACATTTTTCCAGCACTTCGACCAGCAGTTTGGCTTCTTTGTCGCCCCCGGCGCGGGCTTGCTTGGCGTAGCGTGCCAGTGCTTTTTCGACCGTGCTCATGTCGGCCAGTGCCAGTTCGGTGTCGATCACTTCGATGTCGCGCAGCGGATCGACCGAGCCGGAGACATGCACGACGTTGTCATCTGAGAAGCAGCGCACGACATGCACCACGGCATCGGTTTCACGAATATTGGCGAGAAACTGGTTGCCCAGCCCTTCGCCCTTGGATGCGCCCGCCACCAGCCCGGCGATATCGACGAATTCGACTATGGCGTGCTGGATTTTTTGCGGCTTGACGATTTCGGCCAGTTGGTCGAGGCGCGGATCAGGCACTTCGACGATGCCGACATTCGGTTCGATGGTGCAGAAGGGGTAATTTTCCGCCGCGATGCCCGATTTGGTCAGGGCGTTGAACAGGGTGGACTTGCCGACGTTAGGCAGGCCGACGATGCCGCATTTGAGGGACATGGCGTTTTCCAGTGAGACGTGAAAGGTGAGGTGAAATCAGGGCTTGCCCGCCGGTTTGACGTTGAGTTTCTGCATGGCGGCAGGCCAGTCGCCCGCAGCCAGCAGCGGCCAGGTCAACAGGGCGCGATCGAGTGCGCTGTCGATGGACTCCTGCTCGGCGCGTTGCGGGGGTTTGAGCACGAAATGAACCACATAGTTGCGATCCCCCGGAAGACCGATGCCGACACGCAACCGCCAGTAATCCTGGGTACCCAGATGGGCGGTGATGTCTATGAGGCCGTTGTGGCCGCCGAGGCCGCCGCCAAATTTAAGCCGCATCTGACCGGGAGGCAGATCGAGTTCATCATGCACGACCAGCATTTCGTCGGGTTCGATGCGATAAAACTGTGCCAGCGCGCGCACCGCCTGACCCGAGCGATTCATGAAAGTCTGCGGCAGCAGCAGCCACAGACCGTTGGGCGTCGAGGTTCCCGCGCGTGCACTGCCGACGATGCCGTGAAAACGGGTTT
>CAZAOQ010000294.1:0-2204 GCA_964486795.1 uncultured Rhodocyclaceae bacterium
AAGCTACGGCTAAACATTCATCATCGATCATAAGATACTGCGCTCTCTTCATTTCAGCCCAACCCATATTGAGAGCTCGATGGACATCGATCAGCCTGACGAGCTTAACCTGCGCTACACGCAAATGATGATGAGTTTCCTCCTGTTCAAACCCAACCCTGGAATCATCGTGATGCTGGGTCTGGGCGGCGGATCGCTGGCCAAGTTCTGCTATCGCGCACTACCGGATGCATTTATCGCGGTGGTTGAAATCGACCCCCATGTGATCACCCTGCGCCGACACTTCGCCATCCCCGACGACGATGACCGCTTTCGCGTAATTCGCGCCGACGCGGCCGAGTTTGTCGCCCACGCGACCGACCCAATCGATATCTTGTTGGCTGACGCCTTCGATACCCACGGTCTCGCGGAATCAGTATCTGGACAGAACTTTTTGTTGATGGCACATGCCGCGCTCGCGGCGACGGGGATTTTGGTGATGAATCTCGCAGGCGATTTCTCCAGCCACGTCGAACTGATCAAACAGGCCGGGGAAGTCTTTAATCGCCAGATATTGGTTGTTTCCGTGAAAGACGATGGAAATTATGTCCTTTTCGCCTTCAAACAACGGGGCTTCGAACCAAACTGGCGAGAAATGAAACAACGCGCCAAGGAACTCAAGGCGCTCCATGATCTGGATTTCCCGGCCTTCATGCAGAAGATGGCGCATGCTGCCCTCGGTTAACCATCAAGACTTTCAACAAAGGCATCGAAAGATGGCTGATGAAAATTGGGGCCGAGCGACCCGCTCCAACAAAATGCGCTGAGGGGGCACAGACTCAAGGCGCCGAATTGTCCAAATCATTTTTCCATTCAAAAAGGAGCACATGATGCGTGAAGCCGTTATCGTCGATGCAATTCGTAGCCCGATCGGTCGTGGCAAACCGATCACGGGAGATCTGAGCGGTGTACACCCTGTCATCCTGTTGGGGATGATGCAGGACGCCCTCGTCAAGCGAGCGGGCATTCCCCATGAAGAAATCGAGCAAATCATCGCGGGGTGCGTGACGCAGGCCGGCGAACAGTCGAACAATCTCGCGCGCAATTCCTGGCTTTCCTTAGGCAAAACCTGGAAGACCGGCGCCACCACGGTAGATGCGCAATGCGGCTCGGCGCAACAGGCCAATCACATGATCTCGGCCTTGATCCAGGGAGGCAGCCTGGATATCGGCATCGCCTGTGGTGTGGAGATGATGAGCCGCGTCCCCCTCGGCTCGAATGTGATGAACGGCCCCGGCTACTTCCACACGCCCAACTGGCCGTGGGACATGTCGCGCGACCAGTTCACCAGCGTCGAACGCATGGTCAAGAATCGCGGCCTGACCCGTCAGGAAATCGATCAGTTCGCCTTCGAATCGCAGGCTAAAGCTGCTGCTGCCTGGAAGGCAGGTCACTTCGAACGCGAAATTCTTCCGATCAAAGCGCCAATCCTCGGTGATGGCGGCGAACCGACCGGCGAAACCAAGATCGTCAAGATGGACCAAGGCCTGCGGCCGACAACGATGGACGGTCTGGCGCAACTCAAGCCGCTGGTCGAAGGCGGCACCACCACCGCCGGGAACTCGTCGCAGATTTCCGATGGCGCCTCCGCGATCCTGTGGATGAGCAAGGAGAGGGCTATTTCGTTGGGTCTCAAGCCGCGCGCCCGCATCATCGCTGATGTCGTCGTCGGCACCGACCCCTATCTGCTGCTCGATGGCCCGGTGGATGCGACACATGCCATCCTCAAGAAGTCCAGAATGTCCATGAAGGACTTCGACCTGATCGAAATCAACGAGGCGTTCGCTACCGTCGTCTTGTCGTGGGCGCGCGTGTTCAATCCGGACATGAGCAAGGTTAACGTCAACGGTGGCGCCATCGCCCTCGGCCATCCCGTTGGCTCGACCGGCACCCGTCTGATCGTCACCGCGCTGCACGAACTCGAGCGTCGCAACCTCTCCACCGCCTACATCACCATGTGCTGCGGCGCGGCAGTTGGTACCGGCACAATCATCGAGCGCTTATAAATTGCCACGCTCAAACACCACCGGCAAAGCCGGTGGCTTGAGCACAACACCGTCCTGGTAGCAGACTCGCAGCATCAAGCTCTTCTTGGAAAACCCAGTTAATGAACCAACTCATCCTGGCCGTTCTCGTGTTGATGGTGGGCGCTGGGCTTTTCCTGC
>CAZAOQ010000295.1:0-2167 GCA_964486795.1 uncultured Rhodocyclaceae bacterium
GCTTCCTCTTGGCGAGTGGCGCCGATGTCGATGCGCAGGCACTGAATGGCATGACCGCGTTGATGGTGGCTGCTCGCAACGGGCACTTGGAGGCCGTCAAACTCCTTCTGGCTCACGGGGCGAAGCAGGAGCTCAAAAATCACGAGGGCCTGACGGCGCAGGCCTTGGCGATATCGGCGCAGAATAGCGATATCGCCCGCTTGTTACCACAAGCGGAAGACTCTGGGCAGGCACCCTAGGAATGAAAAAACGCACAGGCCGAAATCTGCAGCCTGTGCGTTTTCTTGAGGTGCTGTCGTCTCAGGACTAGAGTGCAGCGACGACTTGATCGCCCATTTCAGAGCAGGAAACCTTCTTCATTCCCGCCTCGAAAATGTCAGCAGTACGATAGCCGGCGGCGAGTACCTTCTTGACTGCACTTTCGATGCGGCTGGCGGTGGCTTCGTCGTTGAACGTATAGCGCAACATCATCGCGGCGGAGAGGATCGTCGCCAGCGGATTGGCGAGGTTTTTGCCAGCGATGTCAGGAGCGGAGCCATGGCAGGGCTCGTACATGCCCTTGTTGTTTTCGTCGAGCGATGCCGACGGCAACATGCCGATGGATCCGGTCAGCATCGAGGCCTCGTCGGAGAGGATGTCGCCAAATATATTGCCGGTGACCATGACGTCGAATTGCTTCGGGTTACGCACCAGTTGCATCGCAGCATTGTCGACCAGCATGTGGCTCAGTTCGACGTCCGGATATTCGGCAGACAGCTCCGTCATCACATCACGCCAGAGCTGTGTGGTTTCCAGTACGTTCATCTTGTCGACCGAGCAGAGTTTCTTGTTGCGGCGCTGGGCAGATTTGAACGCGACGTGTCCGATACGGCGAATTTCATCTTCGTTGTAGATCATGGTGTTGCGCCCGACGCGCTTGCCGTTTTCGACGGTGATGCCACGCGGCTCGCCAAAATAGATGTCGCCAGTCAGCTCGCGGACAATCATGATATCCAAGCCCGCCACGATTTCCGGTTTCAGGGACGAGGCGTTGGCGAGTTCGGCATAGAGAATGGCCGGGCGCAGGTTGGCGAACAGATTCAAATCCTTGCGGATGCCGAGCAGGCCACGCTCGGGACGCTGCGGGCGGGGCAGGTTGTCCCACTGCGGGCCGCCGACGGCACCGAGCAATACGGCATCCGCTGCGCGAGCGATCTTCTGCGTCGCCTCCGGATAGGGTGAGCCGGTGGCATCGACAGCGCCGCCCCCGAGCTGGGCTTCCTCGGTTTCGATCTTCAGGCCATCCTTGCGCAATGCTTCGAGCACGCGCAGCGCCTGATTGATGATTTCTGGGCCAATGCCGTCACCCGGTAGAACTGCAATTTTCATTTTATTTCCTCTATTCAGTTGCTTGGCTGTCAGTTAAAGAGCCAGGGCTGGGTAGCCTGATGCTTCTTTTCAAAGGTCTTGATTTCCTCGGCATGCTGCAGCGTCAGACCGATTTCATCGAGGCCGTTGAGCAGGCAGTGCTTGCGGTGCGGCGTGATGTCGAACGTGAACGACCAGCCACCGGGGCTCGTGACCGTCTGGGTGGCGAGATCAACAGCGAGCCGATAGCCCTCGGTCGCTTCGCATTCCTTGAATAGCTTGTCCACAGTCTCGGTGGGCGCAACAATCGGCAGGATGCCGTTCTTGAAGCAGTTATTGAAGAAGATGTCGGCGAAAGACGGTGCAATGATGACCTGGAAACCGTAGTCCTCGATCGCCCAGGGCGCATGCTCGCGGCTCGAGCCGCAACCGAAATTATCGCGGCCGAGGAGGACTTGCGAACCCTGGTAGCGCGGCTGGTTCAGAACAAAGTCTTTGTTCTGCGGCCGGGTGCTGCAATCCATGCCGACATCGCCGTAGTTCGTGTAGCGCCACTCGTCGAACAGATAGGGGCCGAAGCCCGAACGCTGGATCGACTTGAGAAACTGCTTGGGAATGATCGCGTCGGTATCGACGTTGGCACGATCGAGCGGGCAGGCCAGGCCATTGATTTGCTTAAAGGCTTTCATGTCGTTTCCTTAGATCTGACTGCGAACATCGACAAAATGGCCGGCAATTGCAGCGGCAGCGGCCATTTCCGGGCTGACCAGGTGGGTGCGTCCGCCCGGTCCCTGGCGACCTTCGAAGTTGCGGTTTGAGG
>CAZAOQ010000296.1:0-2157 GCA_964486795.1 uncultured Rhodocyclaceae bacterium
GAACATCTCCGCATCGCGCGTGCGGAAACCACGCGGCAGCAAGTCCATATCGTAGGCGATCTCCAGCACCCGGGCGAAACGCTTCTTACCGACCGTCAGCAAATAATCCATCATGTGCTTCGGCTCCAGCTTCGCCAGTTCCTCACGCGGGATGTTGAGGCGGAAGGTCTCTGAGAGCAGCATCAGCGAATCGATCATCGAGGTGTTCTTGTTGATGATGTCCGAGTCGAGAATCGCCAGCACACCGACCTCCTCGCCCGCGTCTTCAAGTTGGCGCGCCAGTTCATAGGCGACCTTGCCACCCATTGAGTGACCACCGATCAGATACGGGCCATGCGGCTGCACCTTGCGGATGTCACGCAGATAGTCGGCACACATTTCTTCAAGGGTGTGGTGCTGGCTCTCTCCGAGCAGGCGCCCTGCGGATTGCACGCCGTAGAACGGCCGCTCGGCACCCAGTGTCTGTGACAGCGAGCGGAAACTCAATACATCACCACCGGCCTGGTGGGCGCAGAAGAAGGGCAGCCGCCCCGCCTCCCCCGCCTGGATCAGGACGAGACTGCACTCTTCCTGCTCGGCGTCGTCCTTGACGAGTTCGGCGGCCATGGCGGCAATGGTCTGGGTGCGGAAGATGGATTCGAGCGGCAGATCACGGCCGACGGCATCGGAGATGGCGGTCATCAGACGATAGGCGCTGAAGGAGTCGCCGCCGAGGTCGAAGAAGTTGTCTTGCAGGCCGACTTGTTCGACGCCGAGGACTTCACCCCAGATCTTCGCCAGCAGAACTTCCAGTTCGCTTTCCGGAACGACATAGGGCACGTCGAGCTGCGGTCGCACGGCGAGGTCGGTCTGCAGCTTGCTGCGGTCGATCTTGCCATTGGCGGTCAGCGGCATCTGCTCGACCTGAACAAAGCTGTGCGGGATCATGTACTCGGGCAGCGTGACCCCGAGGTGACTGCGCAGTGCTGAGGCGGTCAGGGCTTCGCTGGCGCTGTAGTAGGCGACGAGACGGTCCTGCAGGGTGCGTTTGTCCTTGACGGCCATGACGACGCAGGCGTTGATGGCCGGATGCTGGGCGAGCTGTGCTTCGATTTCGCCGAGTTCGATGCGGTAGCCGTGGATCTTGACCTGGTGGTCGATGCGACCGAGGTAGTCGATGGCGCCGTCTGCGGTCCAGCGGGCAAGGTCGCCGGTGCGGTAGAGCCGCGCGCCAGGTTCTGATTCGTCAGCAAGGGGGTCGACGAAGGGGTCAGCGATGAAGCGTTCGGCGGTGAGGCCGGGGCGATTCAGGTAGCCCCGCGCGAGGCCGGCGCCGCCGATGTAGAGCTCGCCGGTGACGCCCACCGGCTGCGGCTCGCCATGCGGGTCGAGGATGTAGCTGGCGAGGTCGGCGAGTGGTCGGCCAACATTGCTGCTGCCACCGGCTTCGACGTCGGCCTCGAGGACTTCACGCCAGGTGACATGCACAGTCGTTTCGGTGATGCCGTACATGTTGATGAGGTGAGTGGCCGGGTTGAGGCGGTGGCGGTACCAGGGCTTGAGGCTGGCGTATTCGAGGGCTTCGCCGCCGAATACGATGTAGCGCAAGGTGCTCGCCCAGTGGGCCTGGGCATGCTGTGCCTGGGCCTGGGTTTGAGCCGGGGTTTGAGCCTGATCTTTGGTCTGTATGCCGCTCTGTTCCTTGTTCCCGGCGAGTTCGACGATGGCGCCTTCGAGGAGGCGCAGGAAGGCGGAGGGGGTCTGGCTGAGCATCGTGACCTGTTCGGTCTTGAGCAGTTCGGCGAAGTCGGTCGGTGAGCGGGTGACGCTTTGTGGGACGACGACGACGCGGCCGCCGTAGAGCAGCGCACCAAAGATTTCCCAGATGGAGAAGTCGAAGGCGTAGGAGTGAAACAGGGTCCAGACGTGTTGCGGCTGTCCTGGCTCAGGGCTGCAGCTGAAGTCAAAGTGTTCTTCGCAGGCGGCGAAGAGGCGCAGGACGTTGGCGTGGGTGAGCTGGCAGCCTTTGGGCTGACCGGTGGAGCCGGAGGTGTAGATGATGTAGGCGCGGTTCTGCGGGTCGATGGCGATGTCGGGTGCTGCGCTGCTCTGGGCGGCGATGGCGGCGGCGTCGCGGTTGAGGCAGATGAGCTGGCCGGGGGTGAGGACTAGGTCTGC
>CAZAOQ010000297.1:0-2156 GCA_964486795.1 uncultured Rhodocyclaceae bacterium
ACGCCTTCACGCTGTTCGAGCGCTTCGAGGCCAAGCTGGAGCAGTACCAGGGCAATTTGCTGCGCGCGGCCGTGGAACTGGCCAAGGACTGGCGCACCGACCGCATGCTGCGCCGCCTGGAAGCCATGCTCTCGGTGGCCGATCGCGAGCATTCGCTGATCATCACCGGCAACGGCGATGTGCTTGAGCCTGAATATGGCATCGTGGCAATCGGTAGCGGCGGGGCCTATGCCCAGTCGGCGGCGCGCGCGCTGCTGGAGAACACCACGCTTTCGCCGGCCGAGATCGTCAAAAAGTCGCTGGAGATCGCCGGTGATCTGTGCATCTACACCAACCAGAACCATTTGATCGAGGTACTTGAATAGGCGTGAAGTGTGAATTTGGGCGTGAAACGTGAAATGTGAAAAGTGAAACGTAAGTACACGCGCCCTGCCACGTTTCACGTTTCACATTTCACGTTTCACCAAAAGGCCTTTTCATGCAATCAATGACTCCCGCGGAAATCGTTTCCGAGCTCGACAAGAACATTGTTGGCCAGTCGCGCGCCAAGCGTGCGGTGGCGATCGCCCTGCGCAACCGCTGGCGCCGCATGCAGGTCGCCGAGCCCCTGCGCACCGAAATCACACCCAAGAATATTTTGATGATCGGGCCCACCGGGGTGGGCAAGACCGAGATCGCGCGGCGCCTGGCGCGGCTGGCCAATGCGCCCTTCATCAAGATCGAGGCGACCAAGTTCACCGAGGTGGGCTACGTTGGTCGCGACGTGGATACCATCATTCGCGATCTCGTCGAGTCGGCAATCAAGGATGGCCGTGAGGTGGCGATGCGCGCCATGCGGCAGCGTGCGCAGGATGCCGCCGAGGAGCGTGTGCTCGACGTGCTGTTGCCGCCGGCGCGTCCGGTCGGTTTCGTCGCCACACAGGACGCGTCACAAGCCGCTGAAGAATCATCGACGCGCCAGAAATTCCGCAAGAAGTTGCGTGAAGGTGAACTCGATGACAAGGAGATCGAAATCGAAGTCGCCGCCGTTTCCGCCCAGATGGAAATCTTTGCCCCACCAGGGATGGAAGAGCTGACTCAACAGATCCAGGGCATGTTCCATAACATGGGCACTGCCAAGCGCAAGGCGCGCAAGCTGAAGATCAGCGAGGCACTGAAGGTCATCGCCGACGAAGAGGCCGGGCGTCTCATCAACGACGAAGAGGTCAAGACACAGGCGCTGAAAAACGTCGAAGAGAACGGTATCGTCTTCCTCGACGAAATCGACAAAATCGCAACAAGAGCGGACAGTCACGGTACCGACGTCTCGCGTCAGGGCGTGCAGCGCGACCTGTTGCCGTTGGTCGAAGGCACGACGGTGTCGACCAAGTACGGCATGGTCAAGACCGACCACATCCTGTTCATCGCCAGCGGCGCATTTCACTTGTCGAAGCCCTCGGACTTGATTCCCGAGATGCAGGGACGCTTCCCGATTCGTGTCGAACTTTCCTCACTATCAGTGCAGGATTTTGCAAGCATCTTGACCAGTACAGACGCCTGTCTGACGCGCCAGTATCAGGCCCTGCTTGGCACCGAAGGTGTTCGGCTGAAGTTCACCGACGAAGGCATCACACGGCTCGCCGAGATTGCCTACATGGTGAACGAGCGTGCCGAGAACATCGGTGCTCGCCGTCTGCACACGGTGATGGAAAAGCTGCTCGAAGATATTTCCTTCGATACCGACCGACACGCGAAGGACGAGGTGGTGATCGATGCCGCTTATGTCGACAGCCGGCTCAAGGAATTGTCGCTGAGCGAAGACCTGGCGCGCTACGTCCTGTAGTTCGCGCTTTTTCGGGCCCTGCCCGGAGAGTAAGTGTCCATGCGGTTCTTGGCGGTATCCCTGCTGAAAAGCGCGTGGATATTGCCTCTCAGGGCTATGCGTTGACAGGATGCTTGCCCAGCTTGCGCTGCAATGTGCGCCGGTGCATTTTTAGCGCACGTGCTGTCGCAGAGATGTTGCCGTCATTCTCGAGAAGCACGCGCTGGATGTGTTCCCACGTCAGGCGGTCGACTGAGAGGTCGGTCGCTGCGTGGCAGCCGATCTACTCGATAGAAGTTCCGTAGAAATCTCTGTCAAGGATGAATTTCTTCTGGCGGGACGATGGTGCCCTGAC
>CAZAOQ010000298.1:0-2154 GCA_964486795.1 uncultured Rhodocyclaceae bacterium
GCGGCTTCCATGATCGCCCAGACCTGCTCCATGTTGTTGACGTTGAAGGCGGGCAATCCGTAGCCGTTTTCGGCTGCATGATCGAGAAGTTGGCGCATCGAGACGAGGGGCATGGCGTTCTCCTGAAAGTGAATCGGGTGAGGCAATAACTGGGTGACTGGGCGACTAGTGCGACGGGCGATGCTCGCCGACCTTGATGAGCTTCAGCGTGTTGGTACCACCCGGTTGGCCGATCGGCTCGCCGATGGTCAGTACGATCAAGTCGCCCGGTTCAACGACGCCGGCACGGATCAGTTCTTCTTCGGCTTCGCGCAGCAGTTCGTCGCGGTCGCTGCTGGTGAAGTGCGCCAGCAGCGGGTATACGCCACGGAAAACGCAGACCTTGTGACGTGTGCTGACTTCGGTGGTCAGTGCGTAGATCGGCACGCCGCTGTTGAGGCGTGACATCCAGAGCGCGGTCGAGCCGGATTCGGTGAGTGCCGCGATGGCCTTGACCTTCAGGTGGTGCGCAGTGAACAGCGCGGCCATGGCGATCGACTGGTCGATGCGTGAGAAGACACGGTCGAGAAAGTGGCGGTCGAGCGTGTGGGCGACCGACTTTTCGGCCTCGATGCAGATGCGCACCATCGCCTCGACGGTTTCCACCGGATATTCGCCCGAGGCGGTTTCTGCCGAGAGCATCACGGCGTCGGTGCCGTCGAGTACGGCATTGGCGACGTCGGAAACCTCGGCGCGTGTCGGCACCGGGCTGTGGATCATGGATTCCATCATCTGCGTGGCGGTGATGACGAACTTGTTCATCTCGCGGCCGACGCGGATGATGCGCTTCTGCATCGCTGGCACGGCAGCGTCGCCGATCTCCACGGCCAGGTCGCCGCGCGCCACCATGGCGCCGTCGGTGGCGGCCAGGATGTCTTCCAGATTGGCGATGGCCTCGACCCGTTCGATCTTGGCGATGAGCAGTGCTTTCGAGCCGGCCGCCGTCAGCAGTTCACGTGCCTGATGCATGTCAGCACCGGATTTCGGGAAGGAAACCGCAACGTAATCGACGTTGAGGCTCGCCGCGATGAGGATGTCCTCCTTGTCCTTGTCGGTCAGCGCGGGTGCCGAGAGGCCGCCGCCTTGTTTGTTGATGCCCTTATTGTTCGACAGCTCGCCGCCGTGACGCACGCGACAGTGGATCTCGCTGCCCTCGATGCGTTCGATGTCCATGGTGATGCGACCGTCATCGAGCAGCAGTACGTCGCCCGTCTTCACGTCCTCGATCAGTTCCGGATAATCAAGGCCGACGCGCTTGGCGTCGCCGAGCTTGCACTGTGCGTCGAGAATGAATTCCTGGTCGGCTTTGACCAGCACCTTGCCGTCGGAAAACTTGCCGATGCGGATCTTCGGCCCCTGCAGGTCGGCCATGACGCCGACCGTGCGTCCCGCCGCGTGCATCGCTTCGCGCAGCAGTGTGACGCGCTTGCGATGGTCGTCGGCGGTGCCGTGGGAGAAGTTGAGTCTCACCACATCGACGCCGGCCTGCACCAGGCGATGCATGACTTCCGGGCTGGAGGAGGCCGGGCCGAGTGTGACGACGATTTTGGTGGCACGTTGCATGGTGGTTTCAGTAAAGAGTGAAGAGTAATGAGTGAAGGGGTGATGATCGGCAGGGTTAGTCCTGGGCGCGCTGCTCGAGGATTTCCACGACGGGCAGTTTCCTGCCTTCGAGGAACTCCAGGAAGGCGCCGCCGCCGGTGGAGATGTAGCTGATGTCTTGGGTGATGCCGTACTTGGCAATGGCGGCCAGCGTATCGCCGCCGCCGGCGATCGAGAAGGCCTTCGAGCCTGCAATAGCGCGCGCCAGGGTTTCTGTGCCGTTGCCGAATTGGTCGAACTCAAAGACGCCGACCGGGCCGTTCCAGACGATGGTGCCGGCATTCGCGGCGACGGCGGCGAGCGCCTTGGCTGTTTCCGGGCCAACATCGAGAATCATGTCATCGTCCTCAACGTCGGCGATCAGCTTCACCGTCGCGGCAGCGGTGGCCGAGAATTCCTTGGCGCAGACCACGTCGGTGGGCAAGGGCACCTTGACCTTGGCCATGACGGCCTTGGCTGCGTCAAGCAGATCAGCTTCGGCCAGCGACTTGCCGATCTTGTAACCGGCGGCGA
>CAZAOQ010000299.1:0-2152 GCA_964486795.1 uncultured Rhodocyclaceae bacterium
CGCCGCCACGCGGAATGATGGTCAGGCCCAGCTCGATACAGCCGCGCACCAGGGCACCAATTTCCTCCTCGCTGTCAGGGGTGAGGACGACGAAGGGATACTCGACACGCCAGTCAGTGGCATCCGTCACGTGAGCGACACGCGCCAGGCCGTCGAAGGCAATGTTATCGCGTCGTGTGTGCTTCGCCAGTACGCGCAATGCCTTGCGGCGCAGCGCCTCGGTGGTGCCGAAATGTGTTGCGAAACGATCGACAGCCTGCTGCGCTGCGCTCAGCAATTCGCCGACGCGCGCATTGCCTTGGCGACGCTTCTCGATCTCGCGCAGGCGATGGCGCAGCGCTTCGACCAGCGCTTTGCGCCTTTGCTGATTGGCGAGCAGATCGTCTTCGAGATAGGGATTACGCTGTACAACCCAAATGTCGCCAAGCACCTCGTAGAGCATGCGCGCGGAGTGTCCGGTCACCCGTTCGGAGCGCAACTCGTCGAGCAACTGCCAGGCATCGGCACCAAGAAGGCGGATGACGATCTCGCGGTCTGAGAACGAGGTGTAGTTGTAGGGGATTTCGCGCAAACGGACGGTCATGATCGGGGATCAGGAATTGTAGAAACGAGGGCGAGAAGAACTGATTGCAGAGGATGTCAGAAAAACAAGATATTTTAGGCTTAAAGTGAGATGATTGAGCACTGGCAGCCTAGTCCAGTGACGTTACTGCTAAAGTGATACGGCAGGCATCGCTAAGACGCTTTTATGATTGAACAGAATAGACCGTGCTGTTTAGGTAAAATCTAGAATCGATCAGCTTGTCCTTCTCATTTTATCGGGGCAGTGGTGTACGTATGAAGGAATTTTTCGACAGCAAGCTTTTGCTGGCAACGGCATGGACTGCGGGGGCTGGGAGCGCACTCCATTTCCTGACACCACTCGGTGATGCGGGCTGGGCGTCACCGGCTGCCCTGCTCGCCGTAGCAGCGGGCTGGGCAATCATTGGCCGCTGGCCCACGGGAAAGCAGACAACCGCACCAGACACGATGAGCGTCGCAGCGGAAGAGGAAAGGCGGCTGATCCAGGAATTCGCCGAAGTGCTCGACGTTTGTGTACGCCAGTTCGGCGCACAGCACAACGCCATCCGCGACGAAATCGCGCGCGTACAGAAACTGCTCGCCGAGGCCATTGCCAGTCTGACGCGAAGTTTCGACGGCATGGCACGACAGACCGAGGCGCAGCGGCAAACCGCCCTCCTCGTCACCGGCGACGACCGTGCAACAGCCAATTTCGATGTCTTCGTCAAGGAGACCTCGGCATCGATGGACCGCGTCGCCGAAAGCATCGTTGAGAACAGCAAGATGGGCATGGCACTCGTCGCGGTTACCGCCGATATTTCGCGACGCACCCAGGCTATACAAAACCTTCTTTCCGAAATCGGCGCCATCGCCAAACAAACGGCGCTTCTGGCGCTCAACGCCTCGATCGAGGCCGCACGCGCAGGTGAGGCAGGCCGCGGCTTTGCCGTGGTGGCCGATGAAGTACGCGACCTGGCGACACGCACCGCACAGTTCAGCCAGCAGATCAAAGCGATGATCGAAAGCATGCAGGGTTCCGTCACGCAGACCGAGGAAGCTATCCAGTGTATGGCCTCCCAGGACACGAGCTTCGCACTCGATTCGCGCCAGCGAGTCAGTACAGTCATTCAGGAAATCAACCGGGAGAACCACAATCGAGCAAAAGCCATCGATGAACTCGGCACCGGCGCTACCCTGATCGCTAACCAGGTCGGCGAAGCCATTACTGCACTGCAGTTTCAAGACATGGTGTCGCAGCTGATTGGCCATTCTCTGCGACGTGTCGAGGCGCTCGACGACGTGATGCGTCAACTCGGTGAGCTCTCCACCACACTCAGCCGTCTGGCCGGACGCGGTGACCATGAAGCGGTGGCTGCGGCCCTGCATGGTGGTGCCGGCAGCATCGTCAGCCGCCTCGAAAGCATGGCGCAACAAACGACACACAGCCCGGTCGACCAGAAGTCGCTGAATCAGGGTGACATCGAGCTGTTCTGAAACTCTGAACCCGATGATGAACCGCACGGCATTAACCGTACAAAGATTGGATCACCATAATGGCAAAAACGATACTTGCAGTTGATGATTCGGCGTC
>CAZAOQ010000300.1:0-2146 GCA_964486795.1 uncultured Rhodocyclaceae bacterium
CGATGAAGCTGTGAAGCGTGCGGTCTTGGGGGTAGGTGACTTGGGTGGCGTTGAAACCTTTGAGAATCTGCGTGCGCTCCGTGGTACTCAGTAGCGGCAGTGCGGCAACGGGACGCGATACATCTTCGACCATCCCAGCTAGTAAGGTCTTGAAATGACCGACCCAGCGCTCAACAGTGCTGGCATCAAACAGCGCACTGACATAGAGCAGTTCACCGCGTACGACATCACCGGCATCATGCATGACCAGCGAGAGATCAAATTGCGCGGTGTGACTCGGGATTTCCTGCGGACTCAGCTGAAGGTCAGGCAGATTCAGTTCGCCACCAGGTGCATTCTGCAAAGCCAGCATGACCTGGAATACCGGACTGTGACTCATGCTGCGTGGCGGCTTGAGCGCCTCGACGACCTGTTCGAACGGCACATCCTGGTGAGCATAGGCCGCCAGCGTGTCAGCCTTGATTACCTTGAGCAGTTCGCGTGTGGACTGGTGCGGATCAATCCGCACACGCAAGGCCAGGGTGTTCACGAAAAAGCCGATCAGCCTTTCGAGTTCGGTCCGCTGCCGATTGGCGACGGGCGCACCAATGACCACATCATCCTGCCCACTAAGGCGACTCAGCAGCACTGCCCAGGCCGCTTGCAGCAACATGAACAGTGTGACGTCGCATTGTCTGGCCAACTCGCGCAGACCAAAGCTGAGCTGCAACGTGAGATTGAAGGTCACGCTGGCGCCTGCGTAAGTCTGCAGTGCGGGACGCGGCCGGTCGGTCGGTAATTCAAGCATCACCGGCGCGCCGGTGAGCGCACCTTGCCAGTGATCAAGCTGCTTTTGCAGCGTCTCGCCGGTCAACCAGCCACGCTGCCACTGCGCATAGTCAGCGTACTGCACATCAAGTGGTGGCAGCGGATCAAGCCGGCCTTCCCGACATGCGGCGTAAAGCGTAGCAAACTCTTGGGTGAGGACTCCAATCGACCAGCCATCAGAAATGATGTGATGCATGACGACGCAGAGAACGTGCTCATCATCAGCGACCTTGATTAGCAAACCACGGATCAGCGGGCCTTGTTCAAGATCGAAGAGCGTGCTCGTTTCGCGCTCGATCTGACGCTGGATCTCTGCTTCACGCTGAGCAGGACCAAGCGACTTGAGCGGCTGGCTAAGATCCATGTGGCGCAGCACGAACTGTGCATGGGCGGCAATGACCTGACGCGCCTCGCCGGCTTCAGTGCGTATCGATGTGCGCAGGATTTCGTGACGGACGATGATGGCATCAAGTGCCGCCTGCAGTGCTATCTGGTCAAGTTGACCACGCAGCTTGAGTGCTCCGGGAATGTGGTAAGCGCTGCCTGCGCCATCCAGTTGTTCAAGAAACCAAAGGCGCTGCTGAGACCAGGAAAGCGGTAAGAACTGGTCGCGATCTGCGCGTTCAATCGAAGAATTAGCTGAACCGGAACCCGGCTGAACGCGCGAAACGGCGGTCTTCTTCAGCTTGCGCAGCAGGACTTCCTGCTTCAGTGCTTCCAGTTTGTCGTTCGTGTTTTCGTTCATCTCGATCTCGGCAACCGGCCCGGCCCGGCCTCTCTTCTTATCGCGTCCAATTGGACACATCGCTTCATTCGACGTCGGTACTGCGCAGAGGCGCACTATAGCAAAAGCTCCGCCCGGAAAACCGGACGGAGCATGCAATATGGCTCATATCGAGAACGGAAAACAGAAAAAGGCCAGCGATCTTATTCGTCCTCTTCCGCTAGCAATTTCAGTAATTCCTCCTCGGAAAGGTTGTCGAGTTCCGCCATGGCACTCTCGATGTCGGTCGACTCAAACTGCGCCAATTGCATCGAGAAAATAACCTCGGCCAAGCCCGCCACTGTGGTGGTCTGGAACAGATTCATCAGTGGGACTTCGACGCCAAAAGTCTGATTGATGCGCAGCAGAATCTGCGTCGCCTTCAGAGAATGGCCACCGAGGTCGAAGAAATCGTCGTGACGTCCGATAAGTACACCCGGATCGACCTGCAGAACATCCTGCCAGATCTGCGCCAGTGCTTCCTCTACTTCACCCTGCGGTGCTTCGTACTCGCGCACCTGATACGCGCCCTGCTCCGGCGCTGGCAGCGCCTTGCGGTCGAGTTTGCCGTTGGGG
>CAZAOQ010000301.1:0-2141 GCA_964486795.1 uncultured Rhodocyclaceae bacterium
GTGCGTCTGCCGGGCTCAAAGAGTATTTCCAATCGTGTGCTGCTACTCGCTGCCGTGGCTGAGGGTACAACCGAAATTCGTGATCTGCTCGATTCCGATGACACCCGTGTGATGCTTGATGCATTGCAGAAGCTCGGCGTGCAGACGGCATCCTATGGCAACCAGGTGCTGAAGGTGAGTGGTTGCGACGGTGTGCTGCCGGTACGCGAGGCTGAGTTGTTCCTCGGTAATGCCGGCACGGCATTCCGGCCGCTGACTGCGCTGCTCGCCTTGTCTGGCGGGCATTACAGGCTGTCTGGCGTACCGCGCATGCATGAGCGGCCGATTGGCGATCTGGTCGATGCGCTGAATGCGCTCGGGACGGACATCCGCTATTCGGACAATGTCGGTTTTCCACCGCTCGATATTCATCCCGGCAGTGTCCGTTTTGATGGACCCCTGCCAACGATACGTGTGCGCGGCGATGTCTCCTCACAGTTTCTCACTGCGCTGCTGCTGGCCTTGCCGCTGGCTGGCGAGGCAGTCGTGATCGAGGTCGTCGGTGAGCTGATTTCCAAACCGTATATCGAGATCACGCTTAATTTGCTGCAACGCTTCGGTATTGATGTGCGACGCGAGGATTGGTCGCGCTTCACGATTGGCGCGGGACAGCGCTACCGCAGTCCCGGTGTCCTGCATGTCGAGGGCGATGCGTCGAGTGCCTCGTATTTTCTTGCGGCCGGTGCGATTGGCGGCGGCCCGGTGCGCGTCGAGGGCGTCGGTGCTGACAGCATCCAGGGTGACGTGCGCTTCGCTGAGGCGCTGGAGGCGATGGGTGCACAGATCACGATGGGTGACACCTGGATCGAAGCCCGCCCGCCGGTCTCCGGCAAGCTGCGCGCTTTCGACGCGGACTTTAACCACATTCCCGATGCGGCGATGACATTGGCGGTGCTGGCGCTGTTTGCTGACGGCCCGTGCACGCTGCGCAATATTGCCAGCTGGCGCGTCAAGGAAACCGATCGTATTGCTGCGATGGCGACAGAGCTGCGTAAGCTTGGGGCGACGGTGGAAGAGGGCGCTGATTATCTGCGGGTCACGCCGCCTGTCGCGCAGCTCAAACCTCACGCGGAAATTGATACCTACGACGACCACCGTATGGCGATGTGCTTCTCACTGGCCTCTCTGGGCGGTGTGCCGGTGCGCATCAACGATCCTGAATGCGTCGCCAAGACCTTTCCGGAGTATTTCACTGAATTTGCGAAGGTAGTGCGATGAGCGGTGTGCGGAATGCGCGTCTGGCGGAGGCTCCCGTCATCGCCATCGATGGTCCCTCGGCCTCCGGCAAGGGCACGGTGGCTGCGCGGGTGGCCGAGGCACTGGGCTTCCATTACCTCGACAGCGGCTCCTTGTATCGTCTGACGGCGCTGGCGGCATTGCGAGCGGGTGTGGCACTCGACGACGAGCCACGCGTTGCCGCACTGGCAATGAACCTGCCGGCGACCTTTAGCGGTGGAGAAATCCTGCTTGGCGGGGTGCTTGCAAGCGAGGCGATTCGCAGCGAGGAATGCTCGGCGGGAGCTTCAAAGGTGGCGGCGCTGCCCGCAGTGCGCGCGGCGCTGCTGGAGCGTCAGCGCGCCTATCGTCAGTCACCCGGGCTGGTGGCCGATGGCCGCGATATGGGCTCGGTGGTATTTCCGGATGCCACCCTCAAGGTATTTCTGACGGCGGCAGTCGAAGTACGTGCCCATCGGCGCCATAAGCAGTTGATCGAAAAAGGGATGTCTGCTAATATTTCGACCCTTTTGCAGGACTTGCAGGAGCGCGATACGCGTGACGCCGCGCGTAGTGTGGCTCCCTTGCAAAAATGCGCGGATGCTGAGTTGCTTGATACGACGTCTATGGGTATCGAGCAAGCGGTTCAGGCGGTGTTGGCGTGGTATCAGGCAAGGCTCTGAGCCCCGCTTTCTGTCTTACGCGCAATGTTGTGGTTCCACTGAGTCTTGGGTCCCGTTTCACAAGACCCTTCCGGAATCAAAGGTGCTTTCGTTGCCCGCCGGGTTTGGCGGGCCGATGGTGTTTTTTAATTAGCAGCCACGGTGTGCAGTTCAAGTCTTTTACAAATGACTGGCCATGCGATTTGCATCGTGGTTTTAATGTTT
>CAZAOQ010000302.1:0-2129 GCA_964486795.1 uncultured Rhodocyclaceae bacterium
ACACCACCAATACACCCAATACACCCATTTTCAAACGTAGCTTTGTCATCCTTGCGGCCACGCTGGTGGTCGGCCTGAGCGGCTGTGCCGTGCTCTCGCCGGCCGAACGCTCCGTGCAGATGCAGCAGGAAGTCGACGAAATGATCCAGGTGTATGGCCCGGCTTGCGAGAGGCTCGGCTACAAGCCGGATAGCGATCCGTGGCGCGAATGCATACTCAAGCTCAACACGAGCAAGAACATCGAACGCTACAACACCCAAACGACGACGCAATGCTGGGGGCATCGCGGCTTCTACCATTGCACGACGTTCTGATCCGACGGCAAAAGAACGTCAGCCTTGCCCGAAGGAAATACCCCCGGGCAAGGCCTTGATCGTTAGCCGCTGAAAAAACCCTTGACCTTGTCCATCCAGGATTGGGCGCGCGGGCTGTGCTTGCCCGAGTCTTGCTGATTGATCGTTTCGAACTCGCGCAGCAGTTCCTTCTGGCGCTCGGTGAGGTGCACCGGCGTTTCGATCACCACATGACAGAGCAGATCGCCATGGGCGATGCTACGCACGCCCTTGATGCCCTTACCGCGCAGGCGGAATACCTTGCCAGTCTGCGTCTCGGCCGGAATCTTCAGCCGCGCAGCGCCGTCGAGTGTGGGAATCTCGATCTCGCCACCGAGTGCCGAAGCCGCGAAGCTGATCGGCATTTCGCAGTGCAGATCGTCGTGATCGCGCTGAAAAACACTGTGTGGCTTGAGGTGGATCTGCACATAGAGGTCGCCCGGCGGACCACCGTTGACGCCGTGCTCACCCTCGCCAGAAAGACGAATGCGATCGCCCTCGTCGATACCAGAAGGAATCTTTACTGACAGCGTCTTGTGCTGCTTGACGCGACCGGCACCATGACAAGCGACACAGGGATCGGCGATGAAACGGCCGGTGCCGTGGCACTTCGGACAAGTCTGCTGAATCGAGAAGAAGCCCTGCTGCATGCGCACCTGGCCGTGACCGCCGCAGGTCGGGCAGTTCTTCGGCTCGCTACCTTTTTTGGCGCCGCTGCCGTGACAGCCGCTGCACTCTTCCATGGTCGGAATACGGATGCGCGTCTCGGTGCCGCGCGCCGCGTCCTCAAGTGAAACCTCAAGGTTGTAACGCAGGTCAGCACCGCGATAGACATTGGAACGGCCACCGCCACCCCGTCCACCGCCGAACATATCGCCGAAGATGTCGGAAAAGGCGTCGCCGAAGCCACCTGGCCCGCCGGGGCCGCCGCCCATGCCCTGCTGCTCGACGCCGGCATGACCGTACTGGTCGTAAGCTGTGCGTTTCTGCGCGTCGGAGAGAATCTCGTAGGCGTTCTTCGCTTCCTTGAATTGATCCTCGGCCTTCGGGTTATCGGGATTGCGATCCGGATGATGCTTCATGGCCAGCTTGCGGTAGGCCTTCTTGATCTCATCGTCGGACGCGTCGCGATTGACGCCAAGGATTTCGTAATAGTCGCGTTTAGCCATTGCAGTACTTAAAGATTAGAGGGTGAGTCATCGGGCGTCAGACATGTGACGAAGCGAGGGAAGGGCGGTGCCCTCCCTCGCTTCTTGTTTTCTGCGCCTTATTTCTTGTCCTTCACCTCTTCGAACTCGGCGTCCACCACATCGCCGTCGTCTTTCCCGGCGCTCTGACCGCCGACACCTTGGCCACCCTGGCCACCTGCGCCACCCATGCCACCGTCGGCACCCGGTGCACCCTGGGCTGCTTGTTGCTGGGCATAGACGGCTTCACCGAGTTTCTGCGAGGCGGTGGAGAGTGCTTCAGTCTTGGCTTCGATGACCGCCTTGTCGTTAGGCGACTTGAGAACTTCCTCGGCATCCTTGATGGCAGCTTCAATCGCCGCTTTTTCGTCGGCGCCGACCTTGTCACCGTGCTCGGCGAGTGCCTTCTTCACCGAATGCACCATGGCGTCGCACTGGTTGCGGGCATCAACGAGTTCGTGCGCCTTCTTGTCTTCTTCGGCGTGTGCCTCGGCGTCCTTCACCATGGCCTGAATTTCGGCTTCGCTCAGGCCGGAGTTGGCCTTGATCGTGATCTTGTTTTCCTTGCCGGTCGCCTTGTCTTTGGCCGATACATGCAGAATGCCGTTAG
>CAZAOQ010000303.1:0-2101 GCA_964486795.1 uncultured Rhodocyclaceae bacterium
CCTTCGCATGCTGGAATCAAAATCCAGTGCCTTAACCAGCTTGGCGACTCCCCAATTTTGGCGACCATAATCTGTAGTCGACGAAAGCGCAGCATTTTGCCGATTTTCGGCAGAGCTGTCAATTTCTTTCGACTTTTCTCATATTGGCGGTCGGGATATTGTTAAAATCTAAATGTTTTTAATGCCAATAATTGAAGAGGCTCGTCATGTTCCATTGCAACCACCCGATCATTCGCCCGCTGGCTTTAGCAGTGGCACTGACCCTGCTCACCAGCCCGACGCTGGCCATGGGGACACACCCCAAGGTTTCCGACGACGAAGCCGTCGCCTCGCGTATTCAGCCGGTTGGTCGCGTCGAACTCGCTGCTGCTGCGGCTGACAGCAGCAGCGGTCCACGTACCGGCGAGGCGCTCTATAAGTCGACTTGCAGTGCCTGCCACGCGAGCGGCGCTGCCGGCGCACCGAAGGTCGGTGATAATGCCGCCTGGGCACCGCGTCTTGCTCAGGGGCTTGATGGCCTGCTGAAGTCCTCGATCAACGGCAAGAATGCCATGCCACCGAAGGGCGGCTCCAATGCCAGCGACTTCGAATTGGCGCGTGCCATCGTTTATATGACGGGCAAGTCAGGTGGAAGCTTCAAGGAACCTGTCGAAAAGAAATAGGCATCCCTGAATACAGGCCCCTTACGCCGCAGGATCGCCGCCCAGTAGCGCCCTGAATTGCGCCAGCTTGGCGCGACCGGCGGCCTTGTCCTTCGGCGCATTTTCCTGGCTGCCGCCGGAAAATTTCAAGTCATCGCCCATCTCGGCAATGAAGCGTGACGGCTCACAGCTGCGCCACTCCTTACCCTGCTTGCGTCGCTCGCACCAACTCAGATGCAGGCTGCGCTCCGCGCGGGTGATGCCGACGTACATCAGTCGGCGCTCCTCGGCGATGCGCCCCTCGGCTTCGGCGTCGCGGTGGGGCAGCAGCCCCTCTTCGATGCCAACGAGGAACACGTGCTTGAACTCCAGACCCTTGGCGGCATGCAGCGTGGCAAGCTGGACGGCATCAACGTCTTCGGCATTCTTGTCGAGCATGGATAGCAGCGCCACCGACTGGGTGAGTTCGAGCAGGTTCTTTTCGCCGTCCTCGCCTTTTCGCGTCAGCCAGCCGACGAAGTCGCGCACGTTGGCCCATTTGCTTTCCGCCTCCCGCACATCACAGCTCTCGAACAACCATGTCTCGTAGCCGATCGCCTTGAGCAGGTCTTCCAGCACCGGCCCTGCAGGCTCGTGCGCGGCGCGGTCGGCCAGACGATTGATGAACGCGCCGAAATCGCGCACGGCGTCCAGTTGTTTGGCATTAACGTGGCTTTCCGCACCGACTTCGAAGGCCGCTTCGAACAGCCCGATGCGCCGCTGGCCCGCGTAGCGGCCGAGCGCTTCAAGCGTGGCGCTGCCAATGCCGCGCTTCGGTGTGGTGATGGCGCGGATGAAGGCCGGGTCGTCGTCGCCATTACTGATCAGACGCAAATAGGAGGTGATGTCCTTGATCTCGGCGCGGTCGAAGAAAGATTGCCCACCGGAGAGCAGGTAGGGAATGCGGTTGTTGCGCAACTGCTGTTCAAAAGCGCGCGCCTGATGATTGCCGCGGTAGAGAATCGCATAGTCACGAAAGGCGCCCCGATGCTGGAACTTGTGCGCTTGCAGCTTCATGACCACCATCTCTGCCTCGTGGTCGCCATCGCGGCAGGCATGGACTTGAATGGCGTCGCCGTGGCCGTGGTCGGACCACAGCTTCTTTTCGAACAGCTTGGGGTTGTGACCGATCAGGCTGTTGGCCGCCTTGAGGATGCGCGTCGTTGAACGATAGTTCTGCTCCAGCTTGATGACCTTGAGCAGCGGGAAATCCTTCTGCAACAGATTCAGATTTTCCACGTCGGCGCCACGCCAGGCGTAGATCGATTGGTCATCATCGCCGACCGCAGTGAAGGAGGCACGCGGCCCGGCGAGCTGCTTCAGCATACGGTACTGGCATTTGTTGGTGTCCTGGTACTCGTCGACGAGCAGATGGCGCAGGCGGCCCTGCCAGCGGCCAAGAGCCTCGGGTTCGCGATCGA
>CAZAOQ010000304.1:0-2094 GCA_964486795.1 uncultured Rhodocyclaceae bacterium
TCTTGCGGCGCGAATCGAGATACACCACCTGCCCCTTGCCGCCCTCGCGCGAGGCCCCGATCACATGCTCGTAGCTCGCGTCGAAAAAGAAATCATCGAGCACATCCTCGAGCAAAGTACGCCGCGGGTAGAACTGGCCGGGCATGGGATTGCCCTCACCCATGCGGTAATCATGGACCAGTCCTTCATAGACTGGCTCGACCTTCGGATCATAGCTGATCTCCCACAACTCGTTGATATCCTTCATCGCCGCGATGAAACTCTTGCGCGGTGCGGCGTCATACACCGCCGAAACCCGCGAAGTCATGTCGCCCTTTTGATTGCGCGCCACGATCGTCTTAAGCGGCTTGAGCTCGGCATCAAGTACCACCAAGGTATGCGGCAGATAGTTCGCCGCGATCACGTACTTGCCGTCCCCGGAGACAGCGACATTGCGCGTATTGATACCAACGCGGATCTCAGCCACCATCTTCAGGTTCCAGATGTCGAACTTCGACACCCAGCCATCGCGCGAAGCAAAGAACACGTAACGTCCGTCCGGCGTGAATTTCGGCCCGCCATGCAGCGCGAAGCGTGACGGGAAGCGATGGATGCGCTCCAGCTTGTCACCATCAAGAATGGAAACATGGTGATCGCCCGCTTCAACGAGGATGAACAAATTCATCATATCGGCCCTGCCGAATGCAGCAACCGGCTTGTCCGGCAGGCTGCCCGGTGCGAAGTACACAATGCGCGAGGCGTTCAACTGCGCATCCGACCAAGTTGGTGGTGGCGTCACCGGCGTGTAGATCCAGTCGACGAGTTGCTGAATCTCCTCGGGCTTCAATGTGGTGGCAAAGCCTGACATCTGCGTCGCCGTGCGCCCCTCCCGCACCGCCTTCAAGGCCTCGGCCTTGCGCAGCCGCGCAAGGTTTTCCGGCAGCAACGCCGGGCCCATCGCACCGAGGCGATCGGCGCCGTGACAGGACGCGCAATGCGTCTGATAAATTTCGACGGGCGCGCCGGGCGCAGCAGAGGCAACAGGCGCGGGCGCTGCATCGGCGGCGACAGCAACAGCCATCGCACCCATCATTAACGCGATGCCGGAAAGCAGTTTGCGGATTTGCATGTGCATCATCATTTCGATCCCATTTCTTGCTTGCGCGACCACGGCGTGACCTGCAATCTCTCGCCACCTGCCGCGATGCCGATTTCTTCATCGCTCAGATAACAACCCGGATCTTCCTGCCACGGATCGCCGCTGACCTGCTGCGCGCGCACGCGCGTGTTGCCGCCGCAGATATCGAAATAACCACAGGCACCGCAACGCCCCTTGACGACGCGCGGCCGTGCCTTAAGACCGGCCATCAACGGATCCGAGGTGTCGCGCCAGATCTCCGAAAATGGACGGCTGAGCACATTGCCAAGATTGTGATGCCACCACATCGTGTCTGGATGCACATTGCCGAGGTTGTCGATATTGGCGACATTCACGCCACTCGAATTGCCGCCCCACTGCGCCAGCTTGGTATGGATATGCGCCTCACGCTCAGGGAAATTTTTGCGTACCCAGTGCAGCAGGTACACCCCGTCGGCATCGTTATTGCCCGTGGTGAACTCCTTCTGCAAACCACGCTGCAGATAGTCGAGACAAGTGTCGAACAAGAGGTCCATCGCCTCACGCGTCATACGGTGATGCGCGTCGTCCTCACGGTGCTTGTTGCCACGCCCGGCGTAGTTGAGGTGCGAAAAATAAAAGCGGTCGATGTCCTCATCCTCAATCAGCTTCAGCAGCGCCGGCAGATCGTGGGCATTGTCTTGCGTCATGGTGTAGCGCACGCCAACCTTGAGGCCAAGATCGCGGCACAGGCGGATGCCCGCCAGCGAGGCGTCAAAAGCACCCTCCATACGACGGAATTTGTCGTGCGTGCCATGCATGCCGTCGAGGCTGACCCCGACATAATCGAAGTTGCACTCGGCGATAGCGTCGATATTTTTTTTATCGATCAGCGTACCGTTCGACGACAGCCCGACATAGAAGCCCATGCTCTTGGCGCGCTTGGCGATGTCGAAAATATCCGGGCGCAGCAAGGGTTCGCCGCCGGAGAGGATCAA
>CAZAOQ010000305.1:0-2083 GCA_964486795.1 uncultured Rhodocyclaceae bacterium
CAAGTCAAGCTCAGAGGCTTCCGCATTGAACTCGGTGAAATCGAAAGTCAGCTGCTGCGTAACTCTCAGGTGCGCGAGGCCGTGGTTCTCGCCCTCGAGGTTAGTCCGGGCGACAAGCGACTCGTTGCTTACCTGACCCTTCAGCCCGATACGCTCGAGATTGATCTCGACGCCATACGTGGCGCGCTCAAAGAGGTACTGCCCGACTACATGGTGCCGAGCGCCTTCGTCACGCTCGCCGAGATGCCGCTTAGCTCTAACGGTAAGCTCGACCGCAAGATGCTACCCGCGTTGGGGCAGGGCGCCCTGTTGGCACGCGGATGCGAATACGTCGCGCCGCAGGGCGAGATCGAGGAAACCATCGCAGGCGTTTGGCAGGACATTCTGCGTGTCGAACGCGTTGGTCGTCACGATAATTTCTTCGATCTCGGTGGACACTCGCTGTTGATCGTCCGAATGCTCGAGTGTCTGCGCCAGGCCGGCCTGAACACCAAGCTACGCAATGTTTTCAACCACCCGACGCCGGCTAGTCTTGCCGCGACGCTGGACGGGTCGGGCGCTGCAGATGCGCTCGGCGACGAGGTGCAATTTGCGGTTCCACCTAACCTCATTCCTGCCGGATGCACGGCGATCACACCCGCGATGCTGCCGTTGGTTGAGCTGACACAGGCACAGATCGACAGCATCAGCGCGACGGTGCCGGGTGGCGCCGCCAATGTTCAGGACATCTATCCGCTCGCGCCCTTGCAGGAAGGCATCCTCTTCCATCATCTGCTGAGCAGCGAGGGTGATGCCTACATCCTGCCGATCCTCATGGTGGTGGAAAGCATGGAGAAGCGCGAGGCCTTCCTCGGTGCGCTGCAAACCATCCTCGGTCGTCACGACATCCTGCGCAGCGCTATTGTTTGGGATGGCTTGCCCAAGGCGGTGCAAGTCGTTCATCGCCACGTCGAGCTGCCGGTGGACGAGATTGACCTCGACATCGACTCGACGCAAGACGTGCTGACGCAACTCAAGGCGCGCATGGCACCGCAACGATTGCGCATGAACCTGAACCAGGCACCCCTGGTGAGAATCCAGGCGACACGCGATCCGCATAGCGCCAAGCACTATCTGATCCTGCAGTTCCACCACATCATCAGCGACCACGTCTCGCTGGAAATCGTACTCGAGGAAATCCTCGCCACGCTGGCCGGTCATGCCGATCAGTTGCCGGCACCGCTGCCCTACCGTGCGTATGTCGCACAGGCATTGGCGCAGGTTACAAACAACGATGCCGAAGCCTTCTTCCGTAGTCGGCTCGGTGACATCGATGAACCCACGGCGCCGTTCGGTCTGCTCGATGTTCATGGTGATGGCAGCCAGCTCGAGGAGCTGCGTCAGTACGTCGATACCGCACTTGCCCAGCGTTTGCGCCTGACGGCGCGGCGCCTCAAGGTCAGCAATGCGACGCTGTTTCATGCCGCGTGGGCGCTGTTGTTAGCCCGCAGTAGTGGCCGCGATGCAGTGGTCTTCGGCAGCGTTTTCTCTGGCCGCCTGCAGGGTACGACTGGTGCCGACAAAGTGCTCGGCATGTTCATCAACACCCTGCCGCTGCGCCTGAACCTTCAGACCGAGAGCGTGGTTCAGCTTGTCGAGCATACTCACCGCGAACTCATCGACCTGCTCAAATATGAACAGGCTTCTTTGGCGCTTGCGCAGCGCTGCAGCCGGGTACCGGCAGGCACGCCGCTGTTCACTGCCATGCTCAATTACCGACACAGCGCGCCTACCGCATCACAAGAACGCGGAACGAATGCCACTGGCATTGAAGTGTTGTCCAGCCAGGAACGCACCAACTATCCCTTTGCGCTGAATGTGGATGACTTGGGCGACGGCTTCGTGCTTGATGCTCAGGTTGATCGGCGTATCTCCGTCGGGCGGGTCGTCGCTCAGATGCATGCGGCATTGCACGCGCTGGTCGATGCGCTCGACACCGCGCCGAATACGGCCGCAAATGCACTCGATGTGTTGCCTGCGGAAGAGCGCCACCACGTTCTCACCGCCTTCAACGCCACCCAAGTCACCTACCCCCAAGACCGCA
>CAZAOQ010000306.1:0-2064 GCA_964486795.1 uncultured Rhodocyclaceae bacterium
GTCATTACTGTGACGCAAAAGCGGCGATATGAGAGCGTGTACACCGGATCAAATACTGGCAATTTGCCGAGGGAATATTGGTTGGCATTTAAGCTGCCCGAATTCGGTGACAAAGAAGTGATCTGGCATGAAAACGCTAGGCCCCTTGTACTGAATATATATCAAGGTACCTTGTATCTTGTTGGCACACCGCCAACTGGTCGGGAGTTTATTCAATATGGAAGTCCAAGCCCGGGCTACGTCCAGTTCAAATTTATGAATGATAGGTGGCAACGAATTACATTTGCTGAAATCCCTAAAGCTATCTATGACGGCAACTTGTTGATAAGCAATGAGCCACAGAATAGTTTGAAATTAGTCTCACTCGTTGCGAAGGCGGAGGAAATGAAGAGTGACACTATTAGTGGTTTCTATAAAAAACTGGATCCCAAGTGGATTATTGATTGATACGACGATTTAAAGGTGAGACACGATCATGGTTAGTCAATTTGATTATGCAGCTCTATCTGCCCGAGTTTATTGGGACGTGAGGGATTTGGTTAACCGGAATCCAATTCCAAATGGTTGGTCAGTAATCAAAGGGGCCTGGCTCGAATTGATTTTTACTATTCTCCAAAAGCCGCAAAACAACAAGTAAAACAACAAGAGACAGGCCGCGGTTTCCCGCTGATTTTCGGCGTTGGCCTGGAAGCCGCGCCAATGCTTGTTCTTCGAGCAATGCCTGTGGAGAAGCGCATGAATGCTTGCTCTCAGGGCTGTGCTGCGCGGGATCACCGCCACGTCGGGTTACGCGATGAAGCCGCTAACCCGACCTACGGGTTGCGTCGACATCCGGCATCGCAGCGGATTTACATCACACAGAATGCAGAATAGGAGACAGGCCATCGGGGACGGGCCATGGTTTCCTCGCGAATAGATCGTGGTCTGCCACTTATTTCCCTATTTTCCCAATTCCCCAATTCCCTATTTTCCCGCGTGTCCCCTATTTCCTCTGCCTGAAGAACCGCGCCAATGCTTGTTCTTCGCGGCATGGGCTTGAAGAAGCGCATGGATACTCGCTCTCCGGGCAGTGCGTATTCAGTCCTTAATCCTTGGTCTTGGCCGCCAGCCTTGTTACCATGCGCGCCGATGAAACAGAAACCTTTCCCCCTGCCCTCCCCCGCCGCCCGCAAGGTCCGCGCCGTCCGTCCATCCCATTCGGCTCAGTCGCTTCCCGACTTGCCTGATTTGCCCGATTTGCCGATTGATTCGCTGGCGCTGGCTTTGTGGCGTGCCGCAGAGGTGATTGCCAAGGTCATCGGTGGTGGCAATCTCGATACGGCGCTGGCCGCCTGCTGGCAGAGGCATGAGCCGCAGCCGGCGCAGCGCGGCGCGATTCAGGATCTGGCTTACGGTGCGCTGCGCCAGTATGGGCGCGGCGATTTCATACTCGACCGTCTGCTGCGTGAACCGCTCGTCGAGTCCGCCGCGAAGATTACCTTGCGCGCCTTGCTGCTGGCGGCGCTCTATCGTCTCGAAGTTCGTCCGACCGATGCTCACACGACGGTTGATCAGGCGGTCGAGGCTGCGGCACGCGTCGACCGCGGGCAGTTCAAGGCGCTGGCGAATGCCGTGCTGCGCAACCGCTTGCGCCAGGCCGATACGCTGCTGGCGGCTGCGAACGCCGACGCGGTTGCGCTGCATCAGCATCCGCAATGGTGGATCGACAAGCTGCGCGCTGCTTATCCTGAGTCATGGCAATCGATTCTCGCTGCCGGTAACGGCCATCCGCCGATGACGCTGCGCGTGAACCGGCGCCACGGCACGGCGGCCGACTATCTCGCCGAGCTTACAGCGGCCGACATCGGTGCACACCTGCTGCTTGAAGCGGGCGAAGCGGGTCGTGATGGTGCTGCTTTGTTGCTTGACCGTCCGCAGGGCGTCGACAAGTTGCCGGGTTTCTTTGATGGTCGCGTCTCGGTGCAGGACTGGGGCGCACAGCGTGCGGCAAGGCTGCTCGACGCGCAGGACGGCATGCGCGTGCTCGACGCCTGCGCTGCGCCGGGCGGCAAGACGACGCATCTG
>CAZAOQ010000307.1:0-2005 GCA_964486795.1 uncultured Rhodocyclaceae bacterium
CATTGGATGTCGCGGTGCAAGGCCAGGGCTGGCTGACACTGGCGATGCCCGATGGCACCGAGGCCTATACCCGCAACGGCAGCCTGCAACTCGATGTCAATGGTGTGTTGCAGACGCGCACTGGCATTCCCGTCCAGGGTGATGGCGGGGCAATCAGTGTGCCGCCCGACGTCAAGGTTTCGATTGGCAACGACGGCAGCGTTTCAGTGGTGCCAGAAAGTGGTGCGCAGAATACGGTGAACGCGGTTGGTCGCATCAAGCTGGTGAATCCGCCCGAGGTCGATCTGGTGCGTGGTGCCGATGGCCTGTTTCGTATGCGCGATGGTAATGCCGTCGAGGCCGATCCCAAGGTGATGGTGGCGAGCGGTTACCTCGAAGGCAGCAACGTCAATGCCGTTGAGCAGATGGTCAGCATGATCTCGCTGGCACGCCAGTTCGAGATGCAGATGAAGCTTCTGTCTACGGCGTCGACCAACGATCAGGCGGCGACGCAGATCATTTCGAATCTCTGATTCTCGCGCTACATTTCATTTCCAATAACAGGATTCTCCGATGATTCGCTCACTCTGGATTGCTAAGACCGGCCTTGATGCGCAGCAGACTCAGCTCGACGTCATTTCCAACAACCTGGCCAACCTCAGCACCAATGGCTACAAGCGGTCACGTGCGGTGTTCGAGGATCTGCTCTATCAGACGATACGTCAGCCAGGCGCGCAGTCGTCGCAGCAGACGACGATTCCCTCTGGCTTGCAACTCGGCACGGGCGTACGCCCGGTCGCGACAGAAAAGAATTTTTTGCAGGGCAGCCTCAATCAGACTAGCAATCCACTCGACGTGGCCATCAACGGTCAGGGCTTTTTTCAGATTCAGATGCCCGACGGTACGTTGGCCTATACGCGTGACGGCTCCTTCCAGAAGGACAGTACTGGGCTTGTCGTCACCTCGAGTGGCTATCCCGTGTCGCCGGCGCTGACTATTCCGGCCGATGCGCTTTCGGTGACGGTCGGCAGGGATGGCGTGGTTTCGGTGGTTCAGGCGGGTGCTGTGGCGCCGACCCAGGTCGGCACCATTCAGATTGCCAGCTTCGTCAATCCGGGTGGTTTGCAGAGCACGGGTGAGAATCTTTTCGTGGAGACGGGCTCCAGCGGCACACCTTCACCGAACACGCCGGGCACGAATGGCACAGGCTTGCTCAACCAGGGTTATGTCGAGGCCTCCAATGTCAATTCGGCTGAAGAGCTGGTGACCATGATCCAGACACAGCGCGCCTACGAAATGAATTCCAAGGTCATTTCGACCTCGGATGCGATGCTGGCGAAGCTGACCAATCTCTGATCGATGGCGATGATCCGGAGTCGCGTGATGAAAACACTGTTCAGTTCGCTGTTGACGGTTTTGCTGATCACCGGTTGCGTGACGACCACGCCGCCGACCAGTGTGCAGCAGCCGATGTCGGCGCGTCCGGAACCGCGCAATTACGCACCGCCGACCAACGGCGCGATCTACAACGTCGCATCGGCACGACCGTTGTTCGAGGATCGCCGCGCGCGCTTCGTCGGCGACACGATCACCATCAATATTGCCGAAAAGACGACCGCCTCGAAGAACTCGGAGAACAAGACGACCCGTTCGGGGAGTGTCTCAGCTTCAGTGCCAACCGTCGTCGGCCTGCCAGGCAAGACGCTTCAGGGTATGAGCCTGAGCGCTTCCGATACCAATAATTTCGACGGCAAGGGCCAGAACACGTCGGCCAATGACTTTACCAGTGCGCTGACGGTGACCGTCATCGAAGTGCTGCCCAATGGCAATCTGCTTGTCTCGGGTGAGAAGCAGATCGGCCTCAAGGAGGGCGAGGAGTTCATCCGTTTCTCGGGTGTCGTTAATCCCAACACCATTACCACCTCGAATACCGTGCAATCGACCCAGGTGGCTGATGCGCGCATCGAGTACCGGGCCAATGGCTTCATTGATTCAGCTCAGGCGATGGGTTGGTTGAGCCGCTTCT
>CAZAOQ010000308.1:0-2005 GCA_964486795.1 uncultured Rhodocyclaceae bacterium
CATTGGATGTCGCGGTGCAAGGCCAGGGCTGGCTGACACTGGCGATGCCCGATGGTACCGAGGCCTATACGCGCAACGGCAGCCTGCAACTTGATGTCAATGGTGTGCTGCAGACGCGCAATGGCATTCCCGTCCAGGGTGATGGCGGGGCAATCAGTGTGCCGCCCGACGTTAAGGTTTCGATCGGCAACGACGGCAGCGTTTCGGTGGTGCCGGAAAGTGGTGCGCAGAATACGGTGAATGCGGTTGGCCGCATCAAGTTGGTGAACCCACCTGAGGTCGATCTGGTCCGCGGTGCCGATGGCCTGTTTCGCATGCGTGACGGAAGTTCCGTTGAGGCCGATCCTGCGGTGACGGTAGCGAGTGGCTATCTCGAAGGCAGCAACGTCAATCCCGTTGAACAGATGGTCAGCATGATCTCGCTGGCGCGCCAGTTCGAGATGCAGATGAAGCTTCTGTCCACAGCCTCGACCAATGATCAGGCGGCGACGCAGATCATTTCGAATCTCTGATTCCCACCTTACAATCCATCTTAACTAACAGGGTTCCCCGATGATTCGCTCACTCTGGATTGCCAAGACCGGCCTCGATGCGCAGCAGACGCAGCTCGACGTTATTTCCAACAACCTGGCCAACCTTAGTACCAACGGCTACAAGCGTTCGCGTGCGGTGTTCGAGGATCTGCTCTACCAGACGATGCGCCAACCTGGGGCGCAGTCTTCGCAGCAGACGACGATTCCCTCCGGCCTGCAGCTCGGCACCGGTGTACGTCCGGTCGCGACTGAGAAGAATTTTTTGCAGGGCGCTCTCAATCAGACCAGTAATCCACTTGATATGGCCATCAACGGCCAAGGCTTTTTCCAGATTCAGATGCCCGACGGTACGTTGGCCTATACGCGCGACGGCTCCTTCCAGAAGGACAGCACCGGGCTTGTCATCACTTCGAGTGGCTATCCGCTGTCGCCGGCACTGACCATTCCGGCGGATGCCACCTCGGTCACCGTCGGCCGCGATGGTGTGGTCTCGGTGGTTCAAGCGGGTGCTGTGGCGCCGACCCAGGTCGGCACTATCCAGATCGCCAGCTTCGTTAATCCGGGTGGTTTGCAGAGCACGGGTGAGAATCTTTTCGTGGAAACCGGCTCCAGTGGCACGCCGTCACCGAACACGCCGGGTACCAATGGCACCGGCCTGCTCAACCAAGGCTATGTCGAGGCTTCCAATGTTAATTCGGCCGAAGAGTTGGTGACCATGATCCAGACACAGCGCGCTTATGAAATGAATTCCAAGGTCATTTCGACCTCTGATGCGATGCTGGCGAAGCTGACCAACCTCTGATCGATGCGGATGATCCGGAATAGCGTGATGAAAATACTGTTTGGTTCGCTGCTATCGGCGCTGTTCATTACTGGTTGCGTGACAACCACGCCGCCGACCAGTGTGCAGCAGCCGATGTCGGCGCGTCCGGAGCCGCGCAACTATGCAGCGCCGACCAATGGCGCGATCTACAACGTGTCATCGGCACGACCGTTGTTCTAGGATCGTCGTGCGCGTTTCGTTGGCGATACGATCACCATCAATATCGCCGAAAAGACCACGGCATCGAAGAACTCGGAGAACAAGACGACACGTTCGGGGAGTGTTTCGGCTTCGGTGCCGACGGTGGTCGGCCTGCCAGGAAAATCGCTTCAGGGCATGAGCCTGGCTGCTTCCGATACCAATAACTTCGACGGCAAAGGCCAGAACACGTCGGCGAACGACTTTACCAGCGCGCTGACGGTGACCGTCATCGAAGTGCTGCCCAACGGCAATTTGCTTGTTTCAGGTGAGAAGCAGATCGGCCTCAAAGAGGGCGAGGAGTTCATCCGTTTCTCTGGTGTCGTCAATCCCAACACCATCACGACTTCGAATACCGTGCAATCGACCCAGGTGGCCGATGCGCGTATCGAGTATCGGGCCAATGGCTTCATTGATTCAGCTCAGGCGATGGGTTGGTTGAGCCGCTTCT
>CAZAOQ010000309.1:0-1999 GCA_964486795.1 uncultured Rhodocyclaceae bacterium
CGGCATGCGCGTGCTCGACGCCTGCGCTGCGCCGGGCGGCAAGACGACGCATCTGCTGGAGCTCGCTAATGTCGAGCTGCTGGCACTCGACGCCGAACCGGCACGCACCGCGCGTATCGACGAGAATCTGGCGCGGCTGGGTTTGACGGCGACGGTCAAGGCGGCTGACTGTCGTGATGTCGATACCTGGTGGGATGGCCGGCTGTTTGACCGCATCCTCGCGGATGTGCCCTGCTCCGCTTCCGGTGTGGTGCGTCGCCATCCAGACATCAAGTGGTTGCGCCGCGAGAAGGATCTCGTCGGTTTCGCGCGGACGCAGCGTGAAATTCTGGATGCTTTGTGGCACGTGCTCGCCCCCGGTGGCAAAATGCTTTACTGTACCTGCTCGCTTTTTCCCCAGGAAAATGTCGCGCAGATCGACGCTTTTCTGCATCGCCACACCGATGCGCTGTGTTTGCCGCTAGTTTTGCCGCGGGTGCCTGCGGCCGATGAAGCATCACTCGAAGTACGCAACGCCGGCAGAGAAAGTGCGTGCACCGATTTTCTGCAGCTGACACCACAGGCGGGACACGACGGTTTTTTCTATGCCCTTTTGCAAAAACGCCCCTGACCACACAGCGCGCCGCTGGCGCGTATGGGTCATGGCGTTCTTGCTGGCAATGCTCGGTTTGCTCGGGGCATTTAGCCCGGCGTGGGCGGGCAGCATCGAGGCGACTTCGGCCCGGCTGACGGCCAGCGAAGACAGCTATGTGTTGAGTGCTGAATTCAACATCGATCTCGGTCAATATCTTGAAGAGATCATCGCGCGTGGCGTGCCGCTCTACTTCCAGCTTGAGATTGAGATCACGCGTAATCGCTGGTTCTGGCCGGGTGAACACATCGCCGGCCGCACCGTCAATTACCGAATCGCCTACATTCCGCTGTTGCGTCTTTATCGTCTTTCCAGCGGTAATGGTTTGAGTCAGGATTTCGTCAAGTTGTCCGAAGCGCTGCGTGTCATGGGTCGTGCCGCTGCATTGCCGGTCGCTGATCGCGGCGTGCTCAAGTCCGGTGAGCCTTATCAGGTGGCGTTGCGCCTGACGCTGGATCGCCAGCAGTTGCCGAAGCCGCTGCAGCTCGATGCCATCGTGAACCGGGACTGGACGGTCGATGCCAAGGTCTTGCGCTGGCAGTTCGTACCGGGCAGCGCGGCCGACCGGGAGGTGCGCTGAATGACGCTGCGGACTCCCGCCCTCTTCGCTGCCGTGCTGGTCTTCATTGTCAGCGCACTTTTACTATTTCTGCTGACTTCGGCCAGCTCGAACACGGCGCTGTTCGCCCACAACTACCCGCTGTTGATGGGCCTCAACGCGGTGCTTGTGGTCGCGCTGGTGGTGGCGGTGATCGTCCAGTTGCTGGCGCTGCGCCGCGAATACCGCCAGGGTGTGTTCGGTACGCGTCTCAAGTCACGTTTGCTGCTGACGCTCGCGCTGATGGCGGTGCTGCCCGGTGCGCTGGTGTATGGCGTGTCGATGCAGTTTGTCGTGAACAGCATCGACTCGTGGTTCGATGTGCGTGTCGACCGGGCGCTCGAAGGCGGTCTGACGCTGGCGCGCAACGTGCTCGACGGCCAGCTCGCCGAACTTGGTAGTCAGGCAAACGGCATGGCGCTGCAGCTTGGTGATTTCCAGGATATCCGCGCGGTGCGACTCAACCGCTTGCGCGAGCAGGCCGGTTTGCAGACGATGACCCTGTTCACGGCGACCGGGCGCGTGCTGGCGCACAGCGCGGTGAGTACCGATAAGCGACCGCCGGGGCTGCTGACTTCAGCGCAATTGCACGATGCCCGTCAGAAGGGGGGCGCGACGCTGCTCGAAGGTGATGCGACGAGCAGTCTGGTGCTGCGTGCGCTGGTGCCGGTGAGCGGCGGGGGGCATACCGCGGAATCGCGCATCCTCCAGGTGACGCGTGTGGTGCCAACCGCCATCGCGCAGAGTGCCAGCAGTGTCGAGGCGGCTTA
>CAZAOQ010000310.1:0-1970 GCA_964486795.1 uncultured Rhodocyclaceae bacterium
CAGACCGGCTTGCACTTGCCGCAGCGCAGACAGTCCTTGACCATGCCGGAAATTTTGCCGATCTCCGACTGCTCCATGATCAGCGATTCAGTGCCGAGCAGGCTGAACGAAGGCGTGTAGGCGTTGGTAAGATCGCCGCCGTGCATCAGATTGCACTTATTGAAGCGACCCTCTGGATCGACACGCTGCTTGTAGGCGCGGAACGGCTCGATCTGTTCTGCATCGAGGAATTCGAGCTTGGTGATACCAATGCCATGCTCACCCGAGATCACGCCACCAAGGCTGCGCGCCAGCGCCATGATGCGGGCGACTGCGTCATTGGCGGTGGCGAGCATGGCGTAGTTATCCGAATTCACCGGAATATTGGTGTGTACGTTGCCATCACCGGCGTGCATGTGCAGCGCGACGAAGACTCGGCCCTTGCGGATTTCACCGTGGATCGCACGCAGGCGCTCAAGGATGTAACGATAGGCGCTACCGCTGAAGATGTCTTCGAGCGGCGCACGCAGCTCACTCCGGCAGGAGACACGCACCGAATAGTCCTGCAGGCGGTGGAACAGCGTCGGGTTCGCCGCCTGGTTGAGCAGCGGCGCGGCCTCGATGCCACGCGCGACGAATTGTTCCTCTGCTTCAGCGAGCGGCAGGTCGAGATGATCGAGCAGCCACTGCCAGCGCGCCTGCACTGCGGCGACGAGTTCGAGCGACTGCTCGCGACGACCGTCGAGCAGCTCATCCGTGTCGAGTGCCACATCCTCAGTGTGGAGTGGCAGATCACCGCCGAGATATTCGTTCAGCGCCTCACACAGTGCCAGCTTGTTGCGGATCGACAGCTCGATGTTGATCCGCTCGATGCCATCACAGTAATCGCCCATGCGCGGCAGCGGAATGACGACGTCCTCATTTACCTTGAACGCATTAGTGTGCTTGGCGATGGCAGCAGTGCGCGCACGATCGAGCCAGAACTTCTTGCGCGTCTCGGCGCTGACGGCGATGAAGCCCTCGCCACTGCGTGCATTGGCGAAGCGCACGACCGCCGAGGCGGCGGCCATCACGGCGTTCTCATCATCACTGACGATGTCGCCGATCAACACCATCTTCGGCGTGCCGCTTTTGCCATCGTTGCGTTTGGCTTTCGTGGCATAACCGACCGCGCGCACATAGCGCTCGTCGAGGTGTTCGAGACCGGCGAGCTGCACCCCGGCGGCGAGCCCGGCGCCACCCGGCTTGAAGTAATCGGTGATTTCGACAATCGACGGCACCGCCTCGCGCACCTGGCCAAAGAATTCCAGACAGACGGTGCGCGTGTGGGCCGGCAGACGGTGGAGGATCCACACCGCCGAGGTGATGATGCCGTCGCAACCTTCTTTCTGCACACCGGGCAGCCCGGCGAGAAACTTGTCGGTAACGTCTTTGCCAAGACCTTCCTTGCGGAACTGGCGACCGGGAATTTCGAGAATTTTTTCGTCGAGTGGCCGACGACAGGCCGCATCGTTGGCGGCGCAGTGACGCAGGCGGAAGCGCACCAGCGCCTGCTCGTGAATCTTGCCAAAGTTGTGTTCAAGTCGCTCGACAAGCAGCCAGTTGCCACTCGGCATGACCATTTTCCACGAGGCCAGATTATCGAGTGCGGTGCCCCACAGCACGGCCTTCTTGCCGCCGGCATTCATGGCAATATTGCCACCGATACAGGACGCATCCGCCGAGGTCGGGTCGCAGGCGAACACCAGACCGGCGCTCTCGGCCACCTCCATGGCGCGCCGCGTGACGACACCCGCGCCGGTACGCAGCGTGGCATACGACAGTTCGGTGCCGGGCAACGTCTGCTGTTCGACGGCGGCGAGATCGATCAGTTTCTCGGTGTTGATGACCGCCGAGAGTGGTGTCAATGGCACTGCACCGCCCGTATAGCCGGTGCCGCCGCCACGCGGAATGATGGTCAGGCCCAGCTCGATACAGCCGCGCACCAGGGC
>CAZAOQ010000311.1:0-1937 GCA_964486795.1 uncultured Rhodocyclaceae bacterium
CGCCGCGCGCGGCGTGAGCACGCCCCGGACACGGCCACGCAGGTCCATCACGCGGTCCACGTTGTCGTAGTCCATGCTGTCGGCGGTGAACTGGTCGCCCCCGCGCGTGAGCGTTATGGGCTTGTGCGATCTGATGCGCTCGGTTTCCATGAAGGCGCGTACCGGCGCCTGTTCCATCAGATCGAGTTCGTCATGCGTGCGCAGCAGCAGATTGGTGTAACCCTGTTTCTGCAATGCGCGCACGATGGCGGAACCCACCAGGCCACGGTGGCCGGCGACGTAGATTTTGGCGTGCTTCTCCATGGGGCGTGGTCTCGGTTTGGGGATTATTCGGAAGAGGTATCGCTGGCAGCCTGGCCAGCCTGTCGGGCATCCAGCCAGGCGTTACGCGTGGTGCGGGCCTTGCCGAACAGCGCTTCAAGGCCGGCACCGTCGGCGCTGGCGAGCAGCATTCGGGTGTGCATCAACTCGACCTGATAGGCGTCGAGTTCCTTGATCAGCGCGGTGCGATTGGCGACGCAGATGTCGCGCCACATCTCCGGATGGCTGCTGGCGATGCGCGTGAAGTCGCGGAAACCACCGGCGGCGAAATCAAGAAGTTGCCCGGCATTGTCACGATTGGCAAACTCGTGGACCAGTGTGAAGGCCAGCAGGTGCGGCAGATGACTGACGGCGGCGAAAATCTGGTCGTGCGTTTCGGCGTCGAGTTCGCTGACTTGCGCACCACAAGCGAGCCAGGCGTTGCGCACGCGGGCGACGGCCGCTGGCATGTTCTCTGGCAGTGGCGTCAATACGACGCGGCGCTCACGGTAGAGATCGGCCTGCGCAGCGGAGACACCGCTTTTTTCGGCACCGGCGATGGGATGACCAGGGACGAACTGACCGATCTTGTCACCAAGCGCCTTACGGGCGGCGGTGACCACATCTTGTTTGGTGCTGCCGGCATCGCTGACGATGGTGTTCGGACCCAGGTGGGGTGCGAGTGCGCGCAGGTTGGTTTCGGTGTGGCCGACGGGCATCGCGAGCATGACGAGATCGGCGTTGGCAAGCGCATCGGCCCAATCCGTCGTGTAGCGATCGATGACACCACGCTGGCAGGCGTCCTCAAGCGAAGCAGCGGTGCGCCCCATGCCGACGATCTCTCCACCGGCCGCGAGCGCACCCGCCTGTTTCAGTGCGAGGGCGAAGGAGCCGCCGATCAGGCCGACGCCGCAGATGACAATCTTGCGTAGTTCAGTCATGGCCGGCTGGGTTCAGAGCGATTTTTGCAGCGCTTCGAGGAAGCGTGCGTTCTCGCTTTCCAGACCAACGGTGACGCGCAGATGCTCGGGCATGCCGTAGCCACCGAGCGGACGGACGATCACACCCTGCTTGAGCAGGCGCTGGTTGATCGTCGCGGCATCCTTGACGTGGAAGGTGACGAAGTTGCCGTGTGCCGGAATGTGGCCAAGGCTCAGACGCTTCAAGCCAGTGACGATCTGTTCGATGCCTCGGGCGTTGAGTTCGAAGCTCTCGGCGAGGAACAGATGATCGTCGAGCGCGGCTCGTGCCGCCACCAAGGCGAGATTATTCACGTTGAAGGGCTGGCGCAGGCGGTTCATCAGATCGATGATTTCGGCAGATGCCAGCGCATAGCCAATGCGCAAACCGGCAAGGCCGTAGACCTTGGAGAAGGTACGCGTGATGATCAGGTTGGGAAACTCGTCGAGCCAGCTCTTGCTACTCTCCGAGTCGCCGCGCAGCGCCAGCGGCAGATATTCGTTGTAGGCCTCGTCAAGAACGACGATGACGTCCTTGGGTAGCGACTGCATGAATTGACGCAACTCCGGCTCGGAAACAAAGGTGCCGGTCGGATTGTTCGGGTTAGCAATCCACACCATGCGCGTGTCCGGACGGATCGCAGTGCGCATTGCGGCGAGATCGTGGCCGAAGTTTTT
>CAZAOQ010000312.1:0-1916 GCA_964486795.1 uncultured Rhodocyclaceae bacterium
TGAAGCGTGCGGTCTTGGGGGTAGGTGACTTGGGTGGCGTTGAAACCTTTGAGAACGTGATGCTGCGCCTCGGCATCAAGCAGCGGCAGCGTTGCGATGGGCCGATCCGCTGCTGTCTTGTCAGTCACCATCGCTGCTAGGACGATGCGGAAAAAGCCGAGCCAGCGCTCGATACTCGTCTTTTCGAAGAGATCGCTGGCATAGAGCAGATCGCCCACCACGGCGCCGTCGCCCATTTCCTCATGCAGCATCATCGACAGATCAAACTGCGCGGCGGTCAGTGGAACATCGACCGGCGTCAGTGTGAGCTCCGGCAATTCCAGCGCACCGCGCGGCGTGTTCTGCAGGGCGAACAGCGTCTGGAACACCGGGCTGTAACTCAGGCTCCGTGGCGGTTTGACGGCCTCGACGACCTGTTCAAACGGCACGTCCTGATGGCTGTAACCCTCCAGGGTCTGTTCACGAACTTGCCGAAGCAGTTCGCCGAGCGTCATCTCGCCGGGCAAGCGCACACGCAGCGCCAGGGTATTCACGAAGAAGCCGATCAATCCTTCGACCTCAGTGCGTTGCCGGTTAGCTACCGGCACGCCGATAACGACATCATCCTGACCCGCCAGCCGGCCGAGCACGACAGCCCAGGCTGCATAGAGCGTCATGAAAAGTGTTGCATCGTGGCGCCGTGAGAAGGCGCGCAACTGCTTACTCAGCTCAACACCGAGACTGAAATGAACGCCGGCACCCGCATGACTTTGCAGTGCGGGACGTGCACGGTCGCTCGGCAATTCAAGCAATGCCGGCGCGCCAGCGAGCTGCTGCCGCCAGTAGGCTATCTGTTGCTGCACTGCTTCGCCAGCCAGCCAACGGCGCTGCCAGACGGCGTAATCGCCATACTGAATCGGCAACGGTGGCAAGGGATCGTCGAGCCCCTGAAGAGCCGCCTTGTAGAGACTAGCGAATTCGCGCGTCAGGATGCCAATCGACCAGCCGTCCGAGACAATGTGATGCATGACGATACAAAGGATGTGATCCTCGTCGCCTACTTTCAGCAGCAGACCACGCACCAGCGGACCTCGGCCGAGATCGAAGGGCGCCGCAGCTTCTGCCGCGATATGACGCTCAATCTCGCGCTCGCGCTGTGCCGCGGGAACAGCAGAGACGGTAACGTCAAGTTCGCGCAGGACAAAGCGGGCCTGTTCCGGTGCAGTGATGAGCTGAGCCGGCTGGCCTGCGAGCGTCACAAAGGTCGTACGCAACACCTCGTGGCGCGCGACGATGCCGTCAAGCGCCATCTGCAGCGCGCTCCGGTCAAGCCGACCACGCAGGCGCAATGCGCCGGGAATGTAGTAGGCGGCACCCGCACCTTCGAGTTGATCGATAAACCAGAGTCGCTGCTGCGACCAGGAGAGCGGCAGCGGCTGGCTGCGATCGAACGGCACAAGCGGAATCCCGGCATCGCTGCTCGCGGCACTTTGCAGCCGGCGCGCCAGAGCGAGCAATTGCGGCTGCTCGAAGACCTCGCGCAGCGCCAGATCGCGCCCCAGGCTGTGGCGAATGCGTGCAACGAGTTGCACCGCCAGCAGCGAATGGCCACCGAGTTCGAAGAAATCATCGGTACGGCCAACACGTTCAACGCCCAGAATGTCCTGCCAGATTCCAGCCAGCGTTTCCTCAATCTCGCCCTGCGGCGGGACGTATTCACGCGTCTGCCAGTCATCCGCTTCGGGTGCCGGCAATGCCTTACGGTCAAGCTTGCCGTTGGGTGTCAGTGGCAATTCATCGAGCAGCACGAAGGCACCAGGTACCATGAATTCGGGAAGCACCGCCTTGAGCTGAGTGCGCAAGTCGTCGATGGCCAAGGTCGCGCCAGATTGCAAGGTCAGGTAAGCCACGAGGCGCTTGTCGTTTGGCCGGTCCTC
>CAZAOQ010000313.1:0-1893 GCA_964486795.1 uncultured Rhodocyclaceae bacterium
GATCAAGCATTGCCCCCATGATTACTCAATAGACATCCAGCCCGGGCTGACCGACTTGAGGCCGCCGCGATCCTGATGTTCGCCGAGCCAGATGGCAAAGGCGAGCTGTTTGAACTGAGCGAGCACGGGCCATTCAGCGATCTCGAAAGTCACACTCCAGCGGCCATTGGCATGCTGAGCCGCGACCTTCCAGTCTTTCGGCGCCTCGGCACGCACCATCGTACCCAGACCCTCCGCATGCATACGCCACGGCCGCTCGCGATCCGCCTTCCAGAGGACACCCTCGACCGCCTTACCGGGCTCGCCCATGGAGATCCACTGCCCATCCTCGGTCGTGGGCACCAGCAACGCACAACAATCGAGAAACTTATCCGTCTCCTTCACAATACTTTGCACCGGATTCGGACAAGCCCAAGACAAGGAAATCGTCCAACCCTTGCCCCCAGCAGCCGGCTCCACACCCAACTCCGCCTGCGCAATCCCCGGCGTCGTCCGGTCCTCATACGCCTTGGCAATATAACCACCGGGCTGCGGCGCCGTCGGCGCCGCGATCAAGGAAACAGTCTTCTTCATGGCTTATCTTCCGCGGTCAAATCAGCTATGTTCGCTGAACACCTCGCGCTGCTGCGGCGCGAGCTTGAAATTATCATTCCAGTTATAAGCGATCAAGAGATCCATCAACTCACTCTTCTCGCCACGTTTCTTCTTCTCGCGCTCCGCATGCAGCGTATCGAGAATCTCCTTCACTCGTGGTCCAAACAAAGACTCCAGATACGCCAGAGGAATACGCGGCTCATCCGTGGGACGGCCCTTCGCATCCACCTTCGACGGACTCATCGGCGGCACATAAAACACATTCGGCCCCAAGCCCCACTCCGCATGCAGCGGCACCGCCACCTTGTACTTCTCCACCAGCTTCCAGATCGGCCCATCCTGATCATCGCGATACCCGACGAAACGCAAACGTCCCGGACACTGACGTGCACAAGCCGGCGCCACCCCTTCCTCGACGCGCGGCGCGCAGAAAATGCACTTCGCCGACACCTGGCGGACATGATCGAAATACACCTTCTTGTACGGGCAAGCCTCGACGCAGAAACGATAACCGTGGCAACGATCCTGATTCACCAGCACGATCCCGTCATGTTCGCGCTTCTCGATCGCCCCGCGCGGACACGCATCCTTGCAAGCCGGATGCGTACAGTGATTGCACAGACGCGGCAGATAGAAATAGTGGTTATCTTGTGGATACTGACCTTCGCCGACATCCTCGTCGAAGTTCGCGCCCCACTTCACCTCCTCCTTCGGCTTGATCCACAGCTTGACCGGCTGACCGACGGAAGACAGCGCCTCCTTGTGATTGAACGTCCAGGCACGGCCATACCCGGTATCGATGCTGGGCACCTTGCCGCGCTTGACCTCGCCAGTGTCGGTCCGTCCGCCGATCTGCGGATAATTGGCCGGATAACCCTTGCCGGGCATCGTCTCGACACTGTTCCAGTAAGCGTAGTCAGTGCCCTGATCGGTATTCCACATCTTCTTGCAGGCGATGCTGCAGGTGTGGCAACCAAGACACTTGTTGAGATCCAGCACCATCGAAACCTGGCGCTCTGATTTGCTGGGTAGTTGAGTCGTCATCGTCATCTTCCTGTCATGCCTTGGGCTGCGCTTCGGCGGCGGCCTGCTTTACCACCGGCTTGGTTTTTGTTTCCTGACCGTGCCACGGCTTGATGCCGATGCGCGTGTCCTGCACTGCGCTGCCGGGCTGGAAGCGGTTCATGGCATGGTTGATGTGACCATAGCCGCCAGCCATATGCATGGGGTTGACGAGGCCAGGTATCAGCCACTTGTAGGACTCGTGGTTGGGGAACTGGTGCGGCTCCCAGGCATGGT
>CAZAOQ010000314.1:0-1889 GCA_964486795.1 uncultured Rhodocyclaceae bacterium
CGAATTCGTGCCGGTGCTGGCGCGCGCGGCGGTCGCGGCGGGGATCTCAGGCCTGTTCATGGAAACACATCCCGATCCGTCCAGGGCGCTGTCAGACGGGCCGAACGCCTTTCCGCTCGGGCATCTCAAGGCGTTGTTGAAGACCTTGATGGTGCTGGACGAAGTCCAGCAATACATCGGCAATGATGCTCACAAGGCCTATGTTGTGCAGGAAGTCACCGAGACTTGTTGCAAGCATTTCAGCGGCAAGCTTCTTTTTGTCGCAACCGGACAGACGGCTCTTTCAGGCATGCCCAACCTGCAACGACTCATGGGGCGATTTCCGGTGCCAGTCATTCTTTCCGATGCCGACGTAGAGCGAGTCATCCGCGAAATCATCCTCGCCAAAAAGCCTAGCGCACAAGCCGAGGTCGACAAGGTGTTGCGTACCAATCTTGGGGAAATCTCTCGTCACCTGCGCGGCACCAAGCTGGAACATGTCACCGACGATGAGTCAGTCATGGTTGCCGACTACCCGATTCTGCCCGTCCGGCGCCGCTTCTGGGAGCGCGTATTGCGCACCGTCGATGCCACGGGCACGGTTTCGCAGTTACGTAATCAGCTGCGCATCGTTCACGAGGCAGTTCTGGCCACAGCAGATACAGCGCTAGGGAATGTTGTGCCAGGCGATTTCTTGTATGACCAGATATCGGCCAACCTGATATCCACCGCTGCCATTCCTCGCGAGGTATACGAACACATTCAGAAACTGGCCGCCGGCAGCGAATCCGAGCAACTCAAGGCCAAGTTGCTAAAGTTGATCTATCTGGTCAATAAGCTGCCTGCCGAAGCAGTAACGGACACCGGCCTGCGCGCAACGCTGGATATCCTGGCCGATCTACTGGTAACCGATCTGCATGCCGGCTCCAGCGAACTGCGCAAACGCTTACCGGTGCTACTCGATGAGCTGCAGTCAAAAGATCGCATGGTGATGGTGCTGGAAGCGGGTAACGGTATCGAATACCGCCTCCAAACCCGGGAATCCAGCGCCTGGTATGAAGAGTATCGCGCTCAGGAAGCCGAATTCAAGGCAGCGCCCCAGCGGCAGGAACAAAAGCGCGTCGATCTGTTCAAGCAGCAGGTCCGCACTGCCCTTAACAAGGTACGACCCACGCAAGGCAAATCGAATGTTGCTCGCGATCTCATTATCAGCTTTGATGACTCGTTGCCCAAGGATCACGCCACTACCCTGACGCTATGGGTCCAGGACGGCTGGCAAACCGAGGAAAAATCCATCCTTGCGGACGCTCGCAACAAGGGGGCCGAAAATCCAACGCTGTTTCTTTTCATCCCTGACCAATACAAGACCGATCTGGCCAATGCCATCGTCGCCTTCGAGGCGGCATCCAAGACCATACAGCGTAAAGGTGTGCCCAACACCGAAGAAGGTCGCGATGCCTTGCGTTCCATGGAATCACGTCAACGCACTGCTGAAAAGGAAATGGGCGACCTGCTCGACAGAATCATGCTGGCGGCCAAGCTCTTTCAAGGCGGTGGGCAGGAAGTCACTGATGGCAACGATCTGGCGGAAAAGGTTGCTAAAGGCTGTCAGGCATCAATCGTCCGTCTCTACCGAGAGTTCGACGTCGCCGACAACCCTGCGTGGGACGACGTGTACAAGGAAGCCCACAAAGGAAATGTCGAGGCACTTAAGTGTATCGGCCACCAGTCTGAGGCCGATAAACAACCTGTCTGTCAAAAAGTCATGGCCTATATCGGGCCAGGGAAGAAGGGCACGGAAATCCGTGAGCATTTCAAAGCTGCCCCTTTCGGCTGGCCGCAAGATGCCGTTGACGGAGCCCTCTATGCCCTGGTCTCTACCGGCCATGTGCGAGCGACCGATGCCGCCG
>CAZAOQ010000315.1:0-1874 GCA_964486795.1 uncultured Rhodocyclaceae bacterium
TTACTCAGCAGTCGCCAATATAGGCGACAGAAGGGGCGTTGAAGAATGAGCGAACAAGGTGTGGCAATTTTTGTAGCGCGGCAAGTTGAGCCTCGATTTTGTCGCGTAGTTTTTCGCCCTTTTGCAGAGGGCGTCTAGCTGTGCCCGTGCGCTTGACATGACTCCAGTTCGTCTGGATTCAAGTCGGGCGCGTAGCCTGGCAGGATGTGCAAGGTCAGTCGGCCTTGGGTGGACGCGACATACTGCTTCACGAGCGCTGTCTTGTGCGCAGGCAGGCCATCAAGCACAAGATGGATCGGCTTCCTGCGGTACTTCATCATTTTCCGGAGCAATTCGACGAACAACTCCGCGTTCAGGCCGCCCTCATAGGTACAGAACCAGAACGCCCCATTGGCACTCACCGCCGAGGCCGCGCTGATGGATTGGCGTTGGCCGGGGCGTTGCACCACGGGAGTCTGCCCGCGAACGCCCCAAGTTTTGCCATGCACGGTGTCTGCCCGGAATCCGGACTCGTCCCAGAAGAAGATTTCAGCACCTTCCTTTTTGGCCTGCTTGGCAATCGCGGGAAAGGTTTCATGCTGCCATTTTTCGATGGCCTCTGGATCACGCTGATAGGCTCGCTGCAGCGGCTTCTGCGGCGTCAGACCCAATCGCGCCAGCATTTCGCCAACAGCGGTCAGCCCCAACTTCACGTCAAACTTCTTCTCGATCAGTTCAACTACCACGGCACGTGTCCACAAACCAAAGTCCAGCCCGTACTGGCGCGGATCGCGCCCATTGATCCACCGAAACACTTGGCTCTCCTGCCTAGGGGTGAGCGTACGCGCCCGCCCCGGTGCCTTCGTCGAGCGCAAGGCCCGAATACCCAGACTCGGCTGCAATGCCGCATTCAGCCACTTGTAGATTGTCGTGCGATTGAATCCGTAGGCCTCAATCACCTTCGCCGCCGGTTCTCCCTCACGCACACGCTCGACCGCCATCAGCCGAATTGCTTCCAGCGTCTTGCGATCCATACTTCGGCCATCTCTTTTCATGAAAGATGAGATTGTCATGCTTGTGGAAAGCTCCAACTTTGTCGACTTATTTGGCGACTAGTGAGTAAATACGTGATTAGAAAGAATCGTCAGCTGACGCTTGTCATTCACGCGAAGGCGTGAATTCTGTCCACACCCGCGACGCCCGCTAGCCCTGGATTCCCGCCTGCGCGGGAATGACGGGAACGGATGGCGCGATCTGCGAGACATCTCGCTGATGCTCATTGCTAATCAGGAGTAAATAAGAGGATGCCCGGAGAGCCGCGCCAATGCTTGTTCTCCGGAGATGTGCCGTGGAGAACAGCATGGATACTTGATCCCAGGGCAGTGCCTCTGGGATCAAGTTAGTTTGACTTGTTTGGCCTACAGCACTTCCGCTGCGTGATCTGCCAGACGCGAGCGTTCGCCACGCTGCAGGGTGATGTGGCCAGAGTGGATCCAGCCCTTGAAGCGGTCGACGACGTAGGTGAGGCCGGAGCTGCCTTCGGTGAGGTAGGGTGTGTCGATCTGCGCGATGTTGCCCATGCAGACGACCTTGGTGCCGGGGCCGGCGCGGGTAATCAGGGTCTTCATCTGTTTCGGCGTCAGGTTCTGCGCTTCGTCGATGATGAGGAACTTGTTCATGACGGTGCGACCGCGCATGAAGTTGAGTGACTTGATCTTGATGCGGCTGCGGATCAGATCCATGGTCGCGGCGCGACCCCAGTCGCCGCCGCCGCTGGTGCCGCTGCTGCCCGGCCCTGCGGATTCTTCGGGTGGGCGGTTGAGTACGTCGAGGTTGTCGTCGAGCGCGCCCATCCACGGCGTCATCTTTTCTTCCTCGGTGCCGGGCAGGAAGCC
>CAZAOQ010000316.1:0-1867 GCA_964486795.1 uncultured Rhodocyclaceae bacterium
TGCGGGCGTAGGGGCGCTGGACGGCGTTGAAGCCTTCAAGCAACGCACGTCGCTCATCGTCGGGCAATACCGAAAGCTCAAGCAGCGGTGTTCCCGGTGCGGTTTCCAGCGCGGCGAGCAAAGCACGAAGCGCACTCTGGAGATAGGCAGCAAGTCGCGCCGAGCCGATGCGCGGCTCGGTCTGCGCTGTCAGCGCAAAGCCCTTGCCGAGATCGTCGACCGACACGGTAAATGGATAGTTGGTGCGTTCGTGGCTGGCAATCAGCTCGATGCCCGTATCACGCTGCGGCTCTCCCAAGGCGCTGTGACGGAAGTTGAGCACCGCACTGAACAACGGTGTTGAGGGTGGCACCGCACTGCAGCGTTGTGCCAAGGCCAGGGCGGCCTGCTCATGGCGCAGTAGTTCGATGAGTTCGCGATGTGTTCTTTCGACCACCGCCGCAACACTCGCATCATTGATGCGAACGCGCAAAGGCAGCGTGTTGATAAACATGCCCAGCACTCGGTCGGCACCAGCCGTACCTTGCAAACGGCCCGACAGCACGCTGCCGAATACGACATCATCGCGACCACTGCACTGAGCAAGAACCAGCGCCCACGCGGCATGGAACAACGCGGCCACACTGACCTGGCGACTGCGCGCAACGGCACGGACAGCGGCCGCCAGCGCCGGTTCGAGTTCGATACGCGTTTCTTCAAGCTGACTACCGTCACCATGCACGTCCAGCAAGCCGAAAGGTGCCGTCGGTTCATCGACATCGGCAAGGCGCGAACGGAAGAAGGCCTCGGCGTCGTTCTGACCGAGTTGTGCCAGAGCCTGTGCAACGAAGCCACGATAGGCAAGCGGTGCGGGCAGCTGCGCCTCTTGGTTGGCTAGCAGGGCGAAGACTTCAGAGACGAGAATTTCAAGTGAGACGTGGTCACTGACGATGTGATGCAGCAGCAGCACCAGATACCACGCTTCGGAATGTGGGTCCTGCAACTGCTGGATCCGCAGCAGCGGTGCCTCTTGCAGATCAATCCGCAGACGGCGCGGATCGATGCGCTCATCGAGTTGCTCGATATTGTCGCGCTGCGCATCAAGAGTGAATGTCTCAACGGGCAGGGTGACCTGACGATGCACTACTTGCACGGGGCGGTCGAGACCGCGCCAGACAACACCACTGCGCAGGATGTCGTGACGGTTAACCACCTTTTGCAACGCATCAAGGAAAGCATCGCGCTGTTGCTGCGAAGCGAGCCTGAGTATCGTCGGGAGGATGTAGGTATCACCCGCAGTGCTGAGTTGGTGATGGAACAGGATGCCTTCCTGTAGTGGCGCCAGCGGATAGATGTCCTGGACGTTGGTCACACCACCTGGCACCGTCTGCACGACGCGGTCAATCTCTGCCTGAGTGAGGCTGACAAGCGGCAGCATCTCCGGCGTGATCGAACGACAGCCCGCCGGAATCAGGTTGGGCGGCACGCTGAAGGCAAGCCCGCTCGACGTCGCGCCACCGTCGGCAATGGCACCGGCGAGCGCAGCCGGTGTCGGATATTCAAAAATGCTGCGAGCATCAACACTGAGACCCGCCTGGCGCAGCCTTTCGAGGACCTGCACGATCAGCAGCGAATGACCACCCAAATCAAAGAAGTCATCATGCCGACCAATCTGCACGCCTCCCTCAACATGCAGCACATCCTGCCAGATCGCCGCCAGGGTTTCCTCGATCTCGCCTTGTGGGGCTTCAAAAGCCTGCGTGCGATAGGCATCCAGCTCCGGCGCCGGCAAGGCCTTCGTATTCAGTTTGCCATTGGCTGTCAGCGGCATGTTCTCAAGCACCACGAAGGCGCTCGGAATCATGTAGTCCGGCAGAACGCCACGCAA
>CAZAOQ010000317.1:0-1856 GCA_964486795.1 uncultured Rhodocyclaceae bacterium
GTACTGCGCCTTGAGCTTGACCGTACCCGTGGTCGTATCGATCTGGTTATCCACCGTCAGCAACCGTCCCTGGGCGAGCCGCTGATGGCCATCACGATCCCAGACATCAACCGCGAGTTGCGCACCGGTGTGGAGCCGCGCCTGTACCGCACCGAGCTGATCGGCTGGAATTGCAAAGATCACATTGATCGGCTGCGTTTGGGTAATAGTCACGATGCCATTCGCATCCGAGGCGTGCACCATATTGCCCGCATCGATCTGACGCAGCCCGAGCCGCCCGCCGAGCGGCGCGGTGATGCGCGTGAAGCCGAGCTGCAGCTTGGCGTTGTCAACCTGGGCACGATCCGACTGCACCGCCCCTTCATACTGACTCACCAGCGCCTGCTGCGCGTCTAGCTGCTGACGGGCAATCGAATCCTTGGCTAGCAGCTCACGATAGCGCTCAACATCGACCCGGGCATTGGCGAGCAGTGCCTCATCACGCCGCAACTGGCCGCTGGCCTGATCGAGCGCAATCTGGAAGGGCCGCGGATCGATGGTCGCCAGTAACTCGCCAGCTTTCACCATTTGCCCTTCGCGGAAATTCACGTTGAGCAACTGGCCATCCACACGCGCCCTGACCACCGCCGTGTTGTACGCAGTTACCGTCCCCAGCGCATCGACGGTGACATCAATCTCACCCCGCTTCACTACCGCAACCTGAACGGAAACAGGCCGCCCGACACCACCTGGCCCCGCATGTTTGCCGCCCCCTGCCGCTGCATCTGCTTTTCGGGCATCGGGAGGCGAGGACTGGCGCGTCGCGTAAAGATAGGCAGCGCTACCGGCCAGCACCAGCAGGAAGACGATCAACAGCGGCTTTTTCATACAGAGTTCCCATCACCAGGGCGGCACCAACCATCAGCCGTAACCAAGCATGTTAACCGATGGCGAGGTGCCGGGTTGCATCTGTAGCGTATCAAAACGTAACCAGCCGGCGCTCCATGGAGCAACACTGATTTATTTTGCTCAGTCGCCGCTAAGTTTGCATAGGTAGTCTCTTCATCACGCAAATTCTGCGTTCATTTGGAGAAGTACCATGACTCGCTACAGTAAACTTTCCCTTCTGGCTGTCGCCATCGTCATCGCCACCGCAGGCAGCGCCGTTTATGCAGCCAGCGGCCGTATGGAAAACGACGCCCTTGCTATCGCTAAAGCCAGGATTCCACTGGCCCAAGCCGTCGCCACAGCCGAGCAACACATCAATGGCAAGGCGGCACGCGCCGAGTTTGAAAACTCGAAGCATGGCTGGGTCTATGATGTTGAAGTCGTCAGCGCCGCGAAAGTCTTCGATGTCACGATCGACGCCGACAAGGGCACCGTCATTTCTTCCGCTGAAGACAAGGTGGATCACGATGATGATCACGATGAACAAGACTGACTAAAAACCATCATAGCTGGATCATTCTCATGGTGTGATCCAGCCAGAGATACCTCACAAAAGACCTCTATCACGAATCGAAATGAATACATCAATTCAAACCACCTCAGCCTTAAGCAAGGTGCCGGAAGTCACCCTGATTTTCTGGATCATCAAGATTGCAGCCACGACACTCGGTGAGACAGGCGGCGATGCAGTCTCGATGTCGATGAATCTGGGCTACTTGATCGGCACGGTTATTTTTGCGGCTGTATTTTTTGCAGCGGTGATTGCCCAGATCAAGTCCGAGACTTTTAAACCATTCCTCTACTGGACGACGATTGTTGCCACCACCACAGTGGGCACGACATTAGCGGATTTCGTGGACCGTTCGCTCGGCATCGGGTACGCCGGCGGTTCCACTTTGTTGCTGGCCCTGCTGTTCAGCTCGCTTTTC
>CAZAOQ010000318.1:0-1855 GCA_964486795.1 uncultured Rhodocyclaceae bacterium
CCCGCTGCCACGCATCCACCTGAACTCGAGCACCGAGCAACAGCAAGCCGTGCGTGCCGCACTGGATGTGCCTGCCGACGTCACGCCAGCGATCTTCTGTCCCGGTGCCGAGTTCGGCCCCGCCAAGCGCTGGCCCTCACGCCACTTCGCCGCGCTGGCGCGCCTGCTTGCCGAAGACGGCATCCCCGTCTGGCTGCTCGGCTCCAGCAAGGATGCTGCGCTCGGCGACGGCATCGCTCAAATGTCACAGGGTCACGCTTTAAACCTCTGCGGCCGCACCTCCCTGGAACAAGCCATCGACCTGATCGCCGGCGCACGCCTCGTCGTCAGCAACGACTCCGGGCTGATGCACGTCGCCGCCGCCCTCGACCGTCCGCTCTACGCCCTTTACGGCTCATCAAGCCCGGCCTACACACCGCCGCTCTCGACACGCGCGAAGATCATCTCCCTGCATGTCGACTGCAGTCCCTGCTTCAAGCGCGCCTGCCCGCTCGGCCACTTCAAATGCATGGAAGAACTGAAGGCCGAGACCGTCATGAACGAAATCAGGCAAGCCGGCTGAACCGAAGACATCATGCCCCTCCAGAAGCCCATCTACACCACACCGCAGGACGCCGAGAACGCCTTCTACGAAGCGATTTGCCGCGCCGACCTGGAAGCCTTCATGAACGTTTGGGCCGAGGATGAAGAGATTCTCTGCATCCTGCCAAGCGGCCCGCGCATCGCCGGCTATGCCAATGTTTACGAAGCCTGGCGACGGATCTTCGACAATGGCCGGCGCTTCACCATCACTGTTTCCAACCGCGTCACCCTGCCCGGCATGCTGGTCACGGTGCATAGCGTGCACGAGTCAATCACCATGACCAGCGGCAAGGAAGGACAGACTGCACCCATCCTCGCCACCAACATCTTCATCCGCGGTGCCGTCGGCTGGCGCCTGCTGGTTCACCACGCCTCGCCGACACTCGTTGACAGCGAGGACGATGTCGCAAAGACGCTGCACTGAGGCTGGAGCAAGACGACAAAAGGTTGATGCCCACAAAGGCACGCCGATACTTGCTCTCCGCGCATCACCTCTGAAGAAGCGCATGGATACTTGCTCTCCGACCATCCCCTCTGAAGAAGCGCATAAAATAAGGCTCTTCATGGATCGTCTCATGGAGTCACGAGGTCGCTGGATCACGCTTCCTCCCGCACGCACGCCGACAAGCCACAGGAAAATGAGATAATCCTCGCTTCCATTTCTCATACACAGGAACCGTCATGCACCTCCCCGCTCCGGAAATCTTCAAGGCCTACGACATCCGCGGCATCGTCGGCAAATCGCTGACGCCGGAGGTGGTGCGCATCATCGGGCAGGCGCTCGGTTCCGAAGCTGCGGCACGCAAACAGAAGACCATCGCCATCGGCCGTGACGGACGTCTGTCCGGACCTGAGCTGGCAAGTGCGCTGGCTGAGGGGCTGAATGCTGCTGGCATCGATGTGCTCGACATCGGCTGCGTGCCGACGCCGCTGGCTTACTTCGCTGCCTATCAACTCGGCACCCAAAGCGCGGTGTCGGTGACGGGTAGCCACAACCCGCCCGACTACAACGGTCTGAAGATGGTGCTCGGCGGCGATACGCTCTACGGCGAGCAGATCCAGGCACTGCGCCAGCGCATCGAAAGCGGCAATCTGCTGCGTGCCAGGAAACCCGGCAAGATCAGGAAGGCCGACGTGCGCGAAGCCTATCTGGAGCGCATCGTCGGTGATGTCAAACTCGCCCGGCCGATGAAGATCATCGTCGACTGCGGTAATGGTGTCGCCGGCGAACTCGCACCGGAACTCTTCCGCCGCATGGGCTGCGAAGTGATTC
>CAZAOQ010000319.1:0-1852 GCA_964486795.1 uncultured Rhodocyclaceae bacterium
GGCGCGGCGACGCAGGGGCCGACGATGGCCGCCGAGAAGACGCCCATCAGGAATACGCTGTGCAGACTGCCACCCCGCTGGCGGTTGGCCTCCGCCGAAAACCGGCTTTGCAGGAAGCTCGGCAGTTGCAGTTCGTAGAGCCCGAACATTGACAGTGCGAGCGCGACGAAGATCAGTGCGCCGCCGCCGAGCAGCCAGGCATTCTGCAGCGCAGCGGAGACCAGTGTGCCGGAAAGACCTGCGGCGACGCCGACCGCGGCATAGGTGAGCGCCATGGCGAGCACGTAGATGAGCGATAGGGTGAAGGCTCTGGCCTTGCTGATGTCATGACCATGGCCGACGATGATGCCCGAGAGGATCGGGATCATCGGGAACATGCAGGGGGTGAAGGCCAGTGCGAGACCTGAGCCGAAGAAGAACAGCAGAATGGTCCACAGGCTGGCGTTCTTGAGCAGGCGGGTGATCTGTGAGGTCTCGTCGCCGGCTGGGTTGCGGCTACTCATAGCGGCTGGCGTCTCCGTTGCCACGCGAGGTGCGTCAGCAGCCGGCGTAATGCTCATGCTCATCTGTGGTGATGAAGTCTGCGATGACAAAGTGAAGGGTGCGCTATTTGCGGTTTGCCTCGCACCGATCAGTGGCACGACAGCCTCTTGGGGTGTCGGTGGATAGCAGATCCCCATGTCGGCGCAGCCTTGCGAGCGGACCTTGAGCGTCAGCGTAGTTGCACCACCGGTTTCAACGGGCAGGCGGATGACGACTTCGTCGCGATAGGTTTCCACCTTGCCATAGACATCGTCGTCCTTGAGCTTGCCAGGTGGAAATTGCGGTGAGCCAAGTTTCACTGTCGCCGGCTCGACTTCGAAGCGGAACTTGTCACGGTACATGTAATAGCCGTCGGCGATCTGCCAGCGTGCTTCGATGGTCTGTGCGTCGATGGCGCGCGCCGAGAACTGAAATGCCCGCGTCGGTTCGAGCGGCTCGCCTGCGGCATGGGCAAGGTTCGCCAGGCAGACGAGGCCCAGCAATAGTGGCCACAGTGGCTTCAAAAGTCGGTTCAACATGTCTTGGTGTCGGGGGTAGTCGTTTCCATATGGACCCAGTTCAGGAATTCGGGCAGACCGGCAACCACTGGGACTGCCACAATTTCCGGAAGTTCATAGGGATGGCCGACGCGGATGGCGGCTTCCAGTGCGGCATAGCGTGCGGCCGTGGTCTTGATGAGCAGCGGCACTTCGCCAGACTCTTCGATCTGGCCCTGCCAGTGATACACAGATCGGCAGGGTGCCAGGATGTTCACGCAGGCGGCCAGTCGTTCCTCAACCAGATATGCAGCAAGCGTGCGCGCGCTGGCCTCATCGGGAAGATTGGTGAGGACGACGAGTGTCACGGAATGCGGACCGGGAGAGGATGCATGGGATTCGGCTTTCATTCAGTGATTTTAGCGTGCTGTGGAATACGGAATGAGTGATAAGGGGATTTTTCCCCGATATTTCACGCTGTCTTATAGTGGTACGTCGGGATAATCGCCAAGATGCCAGATATGGGTGATGCGATGGTGCAAAGTGTAATGCGTGTGATGATGACCGGAAGGGTAATGTCTGCTTGGCGGGCAGCCAAGTCGCGTGACATTGCGCGTGCTATTACGCAGATCGGCAAGGCGCGGCTGTGACGACCGAGACCGAGGCGATCATCGCCGCTGCTGAAGAGATCAAGATCGAGGCGGCAGCGCTCGAAGTGGCGCATCGCAAGGCGGAGGACGAGCGCGGATTGGCGACCCAGTTCGCTTCGCGTATTGAGGCCGAGCGAGCCGCTGAGGAATTGGCTATTGAGCGAATTTCTGCTGAAGGCAAGG
>CAZAOQ010000320.1:0-1826 GCA_964486795.1 uncultured Rhodocyclaceae bacterium
ATTCCCGCTTTCGCGGGAATGACAAGCGTCGGCTGACGATTCTTTCTAATCAAGTCCGGATATGAAGGAATTGAACGCGATCAAATGGAATGAATCGCGAATTTTATCATCGGGTACTGCCGCGCATGCCGCGTGGTTTATCATCCGAGATGGCCTCATGCCCGAAATTCGCCACCTCTTGACCCCGTCATGACGCCTCTGCTTTCTCTGACTATTCTGCTGACGGCTGCGGTGCTTGCAGTTGCGCTGGCGCGCCGCCTCGGCCTGCCCAGCATCCTGGCCTATCTGGCCATTGGTGCGGCGCTCGGGCCACATGGTCTGGCCTTTGTGGCAAGCAGCGAATCCGTCGAGGCTTTCGCCGAATTCGGGGTGGTCTTCCTCATGTTCTCGATCGGCCTTGAGTTCAACCTGCAGCGGCTCAAGGCGATGCGTGCCATGGTGTTCGGCCTCGGTCCCGCACAGCTTCTCGCCACGGCGGCAGCAACGGCGCTGGGTACCACCTGGTTCTATCAACAGGATTGGCGCAGCGGTCTGGCGGTTGGCCTGGCGGTGGCGATGTCTTCGACCGCCATCGTGGCGCGCCTGCTTTCGGAACGCTTCGAGCTGCATTCACGCTCGGGGCGGCAGACAATGGGCGTGCTGCTGTTTCAGGATCTCGCCGTGGTGCCCTGCCTGATCCTGCTGCCTGCACTCGCCGCTCCCGGCGAAAATCTCGGCCCTGCGCTGGCGCAGGCGTTCGCTCAGGCGACGTTGATGCTGGTCGCCCTGATCTGGCTCGGCCAGCGCCTGATGCAGCGTGTCTATGATGCCGTGTCCAGCATCCGCTCGACGGAGTTGTTCATTCTTGCCACGCTGTGGATCATCGTTGCGCTCGCCTGGCTAACTGACTACGCCGGTCTGTCGCTGGCACTCGGGGCCTTTGTTGGTGGCATGCTGATTTCTGAAACCCGTTATCGTCATCAGGTGGAAGCCGACGTGCAGCCGTTTCGCGATGTTCTGCTCGGGCTGTTCTTCGTCACCGTCGGCATGCGTCTTGATGTCGTCTTCATGGCAGGCAATCTCGCTTATTTGGCGCTGGCGGTCGCCTTGTTGATGGGCGGCAAGTCGCTGGTGGTCCTGCTCGTCACGCTGGCGGCGCGCAGCCCTATTGATGTCGCATTGCGCACGACCGGGCAACTCGCCCAGGCCGGTGAGTTTGGTCTGGTGCTGATCGGCCTCGCCTACACACTCCACCTGATCGGCGCCGAGGCCTTCCAGCTCACGCTGTCGGCGATGCTGCTGTCGATGTTCCTCGCACCCGGTGTCATCAGCCTGGTGGCGCGCTTCGGCAATCGTGTGGCGCGCGGTAGCTGGACGCACGATACGAAGAGACTTCACGACGTCGCGGTCGGCAGCTTCGATCTGGAGCAGCACGTGATCGTCTGCGGTTATGGACGCACTGGTCAGCGCGTCGGTGAATTTCTTGCCAGCGAAAATATCCCCTTCATCGCTCTTGACCTCGATCTGCAACGCATTCCGCCGATGATCGCCGGCGCTGCTCCGGAAACCAGCCGGACGCGTGTCGTCTTCGGGAGTGCCGATCGTTATGAGGTGCTGCAGGCCGCCGGGCTGGCGCGGGCAAGTGCGCTGGTGGTCACTTATCCCGATCTGCACTCTGCTTTGCGTGTGCTGCATCATGTACGCTCGCATCGCCCCGGTCTGCCGGTTGTTGTGAGGGCGCCCAATGAGAGCGATGTGCAGAAGCTCAAACAGGCTGGCGCCAGCGAAGTTATCTCCGAGGTGTTCGAAGGCAGCCTGATGATCGCCGCCGAAACGCTCGTCCAGCT
>CAZAOQ010000321.1:0-1822 GCA_964486795.1 uncultured Rhodocyclaceae bacterium
GTTCATATGATTTACGCCATCTACTTGGCCAAGCGCAATCGAAATACCGAAGCCATCAAGCAGTTGGAAATGGCGCAGGAGCAATCTGGGGAAAGTGCGAATCTACAATACAACATTGGCTTGGCATACTTTGATCTGCATGACTATGAAAGAGCATTGTCCTATGCACACAAGGCATATGCGATGGGTTTCCAGCTGCCTGGCTTGAGATCCAAGCTTGAAAGAGTCGGGAAATGGCGCGAGGCAAGTGCGGAGGAACTCAAAGCGATCAGCTCCGGCGCGGCAGGTGCAGGTGCAGGTGCAAATACAAATGCTACCAACACTACTGGGGTACCTGCCGCTTCAGCTAAGCCTCCGGCAACTTCTTCATCCGACGTGACCCCGACGGAGACATCACCGCCACAGGCCGCCGTCCCTTCAGATACTCAGACTCAGCGGCCGCTGCCTTGATGTCTAACGACGGAAAGACGGACTACCGTTCTTGATGTCATTGCCCTACTGTTATTTCGACCCGGCGCCCTGTGGCTTCCCAAGGCCGCGGGTGCCGGTATTGCCGCAGATGTCATTCGGGATGTTCGGGCGCTCACGCAGCAACACCTATCCTTCTGTCTTCAGCGGGGGTGAGGCGCCGTTCTACACACGTGGACGCTATGCCTTGCTGGAAGCGTATCGACTGGCCGGTGTTGGCCGTCAAGGCGCTTTGCTGGCGCCGGCATACCACTGTCGAACCATGCTCGATCCTGCGCTCAGTCTCGGCGGCGATATCGGTTTATATCCCGTGCTTGCCGACCTCTCGCCGGATCTTTCTGCACTGGCAAGAATGGTCGATGACCGCAGGAACGGCGAGGGAGGGGGCTTCAAGGCACTGCTGCTGACGCACTATTTCGGCATTCCGCAGGCGATGGGGAAGATCAGCGAATTTTGCCGCGCTCACGGCTTGGCATTGATTGAAGATTGCTCACATGCCTGTTTTGGCTTGTCCAATGGTTCCAGCGATGGTTCGAACATTGGTTCGGACAATGACAAACCTATTGGCAGCATCGGCGACTATGCCGTCGCCAGCCCCTATAAGTTCTTCGCCTTGCAGGATGGCGGCATACTCGTTGCTAACCGTGGCGCGGCTTTGCCCGTGGCTGCACCCCGTCCGCAGGGACTGCGTGCCGAAGTGCATGGGATGGCACGCGGGGGCAAGGCAGCTCTGGATCGCCGGAAAACGCGAGTTTCGACAGCGGACATCGCGCAGCTTGATGTTGTACTGAAGGCCTTGCAGGCACGTTCACTGCCCCAGGCAACCGAGTTTGAGCGCGAGGAAGAATCGTATTCGTCCCTCTACCAAAGGGCGGCAGAGGGGGGCGCTGGTTTGCTGGGCTCGCGCTGGCTGATGCGCTGCAGCGACGTTGCAAGTCTTGCAGAACGGCGTCGTGCGCATTATCGGCAATGGGTCGAGGCGGTGGCCAGCCTGCCGGCTTGTCGTGCGCTGTTCGCTGATCTGCCGGAAACCTGTGTGCCATACATGTTCCCGCTTTACATCGATCATCCCCAGCTACATTTCAATCTGCTCAAGCATCTCGGCGTGCCGCTCTGGCGCTGGGATGAAATGGCGGTTTCAAGCTGCCATGTGGCGAGCGACTATCGGCTGCATCTGATCCATCTGCCTTGTCATCAGGATCTTCATCCCGTCGAGATGGACTGGATGATCGCTGCGGTCGCTGCTGTCATGCGGACGGCACAGGAATGATGCGCATGACTGGACGCGATGAATGGTCGATACGCTTCTTCGCTTCGCCAGCAGCGCTCCCGGACGGATATCAACCGCTGTTCG
>CAZAOQ010000322.1:0-1804 GCA_964486795.1 uncultured Rhodocyclaceae bacterium
CTGAACACACCGTCTAAATGGTGAGCGAGTGGGTTGTCTACGACAATAGCGATGCTGTGCCCGTGTTGATGGAGCAAGGAGTGAACACATGAATGACGAAAAATCCAAACAGTTTCTCCCAGATTTGACGGGCTCGTACGCCGCACTAAAGCGCGCTGCAGAGCGTGCAAAGCGACTGGCCGAACAAACAGGAACAGAACTGATCACCGCGTCGCGCAGCGCTACTCAGAAGGTTGCAAGCGACCCGTCGAGTTCCAAAAGCAACCCCTGATCACGTCACCATCCATGTCGCTCAACTTAATGAACTCCATCTTCACTGCCACCACCGCATGATCCGTTTCGAGCATGTCAGCCGTCGTTATCCGCCCGACCAGCACGCCCTCAGCGATGTCAGTTTCATCATCGCTCCCGGCGAACTGGTGCTGATCGGCGGCCATTCGGGTGCCGGCAAGACGACGCTGCTCAAGCTGATCGCCGCCATCGAGCGCCCCTCGGGCGGGACGGTGCTGGTCAATGGCCAGAATGTCGGCGCGATGAAGCGCAAGGCCATCCCCTATCTGCGCCGCAATCTTGGCCTGGTCTTCCAGGACCAGAAGCTGCTGCTCGACCGCAACGCCTTCGAGAACGTCATGATGCCGCTGTCCATCGCCGGTTTTCCGCCGCGCGAATCAGCCAGCCGGGCACGCGCCGCACTCGACAAGGTCGGCCTGCTGACGCGCGAAAAGGCCATGCCGATCAGCCTCTCGGGCGGCGAACAGCAACGCCTGGCGATCGCCCGCGCCGTTGTTGGCCGACCATCCATCCTGCTCGCCGACGAACCGACCGCCCATCTCGATCCCGACACAGCGCGCGACGTCGCGGAAATCTTCGGTGAATTCAACCGTGTCGGCGTCACCACGCTGATCGCCACCTATGACAAGGCGCTGTTCGCGCCCTACGCGCCACGCCATCTGACACTCGATCACGGCAGGCTGCTGCTCCCATGACTGCACTCAACGCCTGGCTCGTCCAACACCTCAAGGCCCTGCACTGGGCCTGGCAGCGCCTGACGGCGACGCCGCTCAATACCTTGCTCTCGCTGCTCGCCATCGGCGTCGCGCTGGCCATGCCTGCCGGCGGACAGATGCTGCTCGGCAACACGCTGAAATTCGTCGGTAACGCCGGCAACGGTGATAACACAGGTACCGGCAACGCCACACCACAGATCTCCCTGTTCATGAAACTCGACGCCGAGCGCAAGGAAACCGACGCCATCGCCGCAAAACTGCGACGCCATGCCGACGTCAAATCCGCCCGTTTCGTCGCACGCGAAGACACGCTCAAACGCATGCAGACCGACCCCGGCCTGCGCGACGTCATCGCAGCGCTGCCGCAGAACCCCTACCCGGACGCCTTCATCGTCAGCCCGAAAAACGACAGCCCCGAAGCGATGGAGCGGCTGCGCGACGAACTCCGTCAATGGCCCAAGGTTGAGCACGTCCAGCTCGACTCCGCCTGGGTGCGCCGCCTCGACGCCATGCTGCGCCTCGGCCGCAGCGCCGTCGCACTGCTCGCCACCCTGCTCGGCGTCGGCCTGATCGCCATCACCTTCACCACCCTGCGCCTGCAGATCCTCGCCCAGCGCAGCGAGATCGAAGTCTGCCGCCTGCTCGGCGCCACCGACGGCTTCATCCGCCGCCCCTTCTATTACTTCGGCTTCCTGCAAGGGCTGGCCGGCGGCATCGTCGCCTGGCTGATCGTCCTCGCCATCACCCTGTGGCTGCGCGGCCCCGTCGCCCAGCTCGCCGCGCTCTACGACACCAGC
>CAZAOQ010000323.1:0-1803 GCA_964486795.1 uncultured Rhodocyclaceae bacterium
ACGCCTATCGCGCTGAACTTCTCGGTCTTGTATAAGATTCATGCGATTGCCCTGCGAGGAATCGAGTGGGTCGGCGAGCCGTATCAATCAGAATGAGCACTGTTATCTCGACCGAAGACAACTTCTCCTGAAGCGGGCAAAATCATGTTGCCCATGACACGCCAGGCATCCGCATCGTCCTTGATCAACACAACCCAGTGTCCGGCCGACGGCAGCTTGAAACGTCCAACGTAGCGACCATCCCGCAGATACAGAATTTGAGTCTGATCGAATCCAGCACGCGTCGGATGCGAAACGGTTACATGCAGACTTTCCGGTGGCGTGAAGCGTGCCTGGGTACTCGACAGGCGCACGGAGATACTATTCAACGCAATGGTCAACCCGATCTGGAGTCCGAGTTCTTGGGCACGCGCGCTCCGCTTGAGGGTTTGGTTGATTGCCAGCCCCTTTCGGTAATAGTCTTCAGTGACAAGACCATCGTCGGTATGCACGGCAAGCCACGCGGTAAATAGACTCGCGACAACCACGATGAACGGACCGGCCATGAGAAACCACGGCCAGCGGTGGCGGTACCAAGGGTGTATGACAAGCACATCCATCGACTTCATCACAGCTCCTTAAGTTTCATGGCATCAGGAAGGTGGCTTTTTCATGAACCACGACCTTCGGATCACTAATCTCGGCAACATCGAACCAGATCATGTTCCGGCCCTTCTTACCTGATTCTGGCGTGACGCGAACAGCGAGCGGCACGGTCCGCGAAGATGCGGCAGGGATTTCGACGATATGCTCGCCGTCAAAATCAGCACCTTCGAGCCCTCTGACCGAGATCGAATAACGATGCGCGCTCTCACTGATATTCATGATCTGAAGCCGATAAGGATTCTCGATCATTCCGCTCTCGGTTTCACGCAGCATGACTCCCCGGTCACGAATGATGTCGACACGTAATGGAAGACGTCTCGAAATTCCCCACGCAGTAGCTCCGACGATCACTGCCAGGATAACGCCATAGATCACTGTGCGTGGGCGGATCAGGTGGGCGACGATTTCCTTGCGGCCCCAGTTCCGCTCCAGCGCCTGTTCGGTTGAATAACGAATCAACCCCCGCGGATAACCCACCTTGTCCATGACTTGGTCGCAGGCATCGATGCAGGCCGAACAGCCAATGCATTCATACTGTAGTCCGTTGCGGATATCGATGCCGGTCGGACAAACCTGCACGCAGATGCCGCAATCGACACAATCGCCCTTCCCTTCCGCCTTGTAGTCATCACCCCGGCCGCGTGAACCACGTGGCTCGCCACGTTCCTTGTCATAGGTCACGACCAGTGTATCGGGATCGAACATGACGCTCTGAAAGCGCGCGTATGGACACATGAACAGGCACATCTGCTCACGCAGGAAACCAGCATTGCCATACGTGGCGAGACCATAGAAAAATATCCAGAACAGTTCCCAGGGGCCAAGTGTGAAAGTTGCCACCTCGGTCATCAGCAACTTTATCGGGGTGAAGTAGCCTACAAAGGTAAAACCGGTCCAGTTCGAGATTATCAGAAACGCGCTGTGTTTAGCCAGCTTGAGGCGAAACTTGCGCGCAGTCATTGGCTCCTGGTCGAGTTTCATGCGCGCGATGTGCGAGCCTTCAATCTTCTCTTCGATCCACAGGAACATTTCAGTAAACAACGTCTGTGGGCAGGCATAACCGCAGAACAACCGTCCACCGATGGCAGTAAATAGGAACAGTCCGTAAGCCGAAACGATCAGAAGCAATGCCAGATAAATTACATCTTGCGGCCAGAA
>CAZAOQ010000324.1:0-1799 GCA_964486795.1 uncultured Rhodocyclaceae bacterium
GTGGGCAAGTTTTCTAGCGTATTGCGTAGCCAAGCTGCCGGATCGATCCCATTGAGTTTTGCGGTGCCGAGCAAAGTCTGAATTGCTGCGGCTCGTTTGCCAGCACGCTCAGAACCCGCGAAGAGCCAGTTCTTCTTTCCAAGAGCGATGGGCCGGATCGTGTTTTCCACGGGATTGTTGTCAATCGGCAATTGTCCGTCAGTCGCATAGCGGCTCAAAGCCCCCCATCGTCTCAGGCTGTAATCGATGGCCTTGGCCGTCCCACCGCCATTGGCCACCGTCACGCGGGTTCGCAGCAGCCAGTCATGCATGGACTGAAGCTGAGGGACGGCCTGCTCTTGGCGTAACCGCGTGCGCGCCATGATGTCCATGTCACGCCCCTGTGCCTCGATGGCATACAACGCTGCGATCCGGCTCAATGCTTCCTGTGCAATCGGATTGACCTGAGCGGCATTCAGATCGAAGTATTTCCGCCGTGCGTGCGCCAGGCAACCCAACTCGGTCACTCCATTGGCAAACAGTGCCTTGTAGCCGCCGAAATCATCGACCATAAGATGGCCCTGCCACCCGGCCAGGAAATCTCGGGCATGCCGCCCGGCACGGCTCGTCTGGTAATCAAAGATCACTATCGGCGGTCCTGTTTCCAATGCGTTACTTCGATAGGCCCATGACCGTAGGAAATCCCTGTGGGACAGGTACGCTCGCTTCGTCTTTCCCTTTCCGGGATCCAGTTGGGCCACCGGCGTTTCATCCGCATGCAGCACCGTGCGCTCAAGCAGCAACATCGCCAGTCGATCTGCCAGCGGTTGCAAGGCCACACCGATGCGCCCTACCCATTCCGCCATCGTGGAGCGAGACAGAACGACCTGATCCCGTGCGGCAATTTGCTCCAGTCGATACAACGGCAGGTGATCCAGATATTTGCCGATGATGATCCAGGCGTACAAGCCGACGGCAGCCATACCGCCATCGATCACCGCAGGTGGAATCGGTGCTGCTGAAACCGTTTCGCAAGCACGGCAGGCATACTGCGGACGAATGTGACGATGAACGAAGAAACGCGCGGGTTCAACGTCCAACTGTTCACTGATGTCTTCGCCGATTTTTACGAGGTCTTTACCACATGCACCGCAAGTGCATGACGCCGGTTCGTGACGGTGCTCGATGCGCGGGAGGTGATCCGGTAGTGGCTGACGACCCGCGCGGGAACGTGGAACGCGAGGAACCTGTGGCTCGGCAGTCGCGGAGGCTTCCGCCTGTTTCCGGTCCAGTTCTGCTTCGGCGGCAGCTACATCGCTGGCCAGGGTATCTTGGAACAGATCGCGCTCCTCGGCGGAGAATGCTTCGCTTCTGGCACCAAAGCGCATGCGGCGCAGGTGCGCCAGTTCCAGGGTGAGCGCTTGGATCTTGATCTGTGCGGCGTGAAGTTCGGTGTCGCGGCGAGTCATTTGTTCGCTCAGGCGAATCGACTCTGCGGCTTCTTTTTGTGCTTCGTTGAAGCGTTTCTGAACGGCATCCGTGATCCAGTTCGCGAGTGCGGGATCGGGGTTGAAATGCGCCAGTTCAGCGAGTAAATCCATGCCGCGATTATACTCGCCGAGCCTTATGAACAGAGGGCTTTGCCAATATTTACCCGAACGCCATGCCTGTTTTTGATCGAAGTGTTCATACCCGCCAGTGGCCCTGTGGGGCGGCGTCGAGTCGTTGCCAATCCACACCGGCGATGAGCCATTGCCACTGCTTTGCGGTGAGCGTAAAGACGGGTGTATCGGCACTTGGCCAGATGAAGTGACCTTGAT
>CAZAOQ010000325.1:0-1793 GCA_964486795.1 uncultured Rhodocyclaceae bacterium
ATGCTGCTCGCCGCCCGCAACCTGGGAGGTGCCATGCGCTTCGTCAACGCGCTCGACCCGGCTGATCCAGAAATGGAAAAGAAGGTCGAAGACGGCAAGAAGACCTACGCCGGCTATGAGCTGGCCGGTCGTACGCTGGGCGTCATCGGCCTTGGCAAGATCGGCTGCCTCGTCGCCGATGCCGCCATCAAGCTGGGCATGAACGTCCTCGGCTTCGATCCGGAAATCACCATCGAAGCGGCCTGGAGCCTGTCGGCTCAAGTCAAAAAGGCGCAAAGTGTCGCTGACGTGCTGAAGCACGCTGACTTCGTCTCAATCCACGTGCCGCTGCTCGATGCCACGCGCAATATGATCAACGCCGACAACATCGGTCTGATGAAACACAGCGCCGTGCTGCTCAACTTCTCGCGCGACCAGGTGGTGAATGATCAGGCGGCCCTCGCCGCACTCGATGCTGGAAAGCTCGGCGCCTACGTCTGCGATTTCCCCTCGGCAGAACTCAACAAGCATCCCAAGGTCATCGCCCTGCCCCACCTCGGCGCATCGACTGGCGAAGCCGAAGAAAACTGCGCCATCATGGTGGCCGATCAGCTGCGTGACTACTTGGAACACGGCAATATCCAGAATGCCGTGAATTTCCCCAACGTCGTGATGTCGCGCGAATCGAAAAATCGCATCGCCATTGCCAACGCGAACGTCCCCAACATGGTCGGCCAGATTTCGACCGCCATGGCTCAGGCCGGACTGAACATCCACAACATGATGAACAAGTCCAAGGGTGACATGGCCTACACGCTGGTCGATGTTGACAGCAGCGTGCCACAAAAGACTATCGATGCCATCGCCAGCATTGATGGCGTACTCGCCGTCCGTTTCCTGCCGCTGGAGGCCTAACGTGACGGGTGCTGCTGGGCCGGACGATTCGTCCGGCGAACAGGCAGAGCTGGGGCGGCTGCGCGAAGGTATCGACCGCGTCGATGATGAGGTGTTACGCCTCATCAGCGAACGGGCGCGTCTCGCGCACCGCATCGGTGAAATCAAGCAAGGCGTCATCTACCGCCCGGAGCGCGAAGCCCAGGTATTGCGGCGGCTGGCCGACGCCAACCCCGGGCCGCTCTCCAACGAAGCCGTGCAACGCATCGCGCGCGAAATCATGTCGGCCTGTCTTGCGCTCGAACAGCCCTTGCGTATCGCCTTTCTCGGCCCCGCCGGCACGTTTTCGGAAAGTGCCGCACGCAAGCATTTTGGCGCGGCCCCCACGCTCACGCCCTGCGCCAGTATCGACGACACCTTCCGTGCCATCGAAGCCGGCAACGCCGACTACGCCGTCGTCCCGGTCGAAAACACCACAGAAGGCGCCATCGGCCGCACCCTCGATCTGCTGCTCTCCTCATCCGTCAAGGTCTGCGGCGAAGTCAGCCTGCGCGTCCATCAGAATCTGCTGTGCAAGACTGCCGCACTCGATCCTGCCAAGCCGCCGACGCGCATCTATTCCCATGCGCAATCGCTCGCGCAATGCCATGAGTGGCTCAACCGCCATCTGCCGCAGGTCCCACGCATCGCCGTCGCCAGCAATGCCGAAGCCGCACGCATGGCCGCAGAGCAGCCCGAAACCTGCGCCATTGCCGGCGAAGCCGCCGCGCAGTGCTATGGCCTCAATATGCTGGCGACCAATATCGAGGACGACCCGAACAACACCACGCGTTTCATGGTGCTTGCCAGCCATGATGCCGGCCCCTCTGGACACGACAAGACCTCGCTGGTGTGCACGGCACAAAACCGCGCCGGCGCAG
>CAZAOQ010000326.1:0-523 GCA_964486795.1 uncultured Rhodocyclaceae bacterium
AGCGGGTGGCCTAGATTAGAAATCGGGTGTTTCCAACCTCAGATTGCATATAGCCGAATTTAATGCGGCGGACTGCGCAGCTGGCAGTTCGGGTTCGTATTACTCTACTTCGTCCTCTGAAACCAAGTTCCGCGATTACCCCCTTGTGCGCTCACTGTCACGGACCTTTTCAGGAATTATTTCTACTGGGTGAACCACGGTGCGGGGCGCATCGCGATCATAGACTTTGATTAACGGTTGCTGCCGATCAGCGCTGCATCTCTTCGAGCTTTCGCACGTCCCAGGCATTCCGGTTCGTAGTGATTTCCTTCATGCCGATTACATTGCCTTGCTCGTCACGATCCTTCACCTTGATAGTGACTTGCTGGCGGCCCTGGTATGCCAGCGCAACGTCGTCGCCCTCCTTGGCCTGGCCTTCGTCCATGGCCCGCTTGAGGTCAACACCCCACACCAATTTTTCACCAGATTCGGTCTGCAACTTCACGAAGTAGCTATTCTCGTTGTCCTTGTTGTTCTCGTAAGG
>CAZAOQ010000326.1:533-1779 GCA_964486795.1 uncultured Rhodocyclaceae bacterium
GCCGACATAGACGCGATTCGTTTGAAAGCGTTCAGTTGCCAGTTCGGCCGCCATTGCGACGGCCTTTTCGGAGTCGCCACGGCTGCGCAGGATCGTTTTAAGGGCTTCGACGGCGGTTCGTTGCTGAACGCTCAAGGTGCGATCATGCTCATTGACTACCGCAGCTTTCTCTATTGGATCTGCATTACGTGTTTGCGCATACCCTTGCTCGATCGTGTTTTGCCCCTTGCCGGCTGTCCGATCATTTTCCTTACGGTAATCGGCCAGCTTGGCTAGATCCACATCGAGTGGCTTGAAGCCTTGAATTTGCATTCCCTTCAAGGAGGCCTGCAACCAGGCTTCGCGCTTGAATTCGTCAGTGCCCTTGAGCTTGATCGAGTTCCATTTTTTCGACTCGGCCAGCTCTATCATTGAGCGCACGATCTCGGGATCGTTGTGCTCCGTCGCGAGTCGCTTGCCCTTGTCCTCGAAGGCGAGCTTGTTTTCATCGTCGCGAAAGTAATACTTGTTTTCCGCTTGGAGGTAACGCTTGCGCAGCATTGCGAGGGCTTCACTTTCCTTTTCGTCGCTGCGATCTGTATCTCGTGCTTTCTCCTGGTCTGGTTCCGGTTCGGGTGAGCTGGCGCCGCGCTCGGCCTTTTTTTCATCAATGTCGTTGCCGTCGATGAAAACAGGTTTGTCGATTTCGCCTGGCCGATATTTGTCCCACAGATCGGCCGCGAGTTGCCAGTTTTTGGCGGCCAGGATTTCGAGATCACGCATCACGTCATCGAGATCCTCACGGTTGCGCCAGCCCAGTTCTTCCAGCTCGGACTTTGCCATGCGTGCATCGAGATCGGCGACAAACGTCTGGCTGACGTCGTTCGCATCGTGAGCCTTGATTGCTTCGCCGGTGTCACGCTCGCCTGCGGCGATCTGCCGTTCACTTCCATCAAGGATCTCATTCATGATGAATGTGGCCCGAACGTCATGGACATCTTGAGTTCCAGTGCGGCGATATCAACGTCCAATGTCTCGATCTCGACACGGCGATTCTGTCTTTTTCCATCGACTGTGTTGTTATCGGCCACGAAGCCACCGATCGCCAGATAGCGTGCGCGAATCCTGGAAGGGTCGATACCGTTACTCACCAGAAATTCACGGGCACTCAGAGCGCGCTGCATGGCGATTTTGCGATCAAACTCGTTTTCATGAAGGGCATCGGTGCGGCCACGGATCTCGATGCGCTTGCCTTCGCGTGCTGCGG
>CAZAOQ010000327.1:0-1776 GCA_964486795.1 uncultured Rhodocyclaceae bacterium
ATAGCCTGCCTGTTTTTTTACCCGTTTGCACCGAGGCAACTGAGGTTTTTAGGTTCATACCAGCCGTCGGCGGCAATCAGGCAGCGGCGGAGGCGAAAGATGCGTTTGTACATCTGCTTCTCAGCGGCGGTTTCCAGGCGGGCGTTGATCGGGCGGGCGCTTGGACGTTGCTTGGCCCAATGCGGGATCAGTCCCCAGATCTGGTTTCCCCAGGCCGGCGGCTGATCGAGTTCGCGGCAGATCAAAGCACAGGCGGCACCGGGTGCGTTGTTCCAGCTCGGTGGCGGCGCCGTCTGTGATTCTGCTGACGTGTTGAAACCGGCCAGACGATCAAATGTGGCTTGCGGTGTGAAGCGGGCGTAGCGGCCACACATTTTAGTGTGTGGCACGACGCAGGAAGTGCGTCGTGCATTCCGTCATTTCACGATGAAGTCTCAGAATGGTCATCAACAGGTTTCGTTCGCGGGTGGATGGCCAAATTAAAGGGGTGTGTTCGATCTTCAGCAGCACGCTGATCTTCTTGACACTTTGGCCAGCGAGTGTGCCTCTGAAACCTAGTATCCATGAGCTTCTCGGCATGGCATGCTCTGGAATCAAGCACTGGTGCGGCTTTCAGGGCAGTGCCGTGCGCCGCGTTACATTCCTGACAAATAACGTTGCTGCGTCCAGCTCCATTGGCGCTCCCATGTCGCCCGCACCATGTTCGGATATTGCGGCTGACCGAGACTGCCGTTGTAACGCCCAAGCGCGCGGTAGAGGTCGCCGCGTTCGATGTCGAGGTAGTGGCGCAGGATGGTACAGCCGTAGCGCAGGTTGGTCCGCAGGTGGAAGAGGTTGGTGTCTTTGGCACCGATCAACTTGACCCAGAAGGGCATCACCTGCATGTAGCCGCGTGCGCCGGCTTGCGAGAGGGCGTATTTCTTGAAGCCGCTTTCAACCTGGATCAGGCCGAGGACGAGCTGCGGATCGAGGCCGGCACGCGTGGCTTCGTAGTAGACGGTCTTGAGGAATTCCATGCGTGCGGCGCGGTCGGGCATGCGCTTTTCAAGGCGGCGGGACATTTCCGTGAGCCAGTTGATCTTGTCCGTAAGATTGGCGAATTCTGTCTCGGGTGCAGCGCGATCCGAGATGGCGGAGTGCAGCGCGGCCTGGACGCTGGCGGCGAGCGCTTCATATTTCTGCGCACCCGCCTGGGCACCGGCGCTCCAGACGAGCAGGGGCGCGACGAGTGCCAGGAGTGCGGGGCGTATTCCGATCAGGTATTGGCGCACAGTTTTTCTTGAATGAAGGCGACCAATTCACCGGTCGGCAGCATGACGGCTTCGGCATCACGGCGGCCCTTGTATTCGAGCTGGCCCTCTTTGAGTCCGCGTTCTCCGACGACGATACGGTGCGGCACGCCGATCAGTTCCCAGTCTGCGAACATCGAACCGGGGCGCTCATCACGGTCGTCGAGAACGACGTCGATGCCGGCCCGGGTGAGATCGGCGTAGAGCTGGTCGGCGGCGCTGCGCACGGCGTCGGACTTGGCGTAGGCCATCGGTACGATCACGACCTGGAAGGGGGCGATGGTGGCGGGAAAGACGATGCCGCGCTCGTCGTGGCCTTGTTCGATGGCGGCACCGACAATGCGTGAGACGCCAATGCCGTAGCAGCCCATTTCCATGGTCTGCGGCTGGCCTTGTTCGTTGAGGTAGCTGCACTTGAGCGCGGCGGCGTATTTGGTGCGCAGCTGGAAGATGTGGCCGACTTCGATGCCGCGGCAGAGTTCGAGTG
>CAZAOQ010000328.1:0-1759 GCA_964486795.1 uncultured Rhodocyclaceae bacterium
CTGACGAGTAACGATTGGTTCGCGACACCGTGGTTTATCGGCGGGCTGGCAATCGCGGCAGTTGGCTGGGCAATCAATTTCCAGGCCGACAACATCCTCATTAAGCTGCGCAGTGACGGTTCGACGGGCTACAGAATTCCCTATGGTGGCGGCTTCCGCTATGTATCGGCCGCTAATTACCTTGGTGAAATCCTGCTCTGGTGCGGTTGGGCGCTAATGAGTCTGACTTGGGCCGGGCTGGCCTTAGTGCTGTTCAGTCTTGCCAACCTCGTGCCGCGCGCCATCATTAGCCACCGCTGGTATCGCGAGACGTTTCCCGATTACCCGGCGGAGCGTAAGGCGATCGTACCTTTCCTGCTTTGAATCGGCGTTTCAGGCGGTGCCAGTCACCTTGGCCGTTGTCTCCATGCGCTCGACATAGCGTGCAATCAGGTCAATTTCCAGGTTGACCTTGCTGCCGGGCTTCAGGTGGCGCAGGGTAGTGACGGCGACGGTGTGCGGTATCAGGTTGATCGAGAAGTCGGCGCCGTTGCTGACATCTGTGACGGCATTGGTGGTCAGGCTGACGCCATTCACAGCGATCGAGCCCTTGCGCGCGATGTATTTCGCCAGGTCCTGTGGAGCGCGGATTACCAGGAGGTGTGATTCGCCGATCGGCTCGAATTTGACGACCTCGCCGACACCGTCGACATGGCCGCTGACGAGATGGCCACCGAGTCGGTCAGCCAGGCGCAGCGCCTTTTCCAGATTGACTTCATACAGACCGTCGAGGCCGGTGGTGCAGTTCAAGGACTCGCGCGAGACATCGATCTTGTAGCTGTCGGCACCCTTTTCGATGACGGTCAGGCAGACACCGTTGTGGGCGATTGAATCGCCGAGGGCGACATCAGAGAGGTCGAGATCAGGCGCTTCGACGGTCAGTCGCAGTCCTTGTTCCAGAGTTTGCAGATGGGAGATCTTGCCGATGGCGGCGACGATGCCGGTGAACATGGAGAAGCCCTTGTCGTGAGTACGCTGAGGTCGGCAATTATACGCGGCGCGATGCGCCGGCCAGGGTTCAGAGTGCTTGCTTCAGGGCGTCGATGAACTGCTCGGGTGGCTGAAAACCGACCACGCGCAGGTCGGGGATTTCCTTACCCTGAGCGTCGAAGAAAACAATCCCGGGCGGGCCGAACAAGTCGAAGCGCTTGAGCAACACTTTGTCATCGACGGTGTCTTCGGTGACATCGATCTGGAGCAGCAGCATCTTGTTCATGCGTGCCGCGACGGCCGGGTCGGCAAAGGTCAGGCGTTCCATTTCCTTGCATGAGACGCACCAGTCGGCATAGAAGTCGAGCATGACGGGGCGCCCTGGGTTTTTCAGGCGCGCCTCAAGTTCGGCAAGTGTCCTGACGCGCTCGAAGCGAGTCTCGTTTGTGGTGGCGGGTGCGGCCGCACCGGCGCGCAGGAAGGCGAGCGGTTGCAGCGGATCACGGCTGCCGCCGAGCGCACCAATCAGCAGGGCAGTTCCCATCAGTAAAGAGATGACACCGAGGCCCTTACCTAACTTCTGCCAGCCGTGAGCGTGTGCGGGCATTGGGTCGAGGGCGTGCAGGTAGATGGCCGGCAGAATGAGCAGTGCGGCCCAGGCAAGCATCAGTACGACTGCCGGGATCAGTGGCGATACCAGCCAGATGGCGACGCCGAGCAGCAGCACACCGAAGAAGCGATTCACAGCGTTCATCCATGGGCCGGGTTTGGGCAGCAGGTGGCGTGCCGA
>CAZAOQ010000329.1:0-1746 GCA_964486795.1 uncultured Rhodocyclaceae bacterium
AACTCCCGACCTTCGCATTACGAATGCGCTGCTCTACCAACTGAGCTACGCCGGCCTTGCTTCAAAGGAGGATGATTATAGCGGCTACTCAACGCGGGAGCAATCATCCTCAAGCCCAAGATCATCCCCAAACCTATCGTCAAGCGCTGATTACGCGTTCAAGCCGAAAGACCTCGGGGTAAATAAAACAAGAAATCGATCAAACTGAGGATCTCCGGGGACAAAGAGCACAAAAACACGATGGGCGCCGCAGCGCCCATCGTGTTTTCCATCGCCCTATCTTGTTTCCAACTACTGGTCCGAGGTCAGCTCACGCCACGAAATGCGCCGAACCCCCTGTCCGCTATTACCGATCGGCGGCTTGGTCGTCAGCGTCGTACCATCGCCCAAACGTGTCAGGCCGACGATGGTGTTGTTCGGCAACTTCACCAGAACGATGCGTGTGGCAATCGCATTACCGATCCGTACGGAGGCCACATTATTGGCTGTCGCCACAGGAGCGCCGGTACAGTAATCAAGGAAGTACTGGTAACTGTAACCACCGATCGTACAGGCACTCGACTCTGGCACATTGGTATTGAAGGCGACGGTGCCTGCAGCCAGGGTCGGATCGGTGTTCGCGCGCTCACCCGTTGTTGGAAAATCGAGGAACCAGCCGTTGGCTGTCGGGAAGGTCACTGCGGTCGTTGTGGAAGTACGCGCCACTTGCCCTGCGCTGCACACACTCGCCGGCGTCCCACTGGGGCACCCCCCGGTCAACTCAGTCTCGACCTGCTGAACGAAGCCGCTGCCGGTGAGACGTGGAGTACTCATGGTTCCGGAACCAAGATCGTCCTTGATGGCATAGAAGGACTGCTGCTGAGTACTGGCCAGGTCGCTCATGCCAAGGTAGCTACCGGTACCTACGAACACGATGGGCGAGGCGCCGCACAGCCCCAACTCGGGCTTCGATGTAATCGGCTGACCGGAGCTGCTTGTGTCCTTCAAGGTCACCAGCAACTGCGCGTCATAACCCGTCGCACCGATGTCCCCGTTGATGTCGAAGCGCCACATATTGCCGAGCATGTCGCCACCATAAACCCGCAACGCGGTATTGTCGTACATCGCGTTGTCCGCCCAGGCGGCAATCTTGGCCAGACCACTCGGTGTGCCCGCAGAACCAACTCCTGTGCTGATGGTCCGGATTAGCGCACCCGTCTGGGCATTCAAGATATACAGGCGGCCGACACCATCGCTATTGTTGTAACCCGAGGTCACCAAGACGACCCAGGTGCCATCCTTCAGCTTGGTGATGATGGGATTGCCGAAGGTGTAGCCTATGGTCGAATCCGTGAACTCCCACAACACGGTCGGCGGCAGCGTCGGATCGGTCACATCGAGCGCATAGTAACCCTTGCCGCCGGCATTCATGCCACCCACGAGGATGGTATGCCAGGCACCACCGAAATACACATCTCCAGCCACCGGCGTGCCGTCGACCGAATACTGATGCAGGTTGCGGTAGTTCTTGTCGGCGAGCTTATAGAGATTCGGCAGCGCCATCGAAGGAATGTACGCCCAGACTTCATCACCCGTCGTGGCATCGAATGCATGCAGCATACCATCGTTGGCGGCGGTATAGACACGACCCGCCCTGCCGGGCGACGGCGGCAGTGTGGTCGCTTCATGGGATGCCTTGAAAGCGCTGTAGCCCGTGTCCGCATAGCTATAGAGCGACGACTTCACATAAGCGGCCTCTGCATTCAC
>CAZAOQ010000330.1:0-1741 GCA_964486795.1 uncultured Rhodocyclaceae bacterium
AGTAGTTCATGTTGGCGATGCCGCCTTCGTACATCAGATCGACGATCAGCTTGAGTTCATGCAGACACTCGAAGTAAGCCATCTCAGGTGCATAGCCGGCTTCCACGAGGGTTTCAAAACCAGCCTTGACCAACTCTACGGCACCACCGCACAGCACGGCCTGCTCACCGAACAGATCGGTTTCGGTTTCTTCGCGGAAATTGGTCTCGATCACACCACCTTTGGTACCACCGTTGGCGGCAGCGTAGGACAGTGCGATATCCTTAGCCTTGCCGGACTTGTCCTGATAGACGGCGATCAAGGTTGGCACGCCGCCACCCTTGAGATACTCGGAACGCACGGTGTGTCCCGGGCCCTTCGGCGCAATCATAATGACATCGATGTCATCACGCGGCACAACCTGGTTGTAATGCACATTGAAGCCGTGAGCGAAGGCCAATGCAGCACCCTTCTTCAGGTTCGGTGCAATTTCCCCGTTGTAGACTTCCGGAATGTTTTCGTCCGGCAGCAGGATCATGACGACATCGGCATCCTTAACCGAAGCAGCGACCTCTTCAACCTTCAGCCCGGCCGTTTCCGCCTTCTTCCAGGAAGCACCGCTCTTACGCAGGCCGACCGTTACATTGCATCCCGACTCCTTGAGATTCAGCGCATGGGCGTGACCTTGCGAACCGTAGCCAACGATCGTGACCTTCTTACCCTTGATCAGAGAGAGATCGGCATCCTTGTCGTAATAGACTTTCATTAATTTTCCTTTGTAATTGCTTAAGAGTGGAGGGCAAAGAGCAGAGATTAAGAGGAAGAGGGCGACATGGTGGCGCAATACGCCTCACATCTCCTGACGCCTCGATTTAAACCTTGAGAATTCTGTCACCGCGACCGATACCGCACACGCCTGTACGCACCGTTTCGAGAATCAGTGCCTGGTCGATGGCTTGCAGAAAAGCATCCAGCTTGTAATTATCGCCGGTCAGTTCGATGACATAGGTCGAGTCAGTCACGTCGATAATGTGACCGCGGAAAATATCAGCCATGCGCTTCATCTCCTCGCGCTCCTTGCCGGTCGCGCGCACCTTGACAAGCATCAGCTCGCGCTCGACATGGGGGGCTTCGGAAAGATCGACCACCTTGACGACGTCAATCAGCTTATTGAGCTGCTTGGTGATCTGTTCGATGACATCGTCCGAACCAACGCTGACAATGGTCATACGCGACAGCGAAGGGTCTTCGGTCGGCGCCACGGTCAGCGATTCAATATTGTAGGCGCGTGCCGAGAACAGTCCGGAAACGCGCGACAACGCGCCCGCTTCATTTTCCAGAAGAATCGAAATAATGTGTCGCATGGGTGATTTCTCTAGTGTTCTAGTGTCTTAGTGTCTCTTACAGGTCTTCGGCGAGGATCATTTCGGAGAGCCCCTTGCCGGCAGCAATCATCGGATAGACATTAGCAGTCTGATCGGTATAGAAGTTCAGAAACACCAGATCGTTCTTATGTGTCGTGAACGCTTCACGCAGCGCCGGCTCAACATCCTCTGGCTTCTCGATATGCATACCGACATGGCCGTAAGCCTCGGCGAGCTTGACGAAGTCAGGCAATGCATCGACATAGGACTCCGAATAACGGTTGCCGTGAAACATCTCCTGCCACTGACGCACCATACCGAGGTAGCGGTTGTTGAGATTGATAATCTTGATCGGCAGGCGGAACTGCTTGCAGGTCGACAGTTCCTGGATGTTCATC
>CAZAOQ010000331.1:0-1732 GCA_964486795.1 uncultured Rhodocyclaceae bacterium
CGCTATCGTTGTCGAGAGTGCAGGAAGACATTCAGTGCCTTGACGGGTACGTCGCCCCCTGCGTCAGAATAGTTGTCGCCTCGATAAGATCTTGAACCTGGGGGCGATAAGGAAAGAAGATGGCACGATACGGAGAAGCATTCAGGAACAGAGTGGTGGCGAGGTTATTGCCGCCGGAGAGCGCCAATGTGGGCGACGTTTCACGAGAGATCGGCGTTTCGGTGCAGACATTGGAACGTTGGCGTGAGGATGCGCAGACCAGGCCCGCCCGCGGGCGGGCTTGGTCTGCAAGCGCCCGGCTGGAAGCAGTGATTGCCACGGCAGTTCTGGACGAAACCGGCAAGAGCGCCTGGTGCCGCGAGCACAGCGTATTCCCCGCCGAGTTGGACAAGTGGCGTTCAAGCGCCACCACAGCGCTGACCGATCCCGAAGACGTCCGTGCCAGTCCGCAAGCAACCCGAACAGACAAGAAGCGCATCAAGCAACTCGAGCGCGAGTTGCTGCGCAAAGACCGGGCATTGGCCGAGACCGCCGCACTCCTCGTGCTATCAAAAAAAGTCGCGGCGATCTTCAACAAGGGAGAGGACGAATGATCAGCCTCGAAGATCGCCAAGCACTGGCCCGAGACATTGCTGTAGCTCATACCGCTGGCGCGCGGTTGAAGCCTGCTTGTGAAACCGTCGGCATCGACATGCGTACCTTGCAACGGTGGAAGACCGCTGATGGCTTGATCAGCGGCGATAGGCGGCCACAGGCCGTGCATCCGGTACCCGGGCATGCGCTCTGCGCTGCGGAGCGTGCGCAAGTGCTGGCCGTAGCCAACGAGCCGCGCTTCGCCGCAGTGCCGCCAGCACGCATCGTCCCCATGCTGGCTGATGAGGGCGTCTACCTGGCCAGTGAATCCACCTTCAGCCGCATCCTGCGCGAACATGGGCAAACGGCCCACCGCGGACGTGCCAAGGCACCCAAGGCGGTCCGTCCGCCCACCACACACATTGCCACGGAACCGCGCCAGGTCTGGTGCTGGGACATGACGTATCTGCCGGCACAGGTGGCGGGCCGCTGGTTCTATCTTTATCTGATCCTCGATCTTTACAGTCGCAAGATCGTCGGTTGGGAGGTGCATGACCTCGATCTTGCTGACCATGCTGCGCATCTGGTGCGACGTACCGCATTTGCCGAAGGGATTGCTGCCTTGGGGAGCAAACCAGTATTGCATGGTGATAACGGTTCCACCTTGAAGGCGACGACGGTGCTGGCGATGCTCAACTGGTTGGGGGTCAAACCCTCGTACTCGCGGCCGCGCGTCTCTGATGACAATGCGTATGCCGAGTCTTTGTTCCGCACGGCGAAGTATCGTCCCGAGTTCCCGACCAAGGGCTTTGCCAATCTCGATGGAGCACGTTCTTGGGCTGCTGATTTCGTGCGCTGGTATAACGTCGATCATCGGCATAGCGGTATTCGTTATGTCAGCCCGGCGCAGCGTCATGCCGGCGAGGACCATGCCATCCTGGCGGCTCGGCATGACTTGTATCTCAAGGCCCGAGAGATGAATCCGGCGCGCTGGTCTGGCCACACTCGAAACTGGGCACCCATCAACACTGTCACGCTCAATCCCGAACGCGACTCCGTCATAAAGACGCATTTGACGGACGTGAATATTAAACAGATGGCCGCATGAACAAGGCGACAACTATCTTGACACGCGCCGCGACTGCCAAGGCCGTGCCGG
>CAZAOQ010000332.1:0-1707 GCA_964486795.1 uncultured Rhodocyclaceae bacterium
TTCGGCTGGAAGCGCCAGGAGCTGTTCGCAGCGGGCGATGGCAAGTTGTTCGAGTTCATCAACAAGGAATTGCTGCCGCACCTGCACAGCCTGGACATCGACACCCGCACCGGCCTGCCCAACCCGGCGGCCAGCCGCAAGCAGCGCATCATGGGCCGCACCATGACGGCGGTGGAAAAGGTGCGCGTCGATTCCGAGGCCAATCTGCGCGACATTCTGGACAAGGTGCACCAGATCAATATCGACCATGTTGATGACCAACATTTTTTCACCCTGTCGCAGGTGTATGAAGACCTGCTGCTGAAGATGGGCGAAAAGAATTCCGACGGCGGCCAGTTCTTCACCCCGCGCGAGGTGATTCGCGCCATGGTGCATACGGTGGGCCCGCAACTCGGGCAAACGGTGTACGACCCCTGCTGCGGTACCGGCGGTTTTCTCGCCATTGCCTACGAGCACATTGCCCGCCAGTTGGGCCAAAGCGCCACCAGCACCGACATCGACACGCTCAAGCACGACACTTTCTTTGGCCGCGAAAAAGAGAATCTGGTGTTCCCGATTGCGCTGGCGAATCTGGTACTGCACGGCATCGACCAACCCAATCTATGGCACGGCAATTCGCTGACCCGCCGTGCTACTTACGCGGCGCTGTTCGATCAGGCGCCCAAGACCTTTGACGTGATCCTGACCAACCCGCCGTTTGGCGGCAAGGAAGGTAAGGACGCGCAGAAAAACTTCGCCTTTGAAACCAGCGCCACGCAGGTACTGTTTGTACAGGACATCCTGGGTGAGCTGGCATCGCAGGGCACCTGCGCCATCGTGCTGGACGAGGGGCTGCTGTTCCGCACCAACGAAAGTTCGTTCGTTGAAACCAAACGCAAGCTGGTGGACGAGTGTGATCTGTGGGCCATCGTCAGCCTGCCCGGTGGCGTGTTTTCCACGGCGGGCGCGGGTGTTAAAACCAATCTGCTGTTTTTTACCAAGGGCAAGAAAACCGGGAAGATTTGGTACTACGACTTGGCCGCTGTGAAGGTCGGCAAGAAAACGCCATTAACGCTGGCGCATTTTGGCTTCGACGCCAATGGTGCAGTGCTGGCCGATGCGCAACTACCTGCCATACTCACTGCCGCCTGGCAGGCGGATGAAGCCAACGCCGGCAAGCCCTTCCCCAGCTATGCGCGCATGCTGCAACAACGCGGCAAGCCGGAAGGCGAAAGCCGTTATTCGTGGACGGTCGATTTCGCCGCACGCCGCACCAAGGCGCGTACCGAGATGCAGCCGCTGCTGGATGAAGCCGCTCAAATTAAAGCGTCCGTGGTGGACTTGAAAGAACAGCTCCAGCGCCTGAAGAAAGACAAGGCCAGCGATACAAAACTGCTGGCGCTGAACGCCAAGATTCAGGAAAAGGAAAAAGCCGCCCGCGATCTGGAAACCAAGGCTGCCGACATTGATGCTGTTGTATTTGACCTGAAGGCCGTCAACCCTACCGCCGTGGTGGAGGTGGATACCCGCACGCCGCAGCAGATCATCCGCAATATCGAGGCGCAAGGATGCATCGTCGCTGAAGCACTGGCGAGACTGAATGCGCTGATGGCGACAGCGGATTGAGACGTGGAGCAGTCAATCAATCAGGGTGGTGCAATGGGTGATGCCTGGAGATCAAGCACTGGCGCGGGTTTCAGCGATGCATGCTCGGAGAGCAAGCATTGG
>CAZAOQ010000333.1:0-370 GCA_964486795.1 uncultured Rhodocyclaceae bacterium
AAACTGCTTGGGGATACCATGTCAGCGACAGCCAGAGACACGGCCACAGAAGACCGATTGATCTTCCTTCCGGAAACGGTGGATCCGCTTGATGCTCAGTTCCTACCTTCCTGGAAAATACTGATTGCCGACGACGACCCGGATGTGCACACCGCAACGACTTATGCCCTCGAGTCGATCCGCATCCTGGGTCGCACCTTGCAAATCCTTCATGCCTACAGCGCCAGTGAGGCACGGCAATATCTTGAGCAAGAGTCTGAAATTGCCGTCATGTTGCTCGATGTGGTTATGGAAACCAACGATGCCGGATTGAAACTGATACGCGTTGCGCGCGAAGAACTCAAACTCGACGAAATCCGCATCATCCTTC
>CAZAOQ010000333.1:380-1705 GCA_964486795.1 uncultured Rhodocyclaceae bacterium
ACCGGAACTGGAGGTCATCAATCGCTATGACATCAATGATTACAGGACAAAATCAGATCTGACTCAATTGCGGCTGTTGACGTCAATCACTACGGCGCTCCGCAGCTACAAGCAAATTGTGACCCTGAACAATAGCCGGCGAGGTTTGGAAAAAATAATCCAATCTGGCGGCTACCTGCTGACACAACGCGGCGTCAACCATTTTGCCGAGGGTATCCTGACCCAAATCACGGCCCTCTTGTCCCTACCGATCGACGGCATGGTTTGTGCTGAGGACAGCAAGAGCCGGTCACGCACGATTATCGCGACCGCTGGCAGCTTCGCGCCGATGATCGGACTGACGTTCGATCAAATTCCAGATCAATACATATGCTCTTGTCTCAACGAGGCATTCGCCACCAATGCATCGGTGTTCACCGAACGAGCCACCGTCGTTTTCTTTGGCGGCAATGAAGATCGGAGCTTAGCCGCCTTCCTGGCAACACCACGACAATTAGAACCTTACGAACAATATTTGCTTCAAGTGTTCTGCCAAAACATCTCGTTAGCCAACGATAATCTGAATCTGATCGATAACCTGCATCGTCTTGCCTATATCGATTCACTCTGCGAATTACCTAATCGCGCGGGATTTATCAATGCGATTCAGGAAGCAATCGACCGCAGTGCCCGAGACCATGTCGTGGTAGTTCTGGATATCGACTATTTTGGTGCCACCTCCGAAACCATCGGGTCGCGCGATGCCGAACTGCTACTCACCAATATCGGTCAGCGCCTGCAAAGCAGGCTTAATGATGGCGTACTTATCGCGCGTATTTCAGGCGATGTATTCGGACTGCTCGGAACCCATTACGAACTCGCACCAGATCACTTGAGTGCCATATTTAACGAGCCAATCGATGTCAATGGTTTGACGCTCACTATCAGCGTGACCTCGGGACGCGCGTCACTACCACCCGCCGCAATCGGCGATAGCGCTGATGTAATTCGCTGTGCGTTTATGGCACTCAAGCGAGCCAAGGAAACCAGCCGCGGCAGTGACCAGGTATTCACGGGTGAAATGGCAGAACATCTAAGGGAACGCACAAACCTGCTCCAAAGCCTGCGTCAGGCAATCCGCGACCAAGACTTCTTTCTCGTCTTCCAGCCGCAAATCGATTTTGCGACGGGTAAAACAATCGGACTTGAAGCACTCATTCGTTGGCAGCAGAAGAATGGCGGCTATCTCCCGCCAGATCGCTTCATCGATGTCGCCGAACATTCCGGTTTGATCATTCCGCTAGGCGAGTTTGTCATGCGATCTGCATGCAAGCAACTGTCAAAGC
>CAZAOQ010000334.1:0-1700 GCA_964486795.1 uncultured Rhodocyclaceae bacterium
ATGTGAACGACTATTTCAGCTGTTTACGACGGTGGCATTCATGCGATTGCCCTGGCCAGGGCAGCGCAAGTCCGCCCGGGCGCAGGTGCTGTGCTATGGCTTTGCACTGACCATGATCGCCGTGGCCTACATCAGCCGCGAACTCATCGGCCCTCCGGACGTCGGTCTGCCACTCCTCACCTTCTTCACTGCAGCGGCCCTGACCACCATCATCGCCGGCATCGGCCCGGGCCTGTTCGCGGCAGTGATTGGCATGACCATCGGCACTTATCTGTACATGCCACCGTATCACGCATTTTCCTTTGACTTCACCTCCGCCAATGTGCTCTCAAATGTCGTTTTCATGTTCGACGAGATCATCGTCTGCCTGGCCCTCAAGGCCATGCAGATCCACCACGAAAAAAACCGGGCAAACCAGGAATTGCTCAAGGCGATCGTCGAGGGAACGACTGACGCCATCTATGTGAAAGACGTCGAGGGGAACTACCGCTTCTACAACAGTGCTGCGGCGCACCTCTCCGGCCGCAGCACTGAACAGGTCATGGGCAGCAACGATGAAGCGCTCTACCCTGTCGATGAGGCACAGGCGCTTGTCGAGCAAGATCGCGCCGTCGTGGCAGCCCACAGCGTCATGGATTTCGAGAACCACATCAGCACGAGCGCTGGTGAGAAGCGCTACTTCCTCTCCACCAAGGGGCCACTCCACAATCCACAGGGGCGCATCATCGGCACCTTCGGCATTGATCGCGACATTACGGCCAAGCGGCATGCTGAGGAACAGACCCACCTCGCGGCACGTGTGTTCGACATGACGACCGAGGGTATCGTCGTCACCGATGCAAAGACCAAAATACTCACCATCAACAATGCCTTTGTCGCGTTGACCGGCTACAGCCACGATGAAGCCATCGGCATGACGCCCCGGCTAATGCAGTCGGGGCGTCATGCGCCCGAGTTCTATACCGCAATGTGGCAGGAACTGAAGACTCGCGGCCGCTGGGACGGGGAAATCTGGAACCGTCGCAAAAATGGTGACATCTTCCTTGAATGGCTCTCGATCAATGCCGTGCGTGATGCCAGTGGGCAGATCGCCAACTACGTCGGGGTATTCCGTGACATTACGGTGGTGCGTGAAGCACAGGAGCGCATGGACTACCTCGCCACGCACGACGAGCTCACAACCCTGCCCAACCGGACCTTGCTGATCGACCGCCTGCGTCTCTCTGTAAACCGCGCCGCACGTGCAAATAACCCCCTCGCCTTGTTGTTCGTGGACATCGATAACTTCAAGCTGATCAACGACTCACTCGGCCACGACCTCGGCGACAAGCTCCTTCTGCAGGTGGCAGACCGACTCAAGACCTGCGTGCGCGGAGAGGATACCGTGGCGCGCATGGGGGGTGACGAATTCGTCGTTCTGCTCGAAGGAAGCAACAAGGAGAGCGTTGCACATTGCGCGGAGCGCATGCTGACGCGACTCTCCAAGCACTACAAGGTCGATGATCAGGAATGCTTCGTTTCGGCGAGTATCGGCATCAGCATCTACCCGGACGACGCCATTGACCCGGTCGACCTGCTCCGCCATGCCGATGCTGCGATGTACCGTGCTAAGGAGGGAGGCAAGAACGGCTATCAGTTCTTCAGTGGCGAGATGGCTGAGCGCTCCAGAAAGCGCCTCGACATCGAACGTGGCCTGCGGC
>CAZAOQ010000335.1:0-1680 GCA_964486795.1 uncultured Rhodocyclaceae bacterium
ACGGCTTCGATGCTACTCCGAATTTGTGGTGGTAAACATGACGCCGTTGATCACGATGAATGGAGTCTGGCTGGGGCAGCAGTAGCCTGCGTTTTGAGGGCCTGCTTATCGGCCTGGAACACCCCATCGATGACGATGAAGTGAAAGTGCAGATGGTTGTTTGCGCAAGTTCTACGTGGGCTGGAGGCCGGTTCAACCTAAATCACTCACGCTTCTACCCACTTAGCCCCGCAACACGCTGAACTTCCGGAATAACTCAGCTGTCAGCGGCCGCTCAAGCCGCCACGTAATAGAAATCGGCCGGTCGCCTTCATGCGATACCAGTTGGACTGGCCCGACGGCGACATAAGCAGCGTCTCGGTCTTCTCGCACAAAGAGCTGAAATTTCCAGTCATTGGTATGACTCTCGGTGTAACGACGTCCAGAGTTGTTGTTCGGCCCAGCCCGATTTTGCGATTGCCAGTGAAACAGTTCAGGACTAATAGCGTAGTCCTTGTACTGAACGCGCTCGTCGAACCCCTCGCTCTTGTCCAGAGTCACAAACAATATCTCAGTCTTGATATCGGTCAGTGGCTCGCATCCGCTGTCTGACCTTGGCCGTGCCGTGGCGGTGGCCAGCCCGACGGCAGCCAGAATCTCCGCGCGCATATAACGCCCATGGAAGGTCAGCACCCAATGGTCAGGGGCACCGGTCAGTGGCATTGACGCGAGCGAACTCCGCTCTTGTAATATCGGAATTAACTCACGCAGCTCAGCGTGCACGACAGGGTTCTGCGCCAACATCAAAAGAAAGCCCGTCGGCGTGACCAACTCGGTACGGGTTGGCAACAACTGATACGCCAGCATTTGCACACGCCGTGTATCCACTTCACCACCCGCAAGTGCCTCGCACCAAGCTGCCAGCAGTTTGGGATCGTCTGCATGCAGCACGCTGAAAACCCGACGGGCAATATCCGCTTCGCGTTGCCCTTCGGTACTTTGTTCCAAAAGTACGCGCCGCTTCAGGCTCGTCCAAGACCGGGCGTTAGAACCTTCTGTGTAAACGTCCGACAACTCTAGCTGACAATCAAGCAAAAAATTACGCAACAACAGGGGAGACTCGTTTTGCAACGCAGCCCATGCTGACAGCTCAGCGCACAAACGGCGAACATTCAAGTTCAGTGCTTCTTTCAGGTTTGCCAGCACACGCGCACGCGCCACCCGGTCAAACTGGATGTGAACACCCGCCGGCAGTGTGCTGAACCCGTTGGTCACTGCATCGGTAATCTGTCTTCGGCTACTGCCGGTAATCGACCTCAGCAACACATCAAAGCGAAATTCGTTGTTGTACAGCCCCACGAAATCCAGCACAAGGCAAGCATCTTTACCCTTGGCAAGCCTCAGCCCGCGGCCGATTTGCTGCTGAAAAATCACCGGGCTTTGGGTCGGGCGCAGCAGCAGGATGGCGTTGGCATCAGGAATATCGACACCTTCATTGAACACATCGCAACTACAAATAATCTTCAACGCACCACTGCTAAGTTTTTGCACCGCAGCCGTGCGCACCGCCTGCGAGTCCGCGCCAGTTAGCGCCACGGCTGGCAAACCCGAACGGTTGAAGAAATCTGCCATGAAGTTGGCATGCGCCACGCTAACGCAAAAAGCCAATCCTTTGAGAGCATCCAAGTTGGACACATAGGT
>CAZAOQ010000336.1:0-1676 GCA_964486795.1 uncultured Rhodocyclaceae bacterium
TTAGCGAAGTAATCGGGCCGCGGCCGCAAATCGCCCCGAAGAAACACTGGTTGAGCGAGCTGTGGCAAGGTGGGAAGTGGCGCCACGGAAGACCGATAGAGCAATGGTGCATATTGCCCGCGGGTTAGCGTGGTCCTGGGTGACGTCATCGATATTGGTGAATCGTTTTAGCGGTTAGCAGCCGCTGCGACGATATCCCGTTTGAGAGAGTGAGCTAGACGACGTACCCGATGTGGCGTCACATTCCCTGACGAATGATGGAGCAAGCCATGGCACAACACAACCGCAGCATCAATATCAAGACAGTCAAAGCGCGAGCGGCGTTGACGCTGACGCACCCTAATGCTGCCGGTATCGATATTGGCAGCGCTTCGCATTACGTAGCAGTGCCGCCCGACAGAGACGACGAGCCGGTGCGCGAATTTCCCAGCTTCACAGCCGATCTCGAACAGCTTGCCGATTGGCTCAAAGCCTGTGGTGTGGATACCGTGGCGATGGAATCCACCGGCGTGTATTGGATACCGTTGTTCGAACTTCTGGATGCACGGGGTTTCACGGTATTGCTGGTCAATGCGCGGCACGTCAAGAACGTCTCGGGCCGCAAGTCCGACGTGCTGGACTGCCAGTGGCTGCAGCAGCTCTTGACGTACGGATTGCTGCGCGGAGCGTTCCGGCCGGCAGATGAAGTCTGTGCGCTGCGTTCGTTGTCGCGTCAGCGCGAGATGCTGTTGCGCAGTCAAGGACGCCATATTCAACACATGCAAAAAGCGCTCACGCAGATGAACATCCAGCTGGCCAATGTCATCTCCGATGTAGTGGGAGAGACCGGGCAAAAGATATTGCGCGCCATCGTCGCTGGCGAACGCGATGGTCAGATGTTGGCGGCGATGAAGAATGTGCGCATTCGAGCCAGCAGAGAGGAGATCGCCAAGAGTCTGCAAGGGAATTGGCGCGCCGAGCATCTGTTCGCGCTCAAGCAGGCGCTGGCACATTTTGACTTTATTGGCACACAGCTGACAGAGTGCGACAGTGAAATTGAAGCCCAGTTGCAGCGCTTGCAGTCTCACGATGGCGACCCGGCCAAGGGTAAGAAGCGCAGCCGCACCCGCAACGCGCCCAAGTTCAATTTACGTGAGCTCATGTTCAAGATGTGCGGCGTCGATCTCACCCGTATCGACGGCATTGACGTGACCACTGCACTGACGGTGCTTTCGGAGGTCGGCCCTGACATGTCGCGTTTCTCAACAGCCAAGCACTTCGCCAGTTGGTTGGGACTCTGCCCTGGCACCAAGATCACAGGAGGTAAAGTGCTGAGCGGCAAGACGAAGCGGGTGGTCAACCGTGCCGCACAGGCTTTGCGATTCGCTGCCGCTGCGTTGCGCACCAGCCAATCTGCGTTGGGCGCGTATTTCCGACGATTGTGCTCACACATGGATAAGCCGAAGGCTGTCACTGCGGCTGCACATAAACTGGCCAGGTTGATCTACACGATGCTGACCAAGGGCGAAGAATACACCGACCAGGGGCAGGAGTATTTCGAGGAACGCTATCGCGAAAGAGTGCTGCGCCAGCTGTCTCAACGTGCCGAAAAAATGGGTATGAAGCTCGTCGTCAATCCTCAACCTGCGTGATGACCACAATAGAAATCAATCACTTAAATGGTGTTTCTTGAGAGC
>CAZAOQ010000337.1:0-1626 GCA_964486795.1 uncultured Rhodocyclaceae bacterium
TCATGCCCTCGCGCTTCGAGCCCTGCGGCCTCAACCAGATGTACAGCCTGCGCTATGGCAGCCCTCCGCTCGTCCGTCGCACGGGCGGGCTTGGCGACACCGTCGTCGATGCCACGGCGGCAGCGATGGCTGACGGCAGCGCCAACGGCTTCGTATTCGAACAGCCTGACAGCACGGAACTCATTCAAACCTTGCGGCGCGCACTGGCCATGTGGCACACAGCGGAGGAGTGGCGAGGACTGCAACGCAGCGGCATGGCCAGTGACTGGGGCTGGGCGAAACCGGCACGCCGCTACGCCGCACTCTATCAACGCTTGATCGACGATAGTCAGACAGGCCTGGCACGGATACTGCAGGAGGATTCGACAGCCAAAACCCGCAAACGAATAGTCAAACGGCTTGATAAAAAATAGTTGACACTCAGATTTAAATTGCGTAAAAAGCCCTTCGTGTTTGTTTTTGTCAAGATCACCGCAGTGTTGAAAGCCCCGCAGTATTTCCACAAGATTCACCGCTTGGCGATTTCTGCAGCTGTTGCGAACTTGGAGCACAAACATGCCCTGGCCTGTCTTCATGGCATGTCGGTTTGTGTGTATATTTTAAGGAATAGGTTTTATGGCACTCGGTACAGTTAAGTGGTTCAACGACGCCAAAGGTTTTGGCTTCATCACCCCGGATGACGGCAGCGAAGATTTGTTTGCGCATTTCTCCGCAATCAACATGCCCGGCTTCAAGTCGTTGCAAGAAGGCGAAAAAGTCTCCTTCGATGTGGTGCAAGGCCCGAAAGGCAAGCAAGCATCTAATATTCAGAAGGCAGGCTAAGTCTAAGTAAAACCGCGTTATCACGCAGGATTCCGCCCGCCGGCACGCAAGTGCCGGCGGGCTTTTTATTGTTCCCTGCCTGCACACTCGGCTACGACTGCGGCCGAGTGCCTGTTCCCTGCGCTCAGGAGACAGAAACGATAAGGGCCCCCGTGGGAGCCCTTATCGTTTCTGTCAGTGAAACACGGTGTTAAGTTCTTGATAATGCTTAATAAGGAGCGAGTGCATGCCCGCTCCTTACAACTCACCCACGCATTACATGCGTGCAATCATCGCATCACCAAAGGCGGAGCAGGAAACCTCCTTGGCACCTTCCATCAGACGGGCAAAGTCGTAAGTCACGATCTTGTCCTTGATCGCCGCCTCGGTTGCGGCGATGATCAGATCAGCCGCTTCAACCCAGCCCATGTGACGCAGCATCATCTCGGCCGAGAGAATCAGCGAGCCGGGATTAACCTTGTCCTGGCCGGCGTACTTGGGCGCAGTGCCGTGGGTCGCTTCGAACATGCCAATGTTGTCGGAGAGGTTGGCACCCGGTGCGATGCCGATACCGCCGACCTGAGCAGCCAGCGCGTCGGAAACGTAGTCGCCATTCAGATTGAGCGTAGCGATCACGTCATACTCGGCCGGGCGCAGGAGAATCTGCTGAAGGAAGGCATCCGCAATGGCGTCCTTGATGATGATGCCGTTCGGCAACTTGAGCCACGGGCCGCCGTCGATCTCCTCAGCACCAAATTCATTCTTCGCCAGAGCATAGGCCCAGTCACGGAAGCCACCTTCGGTGTACTTCATGATGTTGCCCTT
>CAZAOQ010000338.1:0-1614 GCA_964486795.1 uncultured Rhodocyclaceae bacterium
ATAAGCGGACAATTCATGTGCTACAGAACCGGACAATTCTAAAAACCCGCGACATACAGGATTACGCAGAATCAAGCAGGAAAAAAATGTGTCGCGGCACTGGCACTGGCTGCGGTCCACTATCCGCAGCAACACGGCCAGCAACGGTCACCGCTCTTTCGCGGTAATGGCCGAGCGAGTGGTGCGGGTTTCGGAGAGGACGGGGGCCTGCTCGAGGATTTGAGCAAGTTCGTTGGCAGCTGGCAGGAGTTCCTCGATCAGGGAGAAGAGGAAGCGCTGAAAGTGCTTGGCTACCTCGTGCGTCAAATAGAGATGCCCGCGTTCATTCTGGCTCACCCAGCCACGCTTGATCAGAGCATTCACCTTACGCCGAACGGTCTCACGTGGAATGCCGGTGGCATCACTGATCGACAATGCATTGCAGGGGCGCAATAAGCGTGGATGTTCGCTGACATCATCGAGACGGCTTTCGAAGGTTTCGCTGTCGTGGCTGGCCTCATAGAATTGCCCGAGGTTGCGCGTGCCGATTTCACCGATGACGATATTGAGCAGGATGTCGCCGTCGAATTCGCGATACGCACTGCGCATATAAGGCACAGTGAAGCGTGACAGCAGATAGCTCACACGGTAGAAATTCTGGTCAAACAACTTCTGATCGATAGCCATGGTCATCGCGACAACAGTCAATGTGCAGTTGATTGTACAGCGTCAACCAGCGAAACTGCGGTACTGCGCTACGACAACCCGCCCCGACAAACCTGATCCAGAAAGAACCCATGACCCGACATGCCGTCATCGCCGGTGCCAGCGGATTGGTTGGCGGCCAGCTACTCGACGAGTTGCTGGCTGCCCCCGAATACAGCACAGTCACCGCCCTGCTGCGGCGTCCGCTCGACCTGCGCCATCCCAAACTGGAACAGCGTATCGTCAATTTCGAACAGCTCAACACCCTCGCGCTGCCCGCCGTCGATGCCGCATTCTGCTGCCTCGGCACAACCATCAAGGCGGCGGGCTCCCAGGCGGCATTCCGCCGCGTCGACCACGATTACGTGCTTGCCTTGGCACGACGTATGCAATCCTTGGGCACGCAACAATTCCTGCTGGTGGGATCGATGGGTGCCAATTCGCGCTCGCCGTTCTTCTACATGCGCACCAAAGGCGAGATCGAGGACGAACTGCGCACGCTGGGCTATCCGTCCTGCAGCGTATTCCGCCCGGCCTACCTCGCCGGCAAACGCGCGCAAAGCCGCCCCCTCGAAGATGTATACGGCACACTCATGCAGCGCCTCGCCTTCATGATGCCGCGCGCATACCGGCCGATTGCAGCGCGTGCCGTGGCCCGCGCCATGCTGGCACAGTCACGGCAGGCACCTGCAGGCTTTCACATCATCGAATCGGCGCAGTTGCAAGACCACAGCGCATAGAGCGCTTAGAGCACCTAGAGCGCCCGCGCATCGGGCCTGGATCAACAAAAAGGGGCGCACGCGGCGCCCCTTTTCACTCCGCGCAGCAACACACTCCGTCAGGCAGTATTTTTGAGCTGATCAAGGATAGCCGGGTTCTCCAGCGTCGACACGTCCTGGGTGATGTCCTCGCCCTTTGCCAACTGGCGCA
>CAZAOQ010000339.1:0-1613 GCA_964486795.1 uncultured Rhodocyclaceae bacterium
GGTCGCTCCTTGCCTCTTTATGCGCAGCAGATTGTGTTGGATCACTGACAGGAGAGTGAGATAAAGCATTGTCACTCCGGGCTGTCGCTCCGGGCTTAACCCGGAGTCCAGACAGTGGCATCTCTCTGAGCTCCGGCGTTCATGAGCGCAATGTTCTGCGGCGTTTCTTAGATTTCCCCTAGACACTGAACAAGAGTTTCCCTTATCTTTCGGGACGTGTGCATATGCGCATGGTCGGCGAGACGATGTTCAAAGAGTCCAGCCAGCGAAACGCATAACCTTATCAAGGATGAGTTCATGAAAAAAAAGGCAATAGCCGCTGCCCTCGGCCTTGCAGGACTGCTGGGCATTCAGCCAGCGTTGGCCGAGGTGACTTACGGCTTCAGTGGTTTTGGTACTCTGGGTGCTACGCATAGCGACACACGTGAGGCGGACTATCGCGGTAGCGTCCTCCAGCCAAACGGCCCGGGCAATAGCGGCTCGACCATGTTCGGCGTCGACACCAAGCTTGGCGTACAAGCGAACGCCAATTTCGGTAGCGGCCTCACCGGCACCGTGCAGGTGGTCGCCGATCATCGCGCCGACAACTCCTATCGGCCTGAATTCGAGTGGGCCAACTTCAAATATCAGGTCAACAACAACTGGTATGTGCGTGCCGGCCGCGTTGTGGTGCCGGTGTTCATGATTTCTGATTTTAGAAATATCGGTTATTCGCAGATCAATGTGCGTCCGCCCTATGAAGTCTACATGCTCAACCCGCTGACGCATATGGACGGTGTTGAAGTTGGCGCGAAATTTGAGGTCGCTGGTGGCATGCTGAGTGCGCAGATGAGTGGTGGCCGTCTTAAGTCAATAGTCAAGAACAAGGGTGACTGGGCGATCATTGATGTCAGGGGCTCTGACAAGAACATCAATCTGACTTATGAGAAGGGCACGTCGACGTTTCGTATTGGTTATAACAAGACCCGAACATCTTCGCAGAATGATGACATTAGCGGTCTCGACTTGTTGTTCAGCTATGGCTCTTTGGTGGGATATCCGGCGCCGAATGCCGACTTGCATCATATTAAGGCTACGCTGCTCGATCTTGGTTACATGTACGACGATGGCAAATTGATGGCGCAAGGCGAGTATGTCCAGGGTCGCGGCGATGGCCCTTCGATTCAGGATACCGATGCCTGGTCGTTGCTGCTCGGCTATCGACTCAGCAAATTCACCCCTTACGTCGGCTACGCGCGGATGACCTCCAAGGAGCCGCCACTCCGGTACCCGCCTCCCGTCAACCCCGCCCCGGTCGGATCACCGATGCGCCCGATGCTTCAGATGCTGGTTGATGGCATCAACACGTTCGACAGCATGGTCAACACCCACAACCAGCAGCACACGGTGACGCTCGGCACGCGCTACGATGTCTACAAGAATGTGGCACTGAAGGCGCAGTGGGATCGCACCTACAAGCCCAGTATGGCGCCGGGGCTGAATCGCGGAGCGTTCATGAACCCCACGACGGCCTTTACGCAAGGTGCCTTCACGGTGAATTTGTACACCGTGACGCTGGATTTTGTCTTCTGATCGCCGCAAGGAGCCCAGCATGAAAACACTCAAATACTGGA
>CAZAOQ010000340.1:0-669 GCA_964486795.1 uncultured Rhodocyclaceae bacterium
TGCGAAGGTCAGGCCCTTCTTCTCGTTGACGGGAATCTGCAAGACGCGCGGCAGCCGGTATTCCACCGGATCCTCGATGGTGACGATCTTGTCGCGTCCGGTGTGTATTTCGGTGATCGCGGCGTAGAGCGTGGTGGTCTTGCCCGATCCAGTGGGGCCGGTGACCAGCAGCATGCCATAGGGTTTGTTTGCCAGACGGCGGATCGCAGAGATGGTATGCGCATCCAGCCCCAGGTTGTCGAGCCGCAGTGCGCGGGCTTCCTCGGTCAATGACTGGCGATCCAGGAGACGCAGCACCGCATCCTCGCCGAAGATGTTGGGCATCACCGAAACGCGGAAATCGATCTCGCGCCCGTTCACCCGCACCTTGAAGCGGCCATCCTGCGGAACACGCCGTTCAGCAATATCCAATTCAGCCATCACCTTGACGCGGGAGATGATCTGTTCGGCCATGTCCTGGCCTTGCACCTGGGTAATCGGCACCAGTACGCCGTCGATGCGATAGAGCACATGCAGACAACCCGCATCGCATTCAAGGTGAATATCGCTCGCCTGAAGCTTGAGCGCGTCATAGATCGTGGAATTGACCAGCTTGACCACGGCGCTCGAATCATCGTTGATCGTCGCCAGCGTGATGACGGCAGCCACCTCTTCATCGTTGCGGCCGGC
>CAZAOQ010000340.1:679-1608 GCA_964486795.1 uncultured Rhodocyclaceae bacterium
CACTGACCGGATCGGGAGATACCGAGATTATTGCGGCTGTGGCCGGGCGCGCTGCTCTTCATCGTTGCGGCCGGCGAGACCGACCTCATAGTCATCCATCGCGCGCAGGAGATGCTCCTGCTGGACAAAATAGGCTTGTAGATCGTCAGGATGGGCCAGTGCGATGAGAGGCTGGAGCCCGAGCCGCGCGCAGCGGCGCAAGGCCCAATCCTCGGCGCTGCCGTCAAAGGGGTCAGAGAGCACCAGATAAATACTTCCTTCGTCATTACTGGCGATCAGCACGCCGCGCTGCACGCACTCGGAATAGCCGATGGCATCGAAATCGGGGCGCAGTGCCTGCAGCTCCCGCATTGCCAGAACCACATAGCCAAAGCCTTCGCCAATCGCTGCCATCAAAGCCTCGGGCGACCAGCCGCTGACCTGCTGCAGGCTCATGAGCACTGAAACGTCTTGCTGTGCGGAAACAATCCGTGCCTGTTCGATCAACGCATGGGTCAGGACGCTGTGCGCATTTTGCATCGCGAGGGTCATTGCAGACTCCCCACCAGATCGAAGATAGGCAAGTACATCAGGACGACCACGGTACCAATGACCAGACCGATCACCGTCATCAGGATCGGCTCCAGCAACCGCGAAGCCCAATCCACCCATCGCGCGAAATCATCGTCGGCAAAACGCGCGGTGCGCTCCAGCATCTCGGCCATCTGCCCCGAACGCTCGCCCACCTTGATCAGGGACTCCGCCACCGGGGTGGCCAGACCCGAACCCACCAGAGCGACCGACAGACTCTGGCCTTGTTCCACCGCCTGACGGCACTGCGTCAGGCCCGCATGCTGATGGCTTCCCAACAGGCCTGTGACCATACCCATAGCGCGCGGCACAGAAATGCCAGAGGCCAGCAACAGGCCCACCGCGCGGTCAAAGCGCGC
>CAZAOQ010000341.1:0-1596 GCA_964486795.1 uncultured Rhodocyclaceae bacterium
TGCACCGAATGCGTGGCATCGAACACCACCGGGCAATTCGTCTCGCGCATGATCGCCAGCGAGCGCATGTCAGAAACCAAATTGTTATAGCCAAAGCTGGCACCACGTTCGCAAACCATGATGCTGTCCTGGTTGCCGTTAGCCGCCTTGGCCTTGGCGACCACATGCTTCATATCACCGGGCGCGAGGAACTGGCCCTTCTTGATATTGACTGGCTTGCCGCAGCAAGCGACCGCCTCGATGAAATCGGTCTGCCGGCAAAGAAAGGCCGGCGTCTGCAGTACATCGACGACCTTAGCCACAGCGGCAATCTGGCCGGTTTCATGGATATCCGTCAGCACCGGCACGCCGATTTTCTCGCGCACTTCGGCAAGGATCGCCAGCCCTTCGTCGATGCCCGGCCCGCGAGGGGATTGACCCGAACTGCGGTTGGCCTTGTCGAACGAAGACTTGTAGATAAAGGGAATACCCAGCGCCGCGCAGATTTCCTTGAGCTCACCCGCCGTGTCGAGCGCCATCTGGCGCGACTCGATCACACAGGGTCCGGCGATCAGAAACAGCGGCGAGTCTAGGCCAACATCAAAACCGCAGAGTTTCATGGTGTGTGCCCTACTGTGACTGTCTGGTTCAGGCCTTGCGCTGTGCCGCAAGCGCAGCCTTGACGAAGGAAATGAACAACGGATGGCCGTTGCGTGGATTCGAAGTGAACTCCGGATGGAACTGGCAACCGACGAACCACGGATGAGCGTTCGCACCTTCGCGTGGCAACTCGATCATCTCGCATAAAGCCTTGCCTTCTGCCGAGGTGCCGGAAATCCTCAAGCCGGCCTGCTCCAGGCGCGGCAGATAAGCGTTGTTAACTTCATAACGATGACGATGGCGTTCAACGATCTGATCTGCACCATAGATTTCACGTGCCAGCGAATCATCCGCCAGTTTGCAGGCCTGTCCGCCTAAGCGCATGGTTCCACCGAGATCAGAATTAGCGTCACGCTGCTCGATGCGACCCTCACGGTCCAGCCATTCGGTAATCAACGCCACCACCGGATGAGGTGTCTGGTTATCAAACTCGGTACTGTGCGCGCCAGAGAGACCTGCCGCGTCGCGGGCGAACTCGATCACGGCGAGCTGCATACCGAGACAGATACCCAGATACGGTATCTTGTTCTCGCGTGCATAGCGGATCGCACTGAGCTTGCCTTCAGTACCGCGCCGGCCAAAACCACCCGGCACCAAAATGGCATCCATCGTATCCAGCACGCCGGTGCCATCTTTCTCGATGCCTTCAGAGTCAATGTAATGAATCTTGACCTTGCTCAGCGTATGAATGCCCGCGTGCACCAGAGCCTCGATCAACGACTTGTAGGACTCGGTCAGATCGACATACTTACCGACGAAGGCAATGTTAACTTCATGCTGCGGATGCTGCAGCGCCTCAACCAGCTTCTTCCACACAGACAGGTCGGCGGCGCGCGCCAAAATACCGAGCTTGTGGCAGACGATCTCGTCGAGCATCTGGTCATGCAACATGCCGGGGATCATGTAGATGCTGTCGGCATCAATGGCGGAAATCACCGCCTCTGGCTGAACGTTCGT
>CAZAOQ010000342.1:0-1586 GCA_964486795.1 uncultured Rhodocyclaceae bacterium
TTGCATTCCACGCTCGGCTACGCCTCGCCAGCTAACTTCTTGAAGCAATGGGTCAACGCTCAGCATGAGCAACAGAAAGCGGCATAATGCCGATCAGTTGGAAAACGAAAAACAAAGGGAAGCTCACCATGTTGTTAACCGAAAGTCCGGCCGCCACGTACGACGCGAGCTGCGATTCCCACTTCTGCGTCCAGCGCGGCTCCACGGCCATCGCTTTGACCGTGCCCATGCCGCTGATCGTCTCCACCAGGAACGACTGATTCTCGGCCCCGCGATTGAATTTCTCGTTCAACCGCGCTCGCAACACCGGCGTAAACAGCAGCGACAGTACGCCATAAAGCGGGATGGACACCACGACGATCAGCGTCAGCCAGGCGCTGTACCACAGCATGACGCCGATACAGACGAACGAGAACGCCAGATCCAGCACCAGCGTGATGGCGTTTCCGGTCAGGAACGAGCGGATATTTTCCAGCTCGCGAATTCGGGCGACAGAGTCGCCGACGCGGCGCGATTCGAAGTAGGCGATCGGCAAGGCCAGCAGGTGGCAGAACAGTCGTGCGCCGAGTTCGACATCGATCTTGCTGCTGGTGTGCGCGAAGACGTAAGTGCGTATGCCGGTGAGCAGCACTTCGAAAACGATAGCCGCCACCAAGGCGACGCCAATCACATTGAGCGTCTTCATAGCGTGATTGACCAGCACCTTGTCCATCACGACCTGAAAGAACATCGGCGTCACCAGGCCGATGATCTGCAGCACAAAGGAGATCAGCAGCACTTCTCCCAGCAGCTTGCGGTATTTGACGACCGAGGGAATGAACCAGCTGAAGTCGAACCTCGACACATCACCGGCGTAATTGGCTTTGGAGGTGAAGAAGATCAATTCGCCCGTCCAGTCGGCCAGCAAGTCGGGCAACGACATGATGCGCGGCGCTTCGCCGCAACGCTGCACGAGCAGCCGCGCCTTCGATGGATCGACCTCGATAGAAGCCTCTCCCGCACCGGCCTTCGCTTGGCCGGGGTCATATTTCGCGACGATGAAGTAATTACCCGCCTGATCCTGAGCAATGGCCGGCAGCGGTGCGCGATCCAGGCGCTGCGGATCCTGCATGATCGCCTTTGTCGTCAGGCCAAGGCTCTTGGCCGCGAGCAATATGCTCTGCGTGGTGAAGCCGGCGATTGCGGCACCGGCGACCTGGCTGACGCCAAACTCATGCCTGAGCTTCGCTTCGTCGGCGGCGATGCCGTGAAACCCGGCGATCGTCAGAAGTGCCGCCAACCCGCTGTCGGGTGGGTTACTGCTGTGACTGTCTTGCATATTCGCTACCTGAAGCGATGTCGCTGTCGAAACGACGTGCCATTGATGTCCTGCAAATGTCTTGATTAGTATGGAAGTCGCAAAAGCGACTCTAGACGCCCCCTCCCGCCAGAGGGAGAGGAACCGGGGGAGAGGGCGAGGAAGCGCGTAAAGCTGCCTCATTCCCACCCCTCAGAACGGCCGTCTTCCTACTGCCAATTCGCCGCAATCAGCGGCGTCAGCGCCGTCTGGTAGCCCTGCGGCAGTGTGGTCTGGCCTGCCGCAGGCG
>CAZAOQ010000343.1:0-1559 GCA_964486795.1 uncultured Rhodocyclaceae bacterium
TTCCTTTCAAGTCACCCCCGCAATAGGAAGCCATCTCGGCAAAGTGCTGTCGATCTTTGGCCGACATCTCGCTCGTTGCTGCAGGATGGGTCGGTGCCAACTGGTGAGTCAGCAATTTTTATCGCTGACCTACCGCTCGTCCGATATGTTGCCGTTCAATGAAGCCTCGTCAGAGGCTTCATTTGTTTTGCCAGATCGGTTCGGTTCGCGCTAGCAGTTTTACTGCCTGGCACCTTCCACGTTGGCAAGCGGTTCTTGTGCTGCCGCCAAGAAGGCAACGGCATCTTCGATCTTTTCGGCGGAAAAGCCCATTTGCGCGGTTATGTGGATTTTGCCGGTATCGTCCTGCACGCTGTCATGTCCGGCGATCCCCATGATGCGGCTAAACGCAGTCACCTTCCTGCCCGACTTAAGGTCGCGGATGGTGATTTCTTTCAGCCCATTTTCCTGCGCAACGAGAATCGGCGCCGTAGGTGTATTGAACCAATTGATTCGCCAGTAGTAATGCGAAAGGTTGCGTCCGAGTTTGTCGTAGAGCGATTCCCGAAAATCGACATTAGCGCATTCATTGACGAAGTTGTTCTTGCGCCGACAATTCGAGTAATTGCTGACGTTCTTGCCGGATTCGGAAACGTTCAGTGCGATCATTTCACCAGTCTTGATGTTCAATAGGGCATAGTCTTCCTTGCTGTTGAGGCCCAGTGTGCTACCCAGCGCCTTAAATGAATCGAAGAGCTTCTTCTCCTGCGACGAATCACCGACGTCGCGTTCCAACAGTAGATGATTGGTTCCCATGACGTCGCCGCGCTGGAAGCGCGCTGCAACGAAGCCATTCGGGATGGCAATATTGGTCGTACTTTGCCCAGCACGATACAGAAATGCAGCCGTATCGCGCGTCACCAGATAGCCCGCCCCGGGCAGCACGGTGAGCGTCTGGCCGGTAATACGCTTACCAGTAGCGCTATCGACCTGCCAGCCCATGCCATTGCGCATAGCAGAGCCGATGACGATCGGCTCTGCATCGGTTCCCGCACGCGTGACTTTGATACGGTAGGTGTTCTGCTCGACCTCCGCAAGATAAGTGACTAGGCCTGACATGACGTCGATTGCGTAATTGCGGATGCGGCCTTCCGGGTCGACATAACCCATGCCGTTGACCGTGAAACCGTCCTTCCTGTCCTTGATCAGGAGACGCTCAGGTCGATTAGGTAACGTCATGATTTTATTATTCAAGTCCGCTTCGGATAGTGCTGCAACCGGCGCCGGTTGACCCGCAGCAATGCCCTGTGCCGGCATCGCGCCACCCATGGCACCGAGAATGCGCGCCTGCATGGCTTGCATCTGCAGCATTCGTGGATCATCGCAAGATGAGGGGCCGGAGTCTTGCGCAATGGACAACCCTGAAGCAAAAAAAACCAAACAAAGATTGAGACCGAGAACTATGGATTTCATGTAAATCACTCACATAATAATATTGGATAAGTGCATATGGCATTCTAAGGAATCACTGAACAAGTAGCCGCAAAAAGCCGCGCAAGTTCAAATCAAGACGAAATTGT
>CAZAOQ010000344.1:0-1545 GCA_964486795.1 uncultured Rhodocyclaceae bacterium
TCAATGGGATCGATCCGGCAGCTTGGCTACGCAATACGCTAGAAAACTTGCCCACTTGTCTCAACAGCCAGATCGACTCGTTGTAGCCGCTTCGCTCTACAAAGCCTTTACACGAACAACCGCTTTAAGCATACGTGGATCAGCTGAATGCTTACGATTGGCCAGGGCAACTGCGGCAATTGATGCCGCCGGGTTGCAGGCATACTTCCACTGCTTTGGCCTTGAACTCGTCTGTGTATGGAGGTTCAGATCGTGGCTGCGCACGATCTAATCTTAGTAGTTAGAGCGCACGTCATAACGGCCATCGCTCTCTAAGCTCGTGCAGCTTTGCCTGCAATTGCTTCAATTCCTCCAGCATACCCTCAAGGTCGCCGAGTGTGTACCGAAATTCGGTTTGCTCCGACGAGGTTGGCAAACCGATCACGTTGATGACTTGGCTCTGCATTGGATCTACTCCCCAGCGGCCATGAACTAGCTGATTTCGCCTGAGCCTTGATGCGTGAGCGCGAGCTATCCACTCGGTGTATGCAGTATGCCTCTTCGAACCTTGCGGAAGGGACTGTTCCACAAACTGGTTAAGAAAGTCGAGCTTCTTATGAAAAGTGAACTCTGCTACCCGCTTGGTCAACTCTTCCAATCGTTGTCCACCTTCCGTCCATACGACGCACAGTCCAAGATTTACATCAAGGCGGGAGAACTCGAATAGCATCTTTCCGAGAACCGTGGCAGCACCCTGCTCCAACCCCTCTCGGGCTTCCCAAACTTGTCCAGCGTTGAGTTCGCTCATAGGCGCTCTACGTAGAAGTGCGCGGCCTGCGCGGCTTTTCGCGCAGGTCCACTCGACTGCCGGTTTGGGTGTCGATTTGGTCATGACCCGTCCACGGTGGAAGCTCACCACCGAATTCTTTGACGAACCGGACGTTGAATTCGTCGCGCTCTTGAATTTTCTGTCGTACAAAAACTACTACTTCATCAGGCGAGAGGATCTTCACAATATCTTTCAGCTTGTGACGGTTGCCGAGGATTCCGCCCGACTGTGTCTTTAAGCGGCCGTCGCCAGTAACAAGGATGGCTGCATACTTCGCAGCTTCGCAAACAATGCGTACATCGTTCAGTCGATTTTCGGCGCGCGCACCATCAGGAAAAAGTGCGCTCTCCACCTTCTTAAACAGAGGATCGGTAGGCTCTATTGGTGGCGTTGCCGTAAAGATGTTTTGATTGACCTTTCGCGTTCTCATGGCGTTACCATCCGTCTGCGCTTCGCCATGAGCGGTAGCCGACATGTTTATCAAAATCACCTCATCGTCGCACCACTTCTCCAGCTGGTTAACGGCAGCCAACTTCTGACGAGCATTGATGAGGTTGGTATCGATGTGCAGTACCGGGATGTACAGCAACCTACGCTCCATGCGGATAGTCATCGCGGATTCAGGGTCCGTGTGGACCGCCGGGTTAGGCACGCTGGCGCTGAAGATGCGTCGCCATTCTTGAAATGGAAAGCATAGGATCGGATCGATGAATGACGCGGTGACAGTTTGAGCAAAC
>CAZAOQ010000345.1:0-1541 GCA_964486795.1 uncultured Rhodocyclaceae bacterium
CGGCAGTGGTGCAACCGAGCACCGAGCCCACCCCCTGGCACCTAACCTACATGGTCCCAGATTTGCATTCACCATCTTGGCTCTTGCGTTATGGATATATGCGCCGCGTGATGAACGGATGCGTGCTAAACACAAATAAAAACAGCCTCCGATCAGGGGGCCGTTTTTATTTGCGAAAACCCAAAAGCTAGCAAACCACTCCGGCTTACGCAAACGAATCCACGCTATTGCCAAGATTCGGAGGATTGTTGGCACCGCTGATCACCTGGCTGGCCGCCTGAATCAGTTGCAGAGCACCTTGCGATTCAATGTTCATGGCTTTCTTGAGCACAGCCATCTGAACCTCGCTGGCGAGGCGTGTCTGGCTCATATCGGTTGCCAAAGCCGCAATTCCCGTGACATCCATGATCAACTCCCAAAACGAGCATACCGCCGAAAATAAAAAAGCCACCCGAACATGCGGTGAGTCTACATCGCCCTGCCGTTTTCATCTTGAGGCATTATCCACGATTGGCAAAAACTCTCGCCCCACCGGCACATAATTTTCACACATGAACCGAATCGAACATCTTTCCGACGCCCCGCTGAAGCACCAAAACAGCACAACTCGGCAACCGGGGCTGCATCTACTCGCTGACTTGTATGGCTGCCGCTGCGAGCCGCGTTACCTCATAGACGAAAATCTGATCGCTACGCACTGCCGCCACTTGGTCAAGGACGCCGGACTGAACGCCATCAACGACATTTTTCACCGTTTTGGCACGAATGAAGGCGTGACCGGGATGATTGTGCTGGCCGAGTCACACATGTCGCTCCATACGTGGCCAGAGGAGAATTACGTGACCATCGACGTCTATGTTTGCAACCACTCGGCCGACAATCGCGGAAAAGCACAACACCTTTTCGCTGCACTGCTCGAGACCTTCCAACCCAGTGACCCACACCTCTGGCGCATCGACCGCGCCTGACTCTGCCATTACGAACACCATTCGGACACAATGAGCCACAACCTCTACACCATACTTTCTGCTGGCTTCCCGGCCGACCACAACGCGCCCTGCATGATTCTGCCCGATGGCCGGGTATGGACTTATGGCGACATCGAACGCGCCTCGGGACGCATCGCAAATCTGCTGATCGGCCTCGGTATGAAACCGGGCGACCGCGTTGCCGCTCAGGTAGAAAAGACGGCCGAGGCACTGGTGCTCTATCTCGCGACGATTCGTGCGGGCATGGTCTATCTGCCCCTCAACCCGGCCTACCAGCGTCACGAACTTGCGTACTTCCTGCGCGACGCTCAACCGCGCCTCTTTGTGTGTCGGCCGCAGTTGCGTGAGCATGCGGCTGATCTTGCTCTGCAAGCTGGCATCCGCCACGTGCTAGAACTCGACGATGCGGGCCACGGCTCGCTGATCCATGCTGCAACGCCTCACGCAGACGAATTCCATACCGTGTCACGACACAGGAACGATCTCGCCGCCATCCTCTACACATCAGGAACTACGGGACGCTCGCGGGGCGCGATGCTATCGCATCACAAC
>CAZAOQ010000346.1:0-1536 GCA_964486795.1 uncultured Rhodocyclaceae bacterium
CTAGCAGCCTGTCGGACACAGAGTTTGAGGCTGACCGTTTGAAGCGTTGCGAAGCGGGAAACGTATTGTTTTTGGTTAGTTGACGACGGTTTTTCTATGAAATCCCTTACATCAGGCGCAATACGGCCATACGCTTCAAATTCCACGCAAGGCAAACCAGCGCCCATTCAGCGGTAACCTTCGGCAAGCCGCGCAGAGAGAATTGCCGAAAGCCCATGACCGACTTGATGATGCCGAAGACGGGTTCGACGGTCTGCTTACGCAAGGCATATCGTGCGCGCCCGGTCTTCGTCTTCAAACGATGCGCCATGACCTGCATAGACGTCGCGCTCTCGGACAAGGTTGCCGGTTCGCTATGGCGTTCGCGCCAGTTCGGATGGTGCTGCTCTCGGGCGACGGCGATCAGCGGTTCAATGTGAGCCGCTTCGCACGCCTTGATGTTCTTCTCGCTGGAGAAACCCGTATCGGCGATCAGGCAATCCACTGATCCCAGCACCTCGGCCTGCGCTTTGAGCGTCATCAGCATCGGTTCAATCTGCTCCTTGTCGTTGGGCGCTTGGGTGACACCGGTCGCGACGACCAGCATCGTCGCCGCATCGACGGCCGCTTGAGCGTTGTACGCCTGCTCAAAGCCACCGCCCGAGATCGGCATGATGCGTGACTCTTCGTCGGTCAGATTGATCTGGTCGCTGTCCTTTGGCCCGGGTTTTGGCGCCGTGGGCGGTTTGCCGCCGGGTTTCTTTCCGCTGTCCTTCTCTTTGGCCGCACGCCGAGCCATCTTCTCGTCGTACTCGGCTTTCTCCCGTCGACCACGTTCCTCGGCGCGGACAGCAATCTTAACCTTGGCAGCCGCCATGAGCGCGAGCCGCTCTTCTCGGCGCTTGATCTCGTCAGGCAAACTGACGCCGTCCGGAATGTCGGCCTGGTCCGCTGATTCGGCCAAGGCAAAGAGTTCGGCCACTTCGGCCTTGAGTTGGGTTTCAAGCTTCTCGATGTGCCCGTGCGAGAGGGCACTGTGGCGTGAGGCGTTGGCGTGAATCTTGGTGCCATCCAGGCAGACTGTGCCCAGCTTGAGCAGTTTCATCTCTTGGGCGTATTCGAGCACCTGAACAAACAGGCCTTCCAACTCACCAAGAAAACGGCGGCGGAAAGTGGCCAGCGTATCGTGATCAGGGTGGCTCCCAGCCGCAATGTAGCGGAAAGCCACCGAGTCGTAGGTGGCACGCTCCAGTTTGCGGCTGGAGAAAACACCCGTGGCGTAGCCATAAACCAGAATGGCCAGCAGGGTCGCCGGATGGTGCGCCTTTGAGCCACGTCCGGCGTACTGCCCGATAAGGCGAGATAGGTCGAGTTGATCAACGACCTCGACGATGAACCGCGCTAGGTGGTCTTCGTTCAGCCAGTCATCCACCGAAGGCGGCAGGAGATACCCCGTCTTGCGGTCAGTCACAATAAAGTTCGACATCGCATCGCTTTAATATTTACAATAACATGACTATAGCATATATCGGGCTAAAAAGCCCGACAGGCTGCTAG
>CAZAOQ010000347.1:0-1529 GCA_964486795.1 uncultured Rhodocyclaceae bacterium
CGTCGGTCACCAACTGAAGCAGCGGCGGCACCAGGATCGTGGTGATCGAAACACTGAACAGCCTGTTGAGATGCACACGCTGCTAGGACCGATGGTGGTTTGCCACATGCAACTGGTCACAGTGAACAGCGTGTCACGACAATGAACATGACGCGACCGGAATCCGACTCATTCGGGGTGATCGAAGTGCCGGCTGATCGCCTTTGGGGCGCGCAGACACAGCGCTCGCTCGAACACTTCGCCATTTCCAGTGAACGCATGCCGGTCGCGCTCATTCTGGCGCTGGCCACCGTCAAGCGCGCCGCTGCATCCGTCAATCGTGATCTTGGCTTGCTGGCACCCGACAAGGCCGGTGCGATCATCGCCGCTGCGGATGAAGTGATCGCCGGGCAGCATCCTGACGAATTTCCCTTGTCGGTCTGGCAAACCGGCTCCGGCACGCAGTCGAATATGAACATGAACGAGGTGCTGGCGAATCGTGGCTCGCAGCTCCTCGGCGGTGCTCCGGGGCGGGAACGTGTCCTGCATCCCAACGATGACGTCAATCTCGGCCAGTCTTCCAATGACATCTTTCCGACTGCCATGTATCTGGCCGCCGCTCTGGGCGTCACGCGTACTGTTTTGCCAGCGCTGGAGCGCCTGCGGCAGACCCTGCATGAGAAATCCCTGGCCTTTGCCGATCTCCTGAAAACCGGCCGCACTCACCTTCAGGATGCGACGCCCATGACGCTCGGCCAGGAGTTCTCCGGCTATGTGGCGCAGCTCGATCATGCCCGTCAGGTGATACACACCGGCCTGCTTTCGTTGTATCCACTGGCCGTCGGCGGAACTGCGGTCGGCACCGGCTTGAATACCCATCCTGAATTCGGTGCCCGCGTTGCCGCTGTGCTGGCCTGTGACACCGGTCTGCCCTTCGTCAGCGCATATAACAAATATGCGGTGCTGGCGGCGCATGACGGCATGGTGGCCGCGCACGGCAATCTCAAGGTGCTTGCGGTTGCCTTAATGAAGATCGCCAACGATGTCCGCTGGCTCGCCTCCGGCCCCCGTGCCGGGCTGGGTGAAATCGCCATTCCAGAAAATGAACCGGGCAGTTCGATCATGCCGGGCAAGGTCAATCCCACCCAGTGCGAGGCGCTGACCATGTTGTGCTGCCAGGTCATGGCCAACGATGTGGCCCTCAGTATTGGTGGCGCTTCGGGTAATTTTGAGCTCAATGTTTTCAAGCCTTTGCTGGCCCATAATTTTCTGCAGAGCGTGCGTCTGCTGGCCGATGGCATGACGAGCTTCGACGCCCATTGCGCGCGCGGCATCGTCGCGAACCAGGCGCGTTTGACGGAACTCATGGAGCGCTCCCTGATGCTGGTGACCGCACTGGCACCGCATATCGGCTATGACCGGGCAGCAGAGATTGCGAAGCGGGCGCACCACGAAGACTTGACCTTGAAACAAGCCGGTGTGGCGCTGGGTTATGTGACGGCCGAGCAATACGATCTTTGGGTCAGACCTGCGGAACTGGCGATACCGGT
>CAZAOQ010000348.1:0-1515 GCA_964486795.1 uncultured Rhodocyclaceae bacterium
CCTCACCGTTGAGTGTCGTGCGGCCCGCCGTGGCGCCGATCAGGAAGCCGCGCGAACGCTGATCAGCCGCGGCCCAGACGAGGTCCATGGTGCGCTGCAGACCGAACATCGAATAGCAGATATACACCGGCAGCATTTGTACGCCGTGCGTCGAATACGCAGTGGCGGCGGCGATCCAGTCGGCCAGCGCGCCGGCTTCGTTGATGCCCTCCTGGAGAATCTGACCGGTCTTCGACTCCTTGTAGAACATCAGCTGTTCGGCATCCTGCGGCGTATAAAGCTGACCCAGCTGATTCCAGATGCCGAGCTGGCGGAACATGCCTTCCATGCCGAAAGTGCGTGATTCGTCAGGCACGATGGGCACGACGCGCGACCCCAGTATCTTGTCTTTGATGAGGATGTTGAGAATGCGCACAAAGGCCATCGTCGTCGAGATTTCACGACCATCGCCACTGGCCTTGTAGAGCGCATCGAAAGCCTCCGGCGGCGGAACGGCCAATGGTGTCACGCGCTGGCGACGGCTCGGCAGATAACCACCCAGCGCCTGACGATGACTGCGCAGGTATTCGAGCTCAGGCGAGCCCTCTGCAAACTTCAGGTAGGGCAGCTTTTCGACATCCGCATCGGCAATCGGCAGATTGTAACGATCACGGAAATCCGTGAGAGAAGTGGTGCCCATCTTCTTCTGCTGGTGGGTGATGTTCTGCGCCTGCCCTGAGCCGCCCATGCCGTAACCCTTGATGGTCTTGGCGAGAATGACGGTGGGCTGGCCCTTGTGATGTTTGGCGGTATGGTAAGCCGCGTAGATCTTGTGCGGATCGTGACCACCCCGATTGAGGTTCCAGATGTCATCATCTGACCAGTGGGCGACCATCGCGGCAAGCTCCGGATATTTGCCGAAAAAGTGCTTGCGGATATAGGCGCCATCCTTGGCCTTGAACGTCTGGTAGTCACCATCGAGGCATTCCATCATGCGTCGGCGCAGCAGGCCACTCTTGTCCTGCGCCAGCAGCGGGTCCCAATAGCTGCCCCAGACCAGCTTGATGACATTCCAGCCTGAGCCGCGAAACTCGGACTCGAGCTCCTGGATGATCTTGCCATTACCGCGCACCGGGCCGTCGAGGCGCTGCAGATTGCAATTGACGACAAAGATCAGGTTATCAAGAGTCTCGCGCCCGGCCATGCTGATCGCGCCCATCGACTCCAGCTCGTCCATCTCGCCGTCGCCCATGAAAGCCCACACCTTGCGCTCATCGGAACTGCCCGCAGGAATATGCCCACGACACTCCATGTACTTCATGAAGCGCGCCTGATAGATCGCCTGCAAGGGACCAAGACCCATCGACACCGTGGGAAACTGCCAGAAGTCCGGCATCAGCCAGGGGTGCGGATAAGACGTCAAGCCACCCTCATCGACATCGCGACGGAAGTTGTCGAGCTGCCCTTCACTCAACCGGCCAAGCAGAAAGGCGCGCGCATACAAGCCCGGTGACGAATGGCCCTGCACGAAGAGCA
>CAZAOQ010000349.1:0-1513 GCA_964486795.1 uncultured Rhodocyclaceae bacterium
CGGTGCTGGTCTCCGGCACCGACGGCGTCGGCACCAAGCTCAAGCTGGCCTTCCAGTGGAACCGCCACGACACCGTCGGCCAGGACCTGGTGGCGATGAGCGTCAACGACATTCTTGTACAGGGTGCAGAACCGCTGTTCTTCCTCGACTACTTCGCCTGTGGCCGGCTTGATGTCGTCACGGCGGCCACGGTCATCCAGGGGATTGCCCAGGGCTGTGAGCTCGCAGGTTGCGCCTTGATCGGCGGCGAAACGGCGGAAATGCCGAGTATGTATCCGGATGGCGAATACGATCTCGCCGGCTTCGCCGTTGGCGCTGTCGAGAAATCGCAGATCATCGATGGCAAAACCATCGTGCCAGGCGACGTGGTGCTCGGTCTTGCATCGAGCGGCGCTCACTCCAACGGCTACTCACTGATCCGTAAGATCATCGAGCGTGCTCGGCCGGATATGAAGGCGGATTTCCACGGCCGTCCGTTCGGCGATGCGATCATGGCGCCAACGCGCATCTACGTGAAGTCCATGCTGGCGCTGATGCAGCAACTGGGTCATGGTGGCGTCAAGGGCATGGCACATATTACCGGCGGCGGTCTCACGGAAAACGTGCCGCGTATCCTCGGCGACCACCTTACCGCCACGCTTGATAGCAAGAGCTGGCCGCTACCGCTGCTATTCCAGTGGCTGCAAAAGGAAGGGCAAGTCGCCGATGCCGAGATGCATCGGGTTTTCAACTGTGGCATCGGTATGGCGGTAATCGTTGCGCCAGAAAGCCGCCAGCGCGCTATCGATATCCTTCAGGCGCAAGGGGAAACCGTCTACATCATTGGCTGTATCGAGGCGCGTAAGGACGGGCAGGCGCAGACGACGGTGGTCTGACCGGATAAACGGTCTATAAAAAGCGGCGCGCAGCGCCGCTTTTTATTTTATTCAGCCGACGCGCAGGTTATTGCCGGCCGGTGCGGGTTCTTGCGGATTGGCGGCTCCGCTGTCTTTCACTGCACTTGATGCGTTCGCATTCACATTAGTGGTGGCACTGCCCTGACTTGGCGGAGGGGCACTGCTGCTGGCCTGATTTACCGGACTTTGGGCATTCGCTGGCGATATCGACGGTTTCGTATATAGGCCAAGATCCTTTGACGGTTTGGACTGGCCCAAGGTTACGATAACTGACGGGGTGGCCGTTGGTGTCGAAGAAGCTTGCGCTTCGGCAGCCTTGGTCGGTGACGGCGATGTTTTGCTTGCGCCTAGTGTGGATAGCTGGCTGGCACTTGCTGAATTGCCAACTGTGGATATCGATCCGGTCATCATCAACTCCTTGGATAATCAAAAAAGCGGCGGGGAGCGAGGCGGACCGCGGCGGTCGCAATGCGCCATTGCGGCACATCGGCGGCCCGGCTGGCTTGGATATGATCTTTAGCCCCGCAGCTTTGCGTCCTCGACTTTCGACGAGTTTGCCCCTGATACGCCTCTTACTTTAGAGATAAAGAAAAATAAGTCAAGCTCGGGGGCATCGG